>JABSOL010000185.1 GCA_013215985.1 Campylobacteraceae bacterium
TATTTATATGAAAAGATTAAATATTTTAATTGCTTTTATTCTAGTAATTTCGTTTATGCTATTGGCAAGAGTTTATTTTTTAAGTATTAAATCAAATACTTATTATGAAGAATTATCAAAACAAAACTATATAAAAAGAATTTATGTAGTACCCTCTCGTGGCATTATAGAAGATAGAAATGGAAAAGCTTTAATTATTAATGACCTAGGTTTTTCAATAAATATAGCTCCTCATTTAAGATCTAAAAAAAATAGAGAAAAATTACATAATTTAATATCATTAATTAATAAACATTTTCCACAATTTAAAAAAGAAAAGTTATTAAAAAGATACAAAAAACTAGATTCGGCATATAGTCATAATTATGTAAAACTTGTAGATTACATAGCTTATGATGAGTTTTTTAGTAAATATACTATATTAAATGCAAAAGATGGTATTAAAGTAGAATCTGCTGTTAAAAGATATTATCCTTATAAAAAAGTAGCCTCACATATTATTGGATATGTAGGAAAAGCTTCAACTAAAGATATTAAAAAGAATCCTTTATCAAAATATTCTTCAATTATTGGAAAAAATGGTTTAGAGAGATATTATAATAATAAATTACAAGGTGAACTTGGATTTAAAGATGTAAAAGTAAATGCTTTAAATAAAGAAATAAAAGTCTTAAATGAAAAAAAAGCAAGTATAAATAATAATCTAAGAATTAGCATAGATATAGAATTACAAAAATATGTTCATAAACTATTTGGTGATAAAAGTGGATCTATAATTGTAATGGATGTAAATAATGGTGAAGTATTAGCAGCAGGATCTTTTCCTGAGTTTGATAATAATATATTTGTTGGTGGAATTTCTCATAAAGAATGGAATATTTTAAAAAATGATTTAAATCATCCTTTTACAAATAAAATAGTAAATGGTTTATATCCTCCAGGTTCTGTTTGGAAAATGGGTGTTTCTTTAGCATTTTTAGAAAATGGAATTGATCCTTCTTATATAGTAAATGATAAAGGTTCAGTTAAATTAGGAAAAAGATATTTCAGATGTTGGAAAACTCATGGTCATGGAAAAGTAAATTTCACAAAAGCATTATCACAAAGTTGTGATGTATTCTTCTATACAGCAAGTCAAGAAGTAGGAATAAATGCTATTGCAAAAACTATGAAAAAATTAGGTTTTGGGCAAAGAACCGGAATAGATCAAATCAATGAGTTTGTTGGAAATAACCCAAATAAAGAATGGAAAAGAAAAAGATATAAAAGATCTTGGGTAAAAGGGGAAACAGTTATTTCTTCTATTGGTCAAGGTTATACACTAACAACTCCTATTCAAATAGCTAGATATACAGCTTTTCTAGCAACAGGAAAGTTACCTAGACCACATTTATCAAAAGATAATTATGAAGAGCCTGTAGATTTAAAAGTTAATAAAGAATATTTAAAGATAATTAGAAAAGGTATGTATGATGTTGCTAATAATAAAAAAGGAACAGCATATAGACATGTAAAATCATCAAAAGTTAAAATGGCTGCAAAAACAGGAACTGCGCAAGTAGTTTCAATTCCTCAATCTGAGAAAAAAAGAATGAAAGAAAGTGACTTAGATTATTATCATAGATCACATGCTTGGTTAACATCTTATGCACCTTATAAAAAACCCCAATATTCAATTACTATTATAGTTGAACATGGAGGCCATGGTGGGAGTGCGGGTGGTAAGATTACTGCTAAAATATATAATAAACTAATTGAATTAGGTTATATGAAAAATCCTAAATAAATATTATTCTTCTGACCAAACTTCTGGTAATTTAGCTGGAAGTTTACCAAACCATTTTTCATATATATTTGCATAAGTTCCATCAATAACAGAATCAGCAATTGCTTCATTTATTGCATCTAAAAAATTAGATTCATTTTCAATAATTCCAATTCCATAAGGTTCATAAGAAAAAGTTTTAGGAAGTACTTTTAGTTTTCCATTGCTCTTTTTAGCTTGAAGAATACACCAAGATAAATCAGTAGTAATTGCATCAATATGTCCACCTTTAAGTGATCTTAATGCTTGCGGATATTCATTAAATAATATAATTTTTGACTTTGGAAATAGTTTTTTAAAATTATTACCAGAAGTTGCACCTTTTATAGCCCCTATTTTTGATTCATATAAATCTTTAAAAGTTTTACTTGCATCTTTTTTATTAACTAATAAAGCCTGTCCATCAAAAAAATATGAAATAGAGAAATCAATTTCTTTATCTCTTTTAAATGTATGAGTCATTGAAGCGGCTAAAATATCAACCGCACCTTCTTTTAATAGTTTAATTCTATTAGATGAAGTAACTTGTTTAAATTTAACATCTAAATTTAGTTTTGTGGCAATATATTTAATTAAATCAATATCAAAACCATCAATTCTTCCTTTTTCATTCACAAAACCAAAGGGCTCATAATCATATTTAACGCCAGCTAATAAAAATTGTTTGTCTTTTAAAGTTTCTAATTTATCAGAAAAAACAGATGAAATAAGAAAAAGTAAAAATAATATTGTTTTCATAAATTACCTTTATATTGTATATTTGTTATATTAACAGAAATTACATAAGATTTAATCATATTTAGGATAAAATTGCAATATTTATTTTAGGAAAATTATTTGAAAATTATATTATCAATTGTTTTATTATCTTTATCTATCTTTGCAGCTGATCAAGCTCCAATGATTAGTTTGTCAGTTTCAGCAATTGAAGAACCAGCTCAATTTGTAAAAACAATTAACATAGTAATAATTTTAGCCCTATTTGCACTTGCACCAACGCTATTATTAATGGTAACTTCGTTTACAAGACTTATTATTGTATTCTCACTGTTAAGACAGGCCATGGGTTTACAACAAACTCCACCGTCTCAAATTATTATTTCATTATCATTAATATTAACAATATTTATTATGGAACCTTATGCTCAAAGATCTTGGGATAATGCGATTGTTCCTTATATGGAAGAAACAATAACATATCAAGAAGCTTTCGCAAAAGGTATAAAACCTTTTAAAGAGTTTATGATAAAAAATACAAGAGAATCAGATTTAGCTCTTTTTTATAGAATTAAAAAAGAAAAGAATCCTAAGAATATTGATGATGTAGCTTTAACTTTGTTAATGCCTGCATTTATTGTAAGTGAATTAAAAACAGCTTTTGAAATAGGCTTTTTAATATTTTTACCATTTTTAGTAATTGATATTATTGTCGCCTCTATTCTAATGTCCTTAGGTATGATGATGTTGCCTCCTGTAATGATCTCCCTGCCCATAAAACTAATCTTCTTCATTGTGATTGATGGTTGGACCCTAATTATTGGAAATCTAGCGCAGTCCTTTAAATGATGATTACAAGGGCTTTACAGCAGTTGTGAGGAGTCTTGTTTGGAGAAGAAAAGCTAACTTAGTAGTTAGCTATTTGGTACTTTATTTTGCTCTAGTAAAGTAGCTAGTTTTAGCCACTTTTACTAAAAATAATCAACAAATAATCAACATAAACAATGCTGCTACGGATAAGCTTTTTATCTGTAAGAGCATTGTGTTACTTGCTTTCATCTCATTGTTACTATTCTGCCTATATTGACTTAGAGTAACTTTCTTGAGGGTACTCAAAACGTGATAAGTCAATGTTCTGCTTATTAACAGAAGCATTCAATCCTTTGGCAATAAGTTCATAAACAATATCAGCAAAACCGTTTCTGCTCCTATCTTTACCTAGTATTTGAGTAGCAAGATCTTGGTGTACATCTAAACTCTCTATAACTGCTGTGTTAATTGCATCAGCGAATCCACCCATCATAGCTTGTTCTTTGGTATTGTTAATTACTTGTTCAATCAACTTATCGTTTTCTAGAACTTTATCTTTAATAGTGTTAGCATAGATAATTATTTCTTTGTCCTGTTTAGGGTTGCAGTATCAATCCTTAGAAGTGAAGTGAGTATAAAACAAGTAAAAGAAATACTATTTTTAGCTTTTAATGGCATGAGCCTAGCAGTATTAAATAACAAAGATTCCCAAAACCAAATCAATTTATTAAATTTATCTTTTATAAATATTAATACAGGTGAAATGTTTGAGCTTATTTGGGATGGAGAATTAAAAGTTACTATTGATAAATTTAGGACTTGCTTTTATTGCAGATTTAGTTTTAATATACTTTTTAATGGTTATGTATTATAAAAGTTTTAGACTAGCAGGTACAATTGTTCTAGGAAGTTTTGCGTCAATTATTGGAGTTATCTTTGCTCATTATTTTATGGATTTATTTACAGAAGATACATTCTATTTAACAGCAACTTCTTTAATTGGAATTAATTCTAGAAACTCAACATTAATTATTGATTTCTCAAAACTTATATATAGGGAAAAAGACATATCAATAAATAGAGCTATTGCAATTTCGACAGAAACAAGAGCAAAACCTATTTTATTAACAGTATTATATGGTATTTGACTCAGCCTCACTAGCTAATGATGCTGTATTTGCTGGCTTAGGAATATCTTTAATAGAAGGAACATTAATGTCCTTTTTCGTTTCATAAATATTTGTTCCTATTAGTATAAGAAAATGCCTAAAGATATATTATAAAAGTAATTTAAGGAAAAATTTTAGCTACTTAAATATCTTTTATTTTATTAAATAAAAAAATATCTATAGAATCAGAACTGTTTTCTAATTTATGTAAAACAGATTCTTTTAGAAAATAATATTTTTTTGTTATAAGATCTAAAGATTTAATATTTTCTTTATTTAATTTATATATTTTATCAAAGTTTGGAATAGTATTAAATATTTTTTTAATATTATTCTTCTCAGTTAAAATTAGAGAATCATCATATCTCAACTCACCATCAATAAATTTATAAGCTAAATGAAGCTATAATATTACATTATTTAGAGTTTTGTCAAAATTTTTATCTAAAATAGAAAAATTTATTCTTTTATTT
>JABSOL010000186.1 GCA_013215985.1 Campylobacteraceae bacterium
TGGGACCAAGAAGGGATGGAAAAATTATAAAAAGTGGACCAAATGTGTACATTTAAAAGAGAAAAATTGAACAACTCAATGCTGGATCTATTATTATCTTTAAACGAAATAGTATTAGCTTTTCCAAGGTAAGTGAAGAGTTCTATTTTTTTATCAACCACTTTATATTTTCTAACAAATAGGTGTAAATTATATTTAGCTTCTTTATTTTTTGTTAGTCTAAAACCTTCATCACTATCTTGAGATGTTGTGTTTTTTGATTGCCATTGAAAATGTTTTAATGAAAGAAACTTATTTTTATAATTTATTGATTCTTTAATATCTTGATCTTTTTCTAAATTAACAAATAGAAAATAATTATTTCTAAATTTTAAAACTCCAGCACCTCTAAATGAAGAGTGTATTTTTGTGTAATTACACAAAAGTGCTACATCTTTCATATTATATTTATAATTTATTTTAAAAGCAGGTAGGCCGTAGTTAATAGATGAGAATTCACTTTCATATAATAAGATTCCATAATTTAAAGAATCAAGAATAATGTTTTTAAAATCATCATTTTCTAGTATTTTAGAGAATACTTCAGTTCTATATAATTTATTATCTTTCTTTTGTGTTATTTGAATATAAGTCTTTTTTTCTCGTGAGTCAAAATAAGCTTGAGAAAGAAAATCAAAACTATGTTCAATTGTTCCAACATTATGATTATTTACATATTGTAAAATTGATTCTTTTGCTTGTGGAATTGAAATATTTTCATTATTGATTAAATATTTTAATATAACAAATTCATGTATTCTTTTAATTAGTAATAATGAATCAATAAATCTAATAATTTTAATAAATTCTTCATTTACAAAGTATTTATGATAAAAATCATTATTTTCAACTTTAGCTAAAAATTCTATATATGATTTAGAATAAGATATAAACTTAATTGGATTAACTGATCCGTCATATGATAGATAATCAAGAAGTTTTGGAACTTTATTATTTAGTATATTTTTAAATTCAAAATACTCATCTTTTAAATATTTAATTGAGTTAAAGTTTTCTTCTTCAATTTGTTTTAAAATTCTCTCTTTTGAGATAGCATCCATTTGGATATGTGTTGCCCCTGGAATTGAAGAGAAGTCATTTTTTACAGATTGTACTATACTATCTTTATCAATTCCTGTTTTACCCATTAATGCAATTACTATTAAATATGCTTTATTATGATTACCTATAAAATCTAAAACAGTTAAATATTCTTTATCTTCACACTTACGTAAACCGCGTCCTAATTGTTGAATAAATATTATTGGTGAATTAGTAGGACGTAACAAAAGAACTCTATTAATTGAAGGTATATTTATTGTACATGTTTAGTTGTAATCTTATTCTATACTATAGTATTTCTTAAATATCTAGAAAATGAAATTAGATTTTTTTGAGTTTATATCAAAAATAAGATTAAGGTTTATAATTTCTTATCTTTATTATGTAGTATTTTTATTCATACTTATAAAAGAATATAAGTACGAATACCTAAAAAGAATTATAAAAAAAAGTTATTTAGAGGTGGTCTATTGACATACTTATTTTGGTGCACAATATATTGATCCGGATATCTTCAAATGCCAAGATGTAAAGAGAGAATGATTTATATTCATAATTCAAAGCAAAGTTATACATGTACACTATTTAATGGATGTCTTGATCCTTTTGAAATAAAAGAAGCTGGTAGTTAAAATAGTGATGATATATTAGAAATACAATTAGAAGGTAATAAAAATTTAAAACTATATCTGATTGGTTTAAGAGCCTTAATCTACAAATTAATAAAGTAGAAATTGTTTGGATAAGTTATAATGGTTTAACAATTAAAAATGAGATATAACATTATATTGAAATATCTCATTAGTTAAAGTTACTTTAGGTTTGATTCAATACTTGTATATTCGATACCTGCAAAAGTTTTTAGAATAGATTCAAATATAATTTTAGACATTTTTGGCGAAACAGCCATTCCTATTTGCCTTCTAACACTTTCTTTTTTTCCTATGAATTCAAAATCATCTGGAAAAGTCTGAATTCTTGCTCTTTCCCTATTTGTTAATGCCCTATATTCTTCATAATGATAACCATGTGTTCCTCCACCTCCACTTCCTGTAATAGTGTAAGAAGGTTTATCTGGGTGAAGTCTTCTATATATCTGGCTTAGTTTGGCACCCTTTACATTCAGTTGTAAATGTTTAGGTAAATCTGTTTGCCATATATTTTTTCCTGGTTCTATATATTTTAGTCTTTCAATTACATTTTTAGATTGATTTGTTCTTTCATTATTATAAGCAGTTTCAGATATTGGATTATTTTCTAAAGCTTCTTTTACACTCATAGGATTACTTTTTGTAGTTGGAGCAGGGATTTTATATTTTAGATTTAATTTTCTATCAATTCCTACAATAATAATTCTATGTCTATTTTGTGGAATTCCGTACTGTTCGAAACGGTATTTATGAATAGTTAAATCATATCCATCTCCAGCATTTTTTAAATCTTCTTTAATTTGAATAAAAGCTTTTCCTTCATTTGCACTTGTAAGTCCTCCAACATTTTCTGCTATGAAGAATTTTGGTTTAAATTTATTAATTACTTTAACTCCATAGGAATATAACCCTCCAAAAGTTCCTTTAAGACCTTTTGATTCTCCAACTATACTAAAGTCATTGCAAGGAAATCCATAAGCAAAAGCATCAATACTTTCTAGAATCTTCATTGACTCATCATCTTTTATAAGTTCTTTTACATCAGCACAAAAAACTTTTCCACCCTTTATATTTCTTTCATATGTTTGGCAAGTTTCCTCATGATAATCAGATGCCCATACATGTTTAATAGTATATTCATCTTTTGTATTCTCATTTATTGCAATTGCATTTGTTGCACCTAGTGCAATACCTCCAGGTCCACAAAAAAGTTCACCTAGTTTAAAAATTTTTTTATTCATTTATATTCTCTCTAATTCGTAATGTAATATTATTTGTTTCAATTGCTTCCATGCATTGCAAAAAGAAGATAAAACTAAACGTTCCTCTATTTATTTTAGAATTAATATTTTGAGAAGGTTCATCAATGCCAATTTTTGTCAATTTCTCAGATAGCTGATTGTAATCTATATTTTTTCTTCTCAGCTCAGATTTAAGTATATTCTTTGAAGTGTTTTTCCATTCTTTTTCATGCATATAAATTCCTAGACAATAAATATGCAACAATTATAACATATTTGCTGCATATTTACTATAAAAAATCAATTTAAAAATCTAATATATAATCAGTTTTATTAATCTTTAATAAAGTAATAGTATCTTTTCCATAAGAATCTAATATTTCAGAGGTCAAGATATCTCCTTCTTTAAGTAAGCCTGCTTTTTCAAGTCTACCTTTTATTATTTTACCTAAAGTTATTCGACCGCCTGAATCTTTATGAGATGATATATTCTTACCATTTGCCGCATGAACTACCATTTTTATTTTATAAAATTTAGAATCTTGCTTTATAAAGGCATTAAAAATACCCTTTCTTGCTGTTTTTCCAGATTCAATTATATCACTTTCCGGATAATAAACATTATTCTGCTCTGTACTTGTTGTTGTAATTTCAACTTCATACCAAGGTCTTGGTACATATAAACCTTTACTATTTTTTCTACCAGGTTCAAAATATAAATTGAATGATGACATAGGTTGGTTATCAACTCTTAATTTTATATCACATTTTCCAATTACTTCGTTAATATCAGGAAAAGATGATTCTGGTATTTCATAATCTACCAATTCTGAACTTCGAATAGGTATAACTTTACCTTTAACTCTTAAATCAGTTTCTGATAATGTTATTGTTGTATTCAATGCATATAAATCATCAAGATAAGTACTTATTCCCTCTTTGGTATTATTGTCCGTAATTAAAACTGTACATTCATATCTTGACTTAAGACCCTCCTTAGAAAAGTTTGATGATCCAATAAATATATCTTTATTTTCATCTTTTCCAAATTTATATAATTTGCCATGGTATGGTTTCATAGAAATATAAATACCATTGTCACTAGAAATATTTCGTAGGTCCGTATCTATAGATTTTAAGAAATTCTTCTGTTTTAATGTTACACCAGAATGGAATACCATTCCAATCAATATTTTACAACTACCTTTTTTAGATAGTTTTATTAACTTTTCTCTAAGATCTTCCATTACAGATACTCCAAAATATCCTGTTGCAATCATGACATCAGTTGATACATCTAATTTTGATTCGAATTCATTTAAAAAATTTCCACCAAAGTCTTTATTATTTGTAAAAATATTTGTGTACATTGACACTCCTCTTATGAATTATTTATTATAGTAAAAAGTTTTATAATAAAGTTTAAATAGTTATTAATTGATCATAGATAATTAATAAATACTTTAAAAGAGTAAAATTTATTTAATATCAAAATAAATTGAAGTCATAAATATAAATCATTTATATTATAAAATACATGAATACGTTTTGATTGGGCTATAAAATAATTCTAAGATCAAAAGCTAATTTTGAGATATTAGAATGTTTTTTATCTGAGTTTTTATTAGATGATATTGAAATAATAGAATCTTAATCAAATAAAAATATACAAGATGAGATAAGAAATCAAGTAGATATTAAAGTAAAAA
>JABSOL010000187.1 GCA_013215985.1 Campylobacteraceae bacterium
TTAACTTCTAATTTCAACTTATAGATAATAAGAGAGTAAAAGAACTATTACAGAAGCCAAGAATAATTTATCTGTATAAACTAGAAAACTATGAGGAAGACTCTTTTATGTTAATTAGGTAAGATTTTAAAATCTAGGAAGATAATAATAAAGTACAAGTCCTTAGATTTAGAAAAAATCTAAGAACTTGTTTATATATACATAATTTGCGAAATAAAGATTATTATAATTACACAAACAAATGGAAATAAGTGTCCTTTAAATAAAAATGGGTTTATTTTAAAGAACTTTTGATTAAAACCTCTAATACCTAACCATAAACCTAAAAATGCTTTAAGACTTAATATTATTTGAAATGAACTTAAACTATTGTTCTCAATCGGACCAAATACTTGTATAATTAAATATATTCCCGATGCAACAGCTATTAATAAGGACCAAGGCACAACTTTTCTAACATGAATCATTATTGATTCTCTTGCTTTTTTACTTTCTTCTTCATTTAAAGATGAAGACATTTTTGATAAAAATAAATTATCAACAAATAAAAAACCTCCATAAATAAACACTGAGAAAAAATGAATAAGATGTATAAATGTGAATGTAATAATTTATCCTTTAATTTATACAAATATATTAAAAAATTGATTTTAATGCATTGATTCTTATCAATAAATTATCTTGAGTAAAACTCACTTCATTTATTAATTAGAAAAATTATTAGTAAAAGTAAAAAAAAGTAATCAAATAAATAATTTTAATAGTAATTAAAAATAATTTTATTTTTTTGTTATTATATGTATTTTATCAATATATATTAATATTGATAGATATTTAATGCCGAATAAATAATATTATACTTAAGTATAATGTATAAGTTATGTTACTATTTGTAAAATTATTAATGAATTAGAAATAGTTTATATAAATATAAAGAAATGTCACAACTATATCATACGATTCAGATAAAAATGATTTGAAAAATTAAAAAAGAGAGTCTATGCAAGAAAAATTAGAAAATAACGTTACACAAATTTCTGTTGTTGATACAACTTCAAACCCAGCACCTTTAGGTTTATGTGCATTTGGTTTAACAACTGTTTTATTAAATATCCATAATTTAGGTATTACTGAAATGGATGCTATGATTTTAGGAATGGGAATCTTCTTTGGTGGATTTGCACAAATTTTAGCAGGTTTAATGGAATATAAAAAGAATAATACTTTTGGTACAACTGCATTTACAGCATATGGTGCATTTTGGTTAACATTAGTGGCATTAATTTTATTACCAAAAATGGGTTTAGCGGAAGCTCCAACTAAAATGGCAATGGGATTCTATTTATCTATGTGGGCATTATTTACAGGTGTTTTATTCATTGGAACATTAAGAATTAATAAAGCATTACAAGCAGTATTCGGATTGTTAACAATTTTATTTGTTTTATTAGCACTTGGAGATTTTACAGGCAATGTAATGTTTACAAGAATTGCTGGTGCAGAAGGTATTATTTGTGGTTTAGTTGCAATTTATGCTGGTTTAGCTCAAGTATTAAATGATGTGTATAAAAAAGAAATTTGTCCTTTAGGTACAGTTAAATAATTATAAATATAATTAAAAAAATGAGAGTTTAAAAGCTCTCTTTTTTTTTACTTAATTTTCCGTAATAACTTTTATTGTTTCATTTTGTCCATCACTATTTACTATATTTTAATTGAAATTAATTTCTTTAAAATTTGTATTCTTAAAGTCTTCAAGTACAATTGCAGAATCACCCTTAGGTACTACTAATCCAATAATTATCACCACTATTTCATTCATGTGGTGCAAGCTTTGAAATACCTAATTTAAGTTTTTTATTAATTTCATCCGACACTTTAGTCCTTAATAATAAGGCAACTGGGTCATTTGATTCTTTATCTTTATATATTTTATAATTACCAGTTCTTATTGCATGAATTAAAATAAATCTAAATCATCAAGAAAAAACGATAATTTAAGTGAAGGTGAATTTAATAATACCCAAACTGCTTAACCTAATATATCTGAAACTTTTAGTTTACTTTTTTGTTTTATATCTTGTTCTTTATTGTATTAGTAACACTTAATATATCATAGGATGATATTTCAAAGTATTAATGAATATTATTGGATTAAAAAGGTCTTCACTGCAAAGTATAGGAGAGTTATTTTTGTATTTGTAATAAAACTGAGCATAAAAAAGGGATAAAATACTTATTATGTATTTTATCCCTTTTAAAGTATATGATTATTTATTTAATTTTTTAATCCATAATCTATCATATAAATCAAGAATGTTTAAATAGTCTTGATGATATGTAACATTTGTAAAATCTTCTTCACCATTAAATATTTTTGTAGCTTGATCTACTTTTTCTTTTGTAAATACATTATTTAATGCAAGTTCATAATCTTCCCAAGAAGTTTCATTTAAATACATTCTTACTAATTGAGACAAAAGATATGCTAGTGGTTGACTTGACATTTCAAATAACTCAATTGCTTCTTCATAATTTCCAAGCATTAAATTTAATTGTGCTTTAAAATCACAAATAGTAAAGTTATTAGCAAAAATTACACCAATATATTTTTCAACATTTAAATTATTATCAAATGATTCTAATGCATCTAAAATTTCTTCTGGATCATATTCTTTAAAGTTTAAAACCATATCTCTAATTAATTTACCAGCATTAGTATTATTATAAATCATGTCTTCTAAAGGATAAACTTCTGAAACACCTGGAACTATTATTTGACAAGAGTAAAAATCAAGATAATTATATTCTCTAATATAAATGTCTTTTTTCATAGTTTTAGTAATATTGATTAAATAATCATATTCTTCATCTGTATTAGATCCATTATAAGGCCAAGTAGTATAAGAGAATGTTTTTTTAGCGCATAAGAATTCAAAACCAATTTTACCATTTGAATCAATAAAATGAGATTCAATGTTTGAATTAGTTTGAATTAATTCTCTATCAAAACTTGGTTTTTCAAAAGCAGCTAAATCACTTAAATCTCTACCTTGCATTAATTCAGTCATCGTTCTTTGAAGTGATACTTCAAGAATAGGGTGAGCCCCAAATGATACAAATAAAGTTGATGTTTTAGGATTAACTAAAGAAATTGCAGTTACAGGAAATTTTCCTTCAAAAGAACAATCTAATACTTCAATAATATAACCTAAGTCTTCTAAACTTTTAATATCTTCATTTAATTTTGTAAAGTTTTTTAAAGCTTCTTTTGGGAAAGAAGGAAGTGAATATCCTTCTTTAATAATTTCAATTTTTACATATCTTTCAAATATTTCACTTAAAGATTGTACTTGAGCTTCTTTTGGAGTATTTCCAGTAGCTAATCCATTGCTTACATAAAGATTATGTGTTAAGTTAATAGGTAAATAAGCTTTTTTGTTTGTAGTTAAGTTCACAAAAGGTAAAGATACTACTTTGTCAAAGTGATCACTATGATAATCTACAAAGTCTTCAGCTGTTAATTCATTGTTTTTATTATAAAATTTAGCTAAATCTTTATCTAAATATTCTTCATCAAAAGAAAATACTTTTTGATCAGGATAAGCATCTCTGTTAGGAATGTAGAATTCAATAAAGAAGTTATTTGTTTGTAATCTTTCGATATATTCACCAATAGCACTTACAATACTTGCTTCTGAACAAGTACCTTTCCCATTTGAGTAAAGGTGCTTAGGTGCATCATTTGAACTTAAGTTAACTGAATAACAGTTTGTTAAAGGATGTTTTTCTTCAGCAAAAGTAATTTCTGAACCAACGCTTTTTAATGTATTTGTCATTTTTTCTAATGATTCTTCAAGAGAAGAGTTTTTTGATAATATTTTCATTTTAAACTTTGTATTTTTTTGTTAGTATAGCTAAATTTATTAAGTCTATACTAGAGTAATTTACTTATTTATATATTCTTTTATATCAAATATTATTTCATCTATTGATTCAGAAGCTTTTTTGTATAATACTTTATTATATAATCTATCATTAATTGCAGAGCTTTTTTTAAGATTATTTAATATTGACTTTTTTATTCTTGAGTGTGGATTTCTAATAAAATTATCTATACTGATTACATTACCACTAGTACCAATTACTATAATAAATTCACAATCTAACATTTCTTTATATAAATCTTCATATTTAGGTGCTTCTTCATTAAAAAATACTATATTTGGCCTCATAAAAGAGTAACATTTTGGGCATTCATTATATAAAGTTTTTAAACTATCATAAGATATATTTATTTTAAAATTACATTTTTCACAGTATATTTCTTTTAAAAAACCATGAAGATGCAATACAGAAGTAGATCCAGCTTTTTCAAATAAATCATCAATATTTTGAGTAATTATTTTTACATCATTAGGATATTCTTTTTCTAGTTTTACTAGTTCTAAGTGAGAATAATTAGGTTTTTTATTCTCACAATCTTTTCTTCTTAAATCATAAAATTTAATTGTTTCATCTCTCTTTGTATTTAAACAACCAGCCGTACATATTTCTTCTATTTTATAATTTTCCCATAAGCCATCTTTATCTCTGAATGTAGAAATTCCACTCTCTGCACTTATTCCTGCACCTGTAAATACAACTATTTTAGCCATTTTATACCTTTTATATTTATTGAGCAAAAACCGCTTAAGGAAATATGGATCCGGGGCCAAATATTTTATATATGTGGACCCCCCTTGTTAAAATGTTTAGGAGCCCCAAAATTCGAAAGTCTTTAGGGAATGTACCCGGCAAGAAACTTCGGGATCCTTGCAAAGTGGTCGTGAAGCGAAATAATTAGAACTTTCTGTACTTGCTTTCCCGAACAAAGGTTCGGCATTTTCACAAAACATGTTTGCGACATGAAGTAATAAAAACCTTCTTTACTTGCTTTCCCGAACAGA
>JABSOL010000017.1 GCA_013215985.1 Campylobacteraceae bacterium
AAAAATTAAACTTAAAATTAAAATAAAGAAATCATAAAAAAAGCTAATATTTTTAAAATATTAGCTTTTAAAATAAATATTTAGAAATGACAATTAAAGTTTAATTATCTTAGCTCCAAACCCACCAGAAGAAGCAGGTGCATCTGAATAAGATCTTACGCAAGGATGAGTATCTAAGAACTGTTTAACTGCATAAGCTAATTTACCAGTTCCAATTCCGTGATATACTAAAACTTCATCAAATCCAGCGATTAATGAATCTGATAAAAACTTATCTAAGTTATCAACAGCTTCATCTGATCTTTGTCCATGTAAATCTAATTTAATATGCCCTGATTTAGGTTTTTGAATAGATACCGATACTCTTTGTTTGATTTTAACTTTTGGTTTATTTCCTGATCTTCTTAAATCAGATAAATTAACTTGTAATCTCATTCCTGCATCAGTTTCAATAAAAGCTTTTTTACCTTTAATTGATTCTATTTCACCTTTACTATCATTATATTTAACTCTATCACCTACTTTAAAAGTAATTACTTCTTCAACTTTTTGAACTTTAATTTCTTTCATTTTAGTATGAGCTGTATTTAAATGTTGATGTGATTCTTTATATATTTTAGCTTTAATTGCTTTTTTAGCTTCAGATGTTGCATCTTTATATTCTTTATGAAGTTTTGATTTTTCATTATAAATATGATCATCTAAATCTTCTTTTTGTTCTTTAAGATTTTTATTTAACTTTTGATGTAAAGAGATTTCTTCATTTAAAACAGATAGTTTTTCTTTATATTCTCTCTCTAAATCTGATGATTTTTCAATTAAATCATTTAATTTATCTTTATCATCACCATAAACTTCTTTTGCTCTATTTACAACAGATAATGGAATTCCATATCTAGAAGCTGTTTCAAAAGCATAAGATCGTCCAATAGTTCCTTGTAAGAACTCATAAGTTGGTTTTCTATTAACTTCGTCATATAAAGCAGCAATTAGTTCAACTTGAGGATTAGAAGCCATTAGTGCTGCTAATCTTTTATGGTGAGTTGTAATAATAATAGAAATATCTTTTTTAATTAAATCTTCTACTATTACTTTAAATAAAGAAGCAGCTTCATCTGAATCAGTTCCTAATTCAATTTCATCAACTCCTACAATTATATTTCTTTGATTAAATAAATGAGAGAATTGTTGCATTCTTCCAGCAAATGTAGAAATATCATTTTTAACAGATTGAGGATCATCTAAAACAGCAATTACTTTTTTAAAGTGCCCTATTGTTGATTTTTTATCTGCATTGTATGGTATTAAGTATTTTGAAAGTAATACAGCTGATAAAACAGATTTTAACATCATTGTTTTACCACCAGCATTTACACCTGTAATCATTACAACTGCTTTTGTAAAATCTACTGATATAGCTTTTGCATCAGATAGAGCTGGATGTTTAAAATCAATTAATCTATTTTTTGAGTTTTTATTTGGAATAATAAAGTTTTTATTACCATTTTGAGCAAAAAACAGTCTTGCTTGGTAATGATCAAATCTATCAAATTCTCTATTAATAAATTTTAAGAACATAAGATTTTTTCCAAATATGCTTGAAAATCTTTTACATATTTTTAGTAAAATTTCTTCTTTTTTATTTTCTAAATCACTTTGTTTTTGTTTTAATGAGCTTACACTATGAGGAACTACATAAAAGAAACCTGCATTTGATCTGTGAATTACTGTACCTTTAAGCACATGGTTAAATCCACCGCGAACAAGTAAAGCATCTTCACCATTAACTAAATGCACTTGTGAATCTACTAAATAAGGTCTTAGTTTTGAGTTATTAACACTTTTTAATAAACTTTCTTTAATTAAAGATTTATTTTTATATATAGCTTTGGTAACTAAATCATAGTCTTCATCTACTCCCTCTTTTATTTCACCTTTATCACTAAAGAAATCAACAATATTTAAAACATCATCTGGAATAATGATTTTTGAGAACCATTCTTCAAGTTTACCATCAAAATTGAATCTTTTTAAATATATAAAATATGTAATTATTTTAATAAATTCATAAATATCATATACTTTTAAAATACCTTGTTTTTGAATATGCATTAATTGCACATCTAGGTTTTCAAGTTTGGGAGCTGCTTTAAAGTTGTAAGTTTCTAATTGTTGGATTAATCTATGGTGTAAGTTAATATCACCTTCTAGAATAACTGGTTTTTCTCTTGCATATAATGAAGAGAAAGAATTGATATAATCTTCTAAATCTAATTTTTTGAATATTTCTTGCATTGTGGATTGTAGCACAAATAGCTAAAAAAGAAATATAATAAGTCAATAAAGGCCTATTATTTACAAAATTAAAAAAGCTTAGTAGAAATAGTAAATAAAAGTAAATTATATAGAAGATATGATAGTTATAATTTTTTAGATAAAAAACTAATGGCTATGTTCACATTAAAGGTTGATAAACTAAATTCCTACCTGTAAACACAGATAAAAGCTGCATAGGTGTTGTATTTTTCTCTATCGAGTAATCTCATCAAGCCTAAATAACTTGTTAAGTATTTAGTAGATACTCCAGGAAAGTATTCTATCCATTCTTTTAAGCCTAGCATCATAGGCATTTACATTTTACACATGACAATGCCATTGCTTATATATTCTTTTGCACTCACATTAATAGTTTTAAGAGCATATCAAAAAGTATGAAATTAAGTTAGCACTCCAAAAGAGTTAGTATTAGAAAATAAAAGGGAGGATAAGGTATAAACAAAAAAAATATCAAATTCACTTACAACTTAAAATAATATGATTTAACAGTGAATAATGTAAATCCTTAAAATTGATTTACTAGATATTCTATCTAATAAATCTATACAATTAAGGTTTACATTAGCTATTTATTTAATATTGTACTTCTCTAATAATGATGACCAAACTACAGATTTTCCTTTTACAGAAAATAGTGTTGGAGTACCTCTTACACCTAATCTTTCACCTAAAGCCATTTGCTCTTTAATGATTTTAACTAGTTTTTCTTTTTCACCTTTTTTATACTTTTTATTTTTAAAAGCTTTTAACGAAGGTTCAGCATCAAACATAGCCTGAGCTTTAGAATCAGCTGTTTTATGAGATAAAATAAAAGCAGCTAAATCAATAGCATTTTTATGGAAATCTAAAGGGTAAAATAAAACATTAATTTTTACATGTTTTTTTAATTTTGGAAAATATGATTCAAACTTTTTACAATATGGACATTCTGGATCTGTAAATAAATAATACTCATCTTTTCCTTCACCATATGAAAAACCTTCTTTTCCTTTTAAAATAGCTACATTAATAGGTATACTTAATTCCATAGCTTTATTAACATCATAAACTTTACCAGTAATTAAATTCTTTTTATCTTTTGTTAAAAATAGAGTTTGAAGTCTACCTTGAATTAAAGCTTCAAGTAAATATATATCATTTTGTATATAAGCTTTTTTAACTTCAACTCCAGAATTTTTTAACATTTTTAAAGATGATATTTCTTTTAAAACTTTTGGACTAACTTCTTTTGCACTTAATGTTGATAGTAAAAACACACAAGCAATTAAGATAATTTTTTTATACATAATATTCCTTTTTTTTATAATAACTTATTATAATTAACAATTGTTTAATAACTTATATAAAAAAAATACCTATACAATTAAAAATAAAACCAAATGTTATCATTTCTTTTACTTTAACAACACCAGAACTCATGGTAATTGCATTATAAAGAGTAGCTATGGGAAGCATAAATGCATATGAAGCACAAATATACAATTAAGGTAGCATCTATATTTGCTTTTGGGAAAGTGCGTATATTATTGGTAAAGCAATTGATATTAATGCTGTATTTGATGTTACTTCTGTTGTAAAAGTAATAATACTAGCAACTAATAAGATTAATAAAATGGGAGGAAGAGAGGATAAAGCCAATAAGTATGTTGCAATTTCATTTGCTAAACCTGTTTGAGAGAAAGCAGCTGTAATAGAAAACCAGCACCAGAAAGAAAAATAATTTCATAAAGAATTTGTTTTGTATCTACCCATTCTAAGAATCCAATTTTTGGTAAAACCATAAGCTAATAAAATACCTTTTTCATTTAAACCAAGACCTGAATAATAAGGTTCAATCCTAGAGTTTACAAATAGAAATATAACTAAAGATCCTAAAATATATAATAATCTTTTTTGCACAGACGTTAAAAATATTTTCTCATTTTTATTAATATTAAACTTAATATCTTTTAATGCTAAAGGTGCAGTTAACATAATCCATTTAATAAAAGGTATTGCTTTAATTGCATTTGCTTCTAAGAAACCTAATAAAATTAGATTAGGTGGAGTTCCAACAGGAGTCATAATGCCCCAACTTGCTCCATAAGCAATAACTAAAACAAATCTTACTTTTAATTTAACGTCATCACTTAGATATAAAGCAATTGGAATTAATAATAAAGCTGTTGTTCTATTAGATATAAGTTAACTTAAAAAAGCTGAAGTAATACATAATGTATATAAAATACCTTTAGGAGTATTAGGGAAAAAAGATAAAATCTTATATGATACATATTTATGCAAAGAAGTTTTTTGAGTTGCAATTGCAATCATAAAACCACCTAAGAATAAGAATATAATTGATTTTGAATAATTAGAACTTATTGCATTTGTGATCATAAATAGGAAATAACAATATTGGAAATAAAGAAACAACACCTAAAGATAAAGCTTCATTTGTCCATAATGTAACTAAAAAACAATAATAGCAATAAGAGTAGACTGCTGAGTATTAAATGCAAAATTACTTAAAAAAATGCGATACAAACAAATATTAGACCTAATAATATTTTATTCACTAGAAAACCTTTAATTATTTATATAAATAATTAAAGATTAAAGATATTTAATTATTATTTACATAATATTCAAATATTCATTTGCTTAAATACTATTTAGCTTTTGGTCTAAAAGCTTTTATTTCATCTTCATTACATTTTAAAAATGGACCTTCCATTAAATCAATACAATAAGGAATTGCTGGAAATACTGCATCTAAACACTCTTTAATTGATTTTGGTTTACCAGGAAGATTAACAATTAAAGAAGATCCTCTTAAACCAGCAGTTTGTCGTGAAAGAATAGCAGTTGGTACATATTTTAATGAAACAGATCTCATTAATTCACCAAATCCAGGCATCATTCTATCACATACAGATTCGGTAGCTTCAGGTGTAACATCTCTTAAAGAAGGTCCAGTTCCACCCGTAGTTACAACTAAGCAACATTTTTCATTATCAATTAAATCAATCATAGTTTCTTCAAGTGTATCTCTATCATCTGGAATACATCTATATACTGGTTCCCAAGCTGAATCAAGATATAAATTTAATGTATCAATAATAGCTTTACCAGATAAATCTTCATAAATACCTTTACTTGCCCTATCACTAGCTGTTATAATTCCAATCTTTGCAATTTTTTCACTCATATGTTTTCCTTGTATTTAATTATTTTTTTAATATATGACCAACATTTTTAATAAAATATACTTTCGCATATTTTTTAAAAAAGTCCATAACTTCAAGTGAATCAATAATTTTATCTTCACTTCCTAAATAAACTTCTATTTTCGTACCTTGATTTATTACTTTTTCTAAATTCTCTTTTGTCCATACATAAGATATTAAAGTATGAAGTTCATGAGCCTCACCCTTTTTTAAATATTTAAAACAATCATAATCTGATGGATAAGAAATATTTTTAACAAAATTATTTACATAAGATATTTTGTCTTTTTTATAAAACATTTCTTGCATTCTTTTATATTTTTTATCTTTGTTTTGAAAAAAAGCAGGTGAGAAGAGTTGAAGTAAATCAACTCTAGTATTTGAAGCTAAAACTTCTTCAAAAGCTATAATAGCACCGTATGAGAAAGCAGATTTGGTGAAATCATTTTTTATAATAAAGTCTGAAAATAAAGATTCTTCATTTTCAAGGCAAAAACCTGAATAATAATTAAATCTCATTTTTTAGTATAATCTCATTTTTAATCATAATATCTTTAAGTTCATTGATTTTATCAATATTTTTATATAACTCATTTCTTAAAGATATTTTAACTTCATTTAATAAATCATCAACAGATGTAGCCATTTTAAATTCATTTGTCATTCTAAAAGCTAATTCATCTGCATCTTTTAAATCTTCAACATATACAACATATTGTTCATGTTTAATAATATCAATTCCAATTGAACCAGCTAAATATTCTTTTAGAAGTTTAATTAAATGTTTTTTAGAAGGATAAGCAATTTCACATTTTGAAACACCTTCTTGAAATAAAGATATTTGTCTTTTTGATATAAATGCTTTAGAAGCTTGGTAGATTGCTAGAATTTCTTTTTGTTCTTCATCTAAGATTTTATTCTCTTTTTTTCCAAACTCAAGTTTTGTTTTAGCTATTTCTATATCTTCTTTACAAATATTAATATCATCTCTTTTGATCATATTTAGTAAAGACTCATTAATTAGAGTTGCCAATGAAGCAGATGAAAAACCAGCAGTAGAAGATGCTAATTCATTAATATTTAAAGAATTCATTTTACCTTTTAAATATAAGTCTAAAATATCTTTTCTATCCTCAATATTTGGTAAATTAATATGTACTCTTCTATCAAATCTTCCCGCTCTTAATAATGCTTCATCTAAAATCTCAATTTTATTAGTTGCAGCAATTACAATTACTCCAGAATCTCCATCAAAACCATCCATTTGCGTTAATAATTCATTTAAAGTTGATTCTCTTTCATCATTAGACCCACCTACTCTTTTTTTACCAACAGCATCAATTTCATCAATAAAAATAACAGAAGGAGCTTTTGCTTTTGCAGCTGAGAATAATTCTCTTACTTTTTTAGCACCCATACCTACATAGATATGCACAAATGAAGCTCCACTTTGATAAAAGAAAGGAACATCAGCTTCACCAGCAACTGCTCTTGCCATTAAAGTTTTACCAACACCTGGAGGACCTACTAATAAAACACCTTTAGGAAGTTTAACTCCATGTTTTAAGTATCTTTCTGGTTTATTTAAGAAATCAACAATTTCTTCTAATTCAGCTTTTACTTCTTTTATTCCAGCTACATCTTTAAAAGATATATTCGAAGTTTGAGCTTGAATGTTAGAATTTTCTACTTTAATCTCACTACTTTGAGGAGATGTTGTTTTTTCCATTATAGATGAAAAAGATTTTGCTCTTTTTTTATCAAAATATACTTTTAATTTATCTTTATTCATTCGTAATAAAATTGCTGCAAATAAAAGTACAATTAAAAAAAATAATCCAAAATAATAAGAAACACCAACAATTCGTGTATCTCCTTTTAACATCATATATACAAATAGTACAAATAATATAATAGATGATAAAACCATAAACTTTAAATTTTTATCAAGTGCATCTTTACTAGAATCTTTCTTCATATAGTCCTCTTTTCTTTTGTAATCGTAATAAAATTTAATCTTAAGATAAATCTTTTAATTAAACTTACTAATTTTATTAGTAAGTTATTTTATGCTTCAGGTAAATCTATAGGAGCAGTTCTTTGAACTGGTCCATTGTGTATTGTTTGAGTTGGGTAAGCAATTGTAATATCATCTTCTTTCATAAAAGCTTCTAATATTTCAGGACTCATAGTACTTCTTAATACAAGGGCTGAATATGAATTTGTTAAATACCAAGATGAAATTACAATTCCATATGACTCTACAAAAGTATAAACCCTAGGTTCAACTCCAGTTGCTCTTAACGAATATTTATTTCTCATTTTAGATAACTGTTTTCTAGTTATATCAGTATAACCTTTTGAATAATGTTTTAAAATCTCTTTTGCTATATGCTGAGCTTTTTTATAATTAGAATCATATGTAATAGTAATATCAATACCATCCCATACAGTTCTTAAACCTGAATGTGTATAGTTAGCAATCATTTCAGAGAAAACATAATTATTTGGAATAAAAAATATTCTTCCAGTTCTTCTATTTGTTGTATATGAAGTATAAGTAATATCTTCTCTAATTGTAATTTTAAATAAAGAAATATCTAAAACATCTCCAACAGCTTGAACTCCGCCTCTTGTTACTTTAATTCTATCACCAACTTGAATTGATCCTGATGTAACCATTACCATCCATCCAAAAATTGACATAAACCAATCTTTTAAAGCAATAGCAATACCAGCAGACGCAAAACCTAAAATAGTAATAAGATAAGATACATTATCAATATATGAGAACATTATTATTATTATAATTAAAAATACTAAAACAAAATTAATGATTTTATTATTCATATAATAATTTTCATTTTGAGAGAAGTATTTTTTAAGTGTTAATTTAATTAAAAAAGATACTACAAATAATGAGAATATAGTTAAAAACATAGTTAACATTTGCTGGAACTGTAAAGAAATTTGATCTTTAACTTCCAATACAACTTGTTCTATTTTTCTTGTATATACTTCTTGTGTTGTAGTTACAATTTCTAAAACCATAACAAAATCTTTTATTTCTTTTTCTAAATAATTTATTTGATCTTCATAAAAATCATCTTGGTCTAATTTATATAATTCTAAAAACAAAAACATTTTTTCATCTAAAAGTGTAGTTAAAGATGATACATCTTCACCTAAATTTTTAAATGTTCTATTTTTATTTACTAATGTTTTATTAAAAGATAATGCATTGATTATTCCAAAAGGATTTGTAATTCTTTGTGGTTTTTCAATTAAAGGAGGAGAAATTAAAGAACCAATTGGTGAATCTTTATATTCTGCAATTAATTCAAGTTCGTTTTTTTTAATTTTAATCTTATTCTTTAATTGGTATCTTTCTTCTTTATATTTTTCACTTCTAAATCTTTTAATTTTTTTAGCTCTTTCTTCAAAATTTTCTAATTCTGCAGAAATTTTTCTATATGTAAAATAATTAGAATATCTTTTTAATAAAATATTATCTTTTAATTTTAAATCAATAGTAGAAACTTTTGATTTTAAAAAAGCAATTTGAACTAAGTCTTTTTTTATTACCTCTAACACTTTAAGAGGAGAAGTATCAACTTCAACAACTTTTACTTCAACAACTTTTACATCAGCATAAATACTTACACAAAAGATAAAAGATAAAAGAACAAATAATTTCTTTATATTAATTTTCATACAAAAGCCTTTAATATTTTAATCACATAATTTTTAGGTATATCACTTTTAATTTCACACTCTCCAATATTTTTTGCTAAAATAAATTTTATATTATCATCTAAAGATTTTTTATCTAAGAAAAAATCTTCATAATAAGATTCTACATCTTTAATTTTATAAGATGTTGGAATATTAAACTTTTGAAGTAAAGCTTTAACTCGTTTTACATCAAATTCAGACATAAGTCCAAGTTCTTGAGATAAATCATTTGCCATACAAATTCCTATTCCCACTGCTTCACCATGTAAATACTCTTTATAGTTAGTTTCTTTTTCTAAAACATGACAAAAAGTATGTCCATAATTTAAAGCAGCTCTTATTCCATTCTCTTTTTCATCTGCATTTACAACTTTTGCTTTTGTTTTAACAGATAAAGCAATAGCTTTTTTTACATTCTCATCTGAGTTTAAATCATTATTTTCTAAGAATTCAAAAAACTCTTTATCAAAAGTTACAGCCATTTTTATAACTTCAGCTACTCCTGCTGCAAATTCACGTTTTGGTAAAGTTTTTAAAAAATAAGGGTCTATATTAACTGCAATTGGTTGATGAAAAGCACCAATTAAGTTTTTCCCATATTTATTATTAAGTCCAGTTTTACCACCAACACTTGCATCAACTTGAGCTAAAAGTGTTGTAGGAATTTGCATAAAATCTATTCCTCTTTGGTAAATTGAAGCTGCAAATCCAGTCATATCACCAATAACACCACCACCAAAAGCAATAAGTAATGATTTTCTATTTAGTTTTTGCTCGAAACAGTGGTTTAAAATCAAATCTAAACTTTGCATATTTTTATACTCTTCGCCATCAGGAATAGTAACAATTGAAAGTTCTTTGGCCGAAATGTTTTCTAGTAAATAATTAATATGTAAGTTTTTAATTGTAGGGTTTGTAACAATAACTACTTTTCTATCAAAATGCATTTTTGATAGTTTATTTATTGTTATATCATATTTTATGTTATTTGGCAGGGATATATTAACTGTCATAGTGTTTTCCATCTTTATAAAGTATTCTATTATAGCTAAAGAATATTAAATAAAGTTTCACATTTATTATATTTTAAGACAATTTACAATTCTTTTATTCGTAAATTATCCCAAATATTTTTATTCGTATGGATTAATTGTACTTAACCTTGAATCAATTAAAGCTCGACCTATTGTAAAGTGGTATAAAGACTGGAAATTATCATTTTTAAGACCAATACAATCATGTAATAAATCATCTAAAAAACAACCGATTCCAGTTGCGCTTAAATCTTGAGATGTACTTTCTAGATACAATTGTTGCCCTATTCTTCCACATAACCAATATAATTGTTTGTATTTTGAAGGATCTATTATTTCATTAGAAAACTTAGCTAACATACCTAGTGAAAATGCTCCATCTTTTGCAATATCTTGATTACAAGATATTAATTTAGATTTATATTTGAAATCACCTTTTTCTAGTAAATATAAGTCACCAGAAACAGTTTCAATTTTTTCCCAAATAAAATCTTCTTTTAATAACATTTGAAGATTTTCTTTATCTTTTTGATTTCTAATCATAATATATAAACCAGAATCTAAATTTTTTACATTATGAACAAAGATAATAAAATGTATTAAAGAATCATATGATTTAACAGAAGATAAGATAGTTTCAAATTCTTCTTTAGAAATTAAAGAATCATCTTCGTCCATAGCTTGAGCTGAACGCCTTTCTAATATTACATCTTTTGATAAGTAAGTACAGTTTCTTAATTTAGAATCTTCATAAGTATCTAAAATAAACTCTTTTTCATCTAAGTTATCAGATAAAGTTGCATTTTCTATTTTTTCTAAAATATCCCAAATATATCTTGATGATGATAAAGCATTAGCTTTTCCAATATAATTGTTTTCAAGTTTTAAAATAAGTTCATTTATATTTATATTTTTTGAAGTTTTTTCATCTTTTAAAGAAACAAGAATAAGCATATCTGCTAATTCTCTTTCATCTTTAATATATCTATCCTCTTTATCAAAACCAAGTAAAGTATTAAGTTCACTATCTTTTACATTTAAAATTTCAATTTTCCAACCTAATACTAAAGCAGAAACTTCTAAAGCACGAAGAGCATGTCCACAATCTAATTGTGTATATCGCCAAGCTCTCTCACCATATTTCCAAGCTTCTCTCCAAACAATTGAAGATAAAGAGAGTAAAAAAGAATTTTCTGGTAAATTTAAATCTTCGCTAGATGTATTAATATGTTCTAAGTGATGAAATTTAGGAGCATAATGATGAATTCCATTTTCTATTCCTTGTATTTGAGAAGAAATAATATAAGCTTCACTAGGCTGTAAGTTTCCACTTGATGCATTACATCTTAAATCCCAAGAAGTATCACCATAAACTTTTGTAGCAGCAAGGCCTAAAGAAAATTGGAAAAACTGTGAAACTGATTCTTTACATATAGGTGCAGATGGAACATCTTTTTCAAATATTTTATAATATTCTAAAGTTTTATTATCAAAAGATAAAGGCAGTTTTGTTTTAAAAGTATTTTCATATGAACGGTAAGGATTTGGTTGAGTATTCCAATCCATATATCCTAAAGATTTTGCATATTTTTGTGCAGAGTGTTTTGTATTTTCATGGTATTCGTGTACCATTTGTAAGTTTTTATTCATTTTTTATTTTATCTAAAAAAATAGATAAAAGAATAATATTCTTAATCTAATTTAGAAATTTAAATGTGTGTTTATAATATTATTATTTTATCTCTAAAATAATTTCTTTAATTATTTATTAAATACATTTTAGATTCTTTTCATATAGAATAAGTAATATTTATAAATAATAACCTATTATTTTTTCTTTCTTTTAATATCAATAAAAATTTTAATTGATATATAAAATAATAGAGAATATAAAATAACTGTTAATATATAAGAAAAAAAACCAGGTTCTACTTTCTTTATTTTATTTGTTTTTTTTAGTTTTATAAGATCTAAAAATCCTTCTATATGATAAAAAAACTCTTTTTCATATCCATTATTAAAAGCCCACAAACTTGTAATTGTAAAAGTGAAACCTATCAGATTTAATTCTCTCCAAGATCTGATTCTTGAGATAAAAAATATTGCTGTATTTAAAAGTGCATAAAATGAAAATAGAGAGATATAGTTATTATTTCCTGTTGATGATAAAATAGGAGCTATAAAACCACCAATAATGCTAAATATAATTAAGTTTTTACTATTTAAGATTAAAGACATATATGTCGAGAATACAAGTAAAATTATAAAAATTGAAAAAGCTACATATGATGAAATTAAATGTAATAAATGTTGTTAAATAAAGTATACCAATTGACGCAGATTGTAAAAGAAGGGTAAATGTTTTATTTTTATTTATTAATTTATATGCAAAATATATCAACAGAAATTATTCTATATTCAAGAGGGTAATATTGAGCCATTAAACCTTGTGTGTAAGCTTCTTTAAATAACATTGCAAAACCAATGAAAAGAATAAGAATAAGAATACCAATTTTAACAAAAGTATTTCCATCTGTAAAGCAATTTTTTAAATATTTTATACTTTTATTTATACCATCTGCTTTTAATAACTTATCTTTTAAAAGTGAGTATTTACTTAAAACTTTTCATTAATTATTTCGCTCTTAGATTTTGTAACTACATATATATATTATCTTTTACTCTATTTTCAAAATAAGTATCTTGTTTTACAATGGTTTCTTTTATACTTTCAGCTTCTATAAGCGGAACTTTTTTTCTATTGGAACTTCTTCTTTAATAGTATTAACTTGATTAGTATCATTTTGCATTTGAAGTAAATTTAACTCTATTTTTTTGTTAAAACTGTAACTTTATCTACTCTTCTTTTACGTAGATAAATAATTATAAATAAAATAATATTAAGAATTATTACAATTTAAAAAGCAAATAATGTAAAAGAATAAATATTTTAAAAGTATTGGAAATAATCAATATTTATAATAAATTCATAAGTTTTGCAATTACAGCTGTACTTAAAAATGAAAATATTATTCCATAACCTACAATTGCAGTACTTAATTTAGGAGCTAGTCCAGCAACACTAGCTATTACACCAGCTGTTATCATTGAAGCCATTCCTGCTTCAAAAATAGATACCTGCCCTGCTAGATTTAACCATCCAAAAGAATAACAAAGAATAAAAGCTACAAATGGTGCAAAAATTAATTTAATACATAAAGATATACTCAAAGGAAGAATATATTCTTTTTTAACTTTAAATTGTAATTGAAGTCCAACAGCTACAAGAGCTACAGGAACTAAAGTATTTGCTAATACAAATATAATATTAGTAAAAGATGAATTAAAATTTACACCTAATAAAAACAAAGAAATAATTAGTGCAATAAAAGGAGGAAAAACTAAAACTTTTGAAATAATAACTCTATAACAAAACTTTCCTTTTGTAGAATAATAAGCTGTTACAAAAGTACCATAAGTTGCAAAAGCAATAAAAGTACCTAGTTGATCATATATTAATACATAAGGAAGTGCTTCTTCGCCTAAATAAGCATTAATAATTGGTACTCCCATAATTGAAGAGTTTGTTAGAATAGAAACCAACATTAAAGAACCTGTTACTTCATTATTCCACTTAAAAACTTTTGATAAAACTAATACAAGGGCAGCTGAAAAAAACATTACTATCCAAGCTACAACAGTAGGAATTAAAGTATCAAATGAAAAAGTAAGTTTGGGAACTTGAAGAAGTATCATAGCAGGTAAAGAAATATTAATAATAAATTGATTTAATATTAAAGGGCTTTGTTCTGGAAAAACTTTTAGTTTTTGGAAAAAATATCCAATAAATATAAGTACTGCAATTAAATAAAAATTATCCATATAAACTCTTTTTATGATTTTAAAGATTGTAACATAAGAAAATTAATTATAGGGATAATAATATTTTATTTTATATGAGGGACTAATAGTCCCTCTTAATTAAGCTTTTAGTATTTTTGTATTATTCTTTCATGGACGATGCGTCTATATAAGGAATTTAATGTCACCTAAAATCGTAAATAAAGATAAAAGAAGAGAAACATTAGCTCTTTTGGTTTATGAAAGTATAATTAAAATAGGAATAAAGAAGTTTTCAATTGATAAATTTGTTAAAGAACAACAAATTGGAAAAAGTTCTTTTTATAACTATTTTAAATCCAAAGATGAAGCTATTTGTTATGTTTTATCTTTAAAAACAAAAGAATATATAAATAAATGTAAAAAAGAAATTGATTTAAATTTAGATTTTCAAGAAAATTTATATTTATTATTTGATACATATTTAAATAAAAATGAAAGCAATTTAAAAGACTTATCATTATTCAAAGAATTTGTTGTACTTTATCAAGATTTTAATAATCAAAACTTTGAGAATTTAAATAAGTATTATTTTACAAATATGCAAATATTAATAAAAAGAATAATAGAAGATGCTGTAAATAAGAAAATACTTAAAAAAGAAGCTATAGAGTTTTCGGAGTCTTTACTTGTAACAGCTGATGGAATGATGTTCTTCTCTTTTTCCCTAGAAGATTATGATTTAGAAATGAACTTAAAAAAATATATAAATAACTTTATAAACTTAGTGAGAATTTAATGAAACATATACATAAAATATTAAAACATAAAAGTAGCGAATCTATATTTTTAACACTTTTATTTACTTTACCTTTATTTACCCTATTACCTCTAGGTGTAGATCTGTTTTTGCCAGCACTTAATGATATACAAAACTATTTTACAAATAGTAACAACCATATTGAAAAACTATCAATTTCTTTATACTTACTGTTTTGGGGACTTGGTCAATTAGTTTGGGGAAAAGTAGCAGATATTATAGGAAGAAGAAAAGTTGCATTATTAGGTTTATTCTTTTTTACTCTATTCTCTTTTTTAATATCAACGGTAAATAAAGAAGATGCAGATTTATTCTTAACATATAGAGCACTCCAGAGTTTTGGTGGATCTGCATGTTTTACAGCAATATTTGCAATTATAAGAGATACTTTTGATGGACATAAACTTACAAAAGCTTATAGTTATTTAAATGGATTTTTAGCAATTATACCTATTTCAGCTCCTTTAATAGGTGCTTTCCTTTTACAAAACAATGATTGGCAGTATCTATTTTTAGTATTTACATTTGTTGGATTAGCTAGTATGGTATGGACTTATGTTCTAACAGCAGAAACTTTAGTAAAAACTAAAAAAGATAGACTATTAAAAAAAGAGAAGTTCTTTGAATCATATGTAAATATATTAAAAAATGATAATTTTAGAATATATTTATTTTTATCAATTATTGGATTCTTAGGAATAATGTTTTATATAACTGTATCGCCTTTATATCTAATAGGACATTTAAATATTTCTAAAATAGACTTTGGTTATATGTTTATGTCAATTGCATTTATATTTATGATTGGTAGTTTTACTGTACCAAATCTTGTAGAAAAATATGGACTTAAAAACATACTTACTTTTGCAGTTATTTCTTATTTTGTGGGTGGAATTGTTGGAATTAGTATGTCATCATACGATACTTGGTATACATATATTATTCCAATGGCTATAAGTGCTATGGGATGTACTATATTTGTTAGTGCTTGTCCTGCATATGCACTTAGAGACTTTAAAGAAAATGCAGGACAAGCTTCTGGACTATTTTCAGCATTAAACTTTTCAATTTCTTCATTAGGGGCAACTTATTTAGCAAGTACTTTAAATATAAGTTCTTCAAAACCTTATTTTGCAGTATTTTTAGCCTTATCAATTATAGTAGTAATAGCTTCATTTTTATATACTAGAAAAAAGTAAGATATCTACATTATAGGGATAAAACTTATTATCCCTATTCAATAACTCATTTATTCATATTTTTAATAAATAATATCTATTTTAATATTAACCAAAAAGACATAAACAATATATTTTTTTTAATAAAAGTAATATATAATCTTTTTTGGATAGATAAAAGTGATATCAAAACTTTTAGTGTAAAGAAAGTTCAAATTAGATGATAAAAGTAAAAAGTATGTTTATGAGATAACTAGTGGAAGAATAATAAATTAAAGACTTAAATTAGATAATCCAATTTAAGTCTTTACTATCACTTTAGAAAAAGTATAAAAAAGCAATAACTAATGCAATTCCAGAAAGCATTATAAATACACCTCTTCTTGGGAAAGAATACTTACCTTTAACCATAAACATTGCAGATATAGCTAAGAATGATAAAATAATACTATACATAATTGCTAAATAAAACCATACATCTTTTTGTTTTGATTTATGTGCAGTAATAAATTTCTTTAAAAACCCTGGATATGAATGAATTTCAAATATCATATCGCCAGATATTTTATTATATTTAATAATATTAGCTTTATATTTAAAGTAAAGTATATTTTCTTCTTCTTTTTTAAACTCGAAAGACTTAATTTTTTTAATTGAATATTTCATAATAGCAGGATGAATATCTGTTACTATTTCCGTATTTTTCATAGTTTTTTTAAGTTTTTTAATAAACTCATCTTTTGAAATATTTTGAGATAAATTTTGCTCATAAATATAAGTTTGTTCCATCCAACCAAGGTCTCTACCTGAAAGAATAAAACCTGTAATTGCATATATTAATGTTAAACCAATAACAAAATAACCTAAGTCTCTATGAAGAGATCTCATAATGTCAGAAAATGACTTTTTTTTACTCATACTTACACCTTAATTTTAATTATTGCTATTATAATAAAGAATAAATTAATAATTAATTAATAATGTACATAATTTAGACATAAATAAGAATAATCAATAAAAAAACAATACATTATAGATAGTATGCAATAACTATTGAAATTTTTTTGCATATATGGAAATGGATAATAGTGTAGAATTCACATATAGAATTATAATTTAAAATGGTAATTTAAGGATAATCAAAAAAGTCTTTAATTGATTTATTTAGTTCTTTTATTGCATAAGTATTACCATCTTTTGCACTTAATGCTTCTAAGTGATTTGATGTTTTATTACGTTGTTTTGAAATGAATTTATACTTTCTCTTTCTTCATTAATATATGGTACTTTAATCTCATCTTCTATTTCCAAATGAAGACTTTTTGATAAAACAATAGAATCTACTTCATCTTTTTTAGTTTAGAATACAAAGAATTAAAAGCTTTAATATTATTTTCAATCTCAAGGCATACTTTATTAATTGGTATATACACTGCAATTAATTTTTTAATAATATCTAATCCGATACAATTATACATCGTGAACCTCAAATAGTAATATTTGAGAGTTCCTTAGGCTAGTAGTTAACTCCTAGCTGATTAACTTTAATACACATAACCTTACTTCATGTAATACGATCTAGTAATAAATACCGATCTTGTCTCCACTCAAGTTTAAAGTGTAATTATTTGACTGTCACACAAGCTAGTTAATATTTTAAGTTTATTTAACTGCTTCTATACCTTATTCCAATATATTAACCTTGAAACTCTCTAATATTATTAGACCACTTGATTCGAGGTATACTTTCCCAGGATCTTTTAAAAATAACACCTATTGTTGGGAAAATAATATACAAGCAAAGTATTCTAATCCTATACCACTTAAGTGGATCATTTTTCTAAAATAAGCAAAAATTAAAGATATTAAAGTAATGAACACTACAAAGAAAAAAACAATGAAATTATACCCAAGCCACCTGCTATTATCATAGAACTTCATTAGAGATATATATTATTTATTAGAGTACATTATAATCCAATAAGACTTATAAATATAAACTCTACCCCCCTAATATTGAGATTTAGTTAAGAAAAGTTACTAAATCGTGAATGAGACAATTCAATATTTTCATTAAAGTTTGCTACTTTAAGTTGATTATCGTTTTAGAACCTCGTATATACATGATATAGTCAAATTAAGTATAATTAAGTATACTCTCCACGTAACTCAAACTTAAGACTAGGATATAAATGATATTAATTCAACTGTTATTAAATACTTGGAAACATTAGTGTACTATCATCGACTAATAATTTCATATAAAGGTACTAGATATTTTGGTTGGCAAGACCTATGTAAAAATGAACAAAAGCCAACTATTGAAGGTATCATTCACAAGATATTAACAAAGATATGTAAATATCAAAGTTGTACAATTTCTGTTTCAAGTAGAACAGATGCGGGTGTTCATGCCAAAGGACAAGTTGCAAAAATTTCAATTCCTATTTTAATAGAATCAGAAAAACTTTTACTTGGTATGAATTCATTATTACCAAATGATATATGTATCGTAGAATGCAAATCATGTGATGCAAAATTTAATTCAAATAAGGACAGTAAAAGTAAAGAGTACCATTATTACTTTTCTACAGATACTATCTCTAATCCAATTTTAAATGATATCGTTGAATATCTTCCTTTTAGTAATAACACTTCAGCTATTCGCCAGTCTATTGATATAGAACTCATGAGAGAAGCTTGTAAATTATTTATTGGAAAGCATGATTTTTATAGTTTTGCAAAAAGAGATAATACAATGAATTCAACCTTTCGTACTATTTTATCTTGTGAAATATTACAAACTGAAGCTTTAACTTTTCATAATAATATCTATTATCTTAAGATTGTAGGTGAGGGATTTTTAAGATATATGGTTCGATATATTATAGGTGCTTTATTTGCACTTGGAAATAGGCATCTAAGTATCAATGATATTAGTGAAGCATTATCCATTCACAAAGAAGAAAAAATCAGTTCAAAAGCCAAATCACGTGGTCTCCATTTGATACAAATCTCTTATTAAAGGCTTAGTTTTAAGTTGCTCTTTAATTGGATATAACGTTTGACTTCAGCGACGCTTTGCGTTCGCTGCTAGAATTTGTTATATTTTAATCTACGATTTTTTGATTTTAAATAATTTTGTATCGTGTCCCGTTATTTGCTTGATTTAAATAAAAGGATTACTGGAGTGGTAACCTGAATTCATACTCGGAATTTATCAATTCTGAGATAAAATAAATGAATAAAGGTTAAACATGAAATATAGTAAAGAATTCAAAGATTCAACCGTACAGTTAATTTTAAACAATAATGAAAGTGTTGTTCAAGTTGCAGAAGATTTAGGATTAAACTCAAAGACATTATATCATTGGGTTACAGATTATAAGAAAGCTCATGATATTCCAACAAGAGAATCATTATCTACTACTAATGAACCATTAGAAGTGGAAGTCAAACGTCTTAGACGTGAGTTAAAAATAGCAAAACAAGAACGTGACATATTAAAAAAAGCAACCGCATACTTTGCAAAAGAAACTCTATAAGGTATGCTTGGATTTTTGAACATAAAAAGAGTTTTAGTATAAAATTAATGTGTAAAGTTGTGAAAGTTAATTTATCTTCTTATTATCATTGGATTAAAGCTGGTTGTGTTATTAAGAAAACTGATGAAAAAGTAAATGAATTAATTGAGGTTATATTTATTCAAGGAAGACTTAACTATGGGACTCGCAGGATTCAAGATAAACTTCTAGAATTATATGGATTAATCATTTCAAGAAAATGAATTGCAAGTATTATGAAAGATTTTAATTTAAAAGTTAAAATGAAAAGAAGATTTAAAAATACAACTGATTCTAATCATAATTTACCAATAGCTGCAAATATACTAAATAGAGATTTTTATGCATCAAATCCAGATGAAAAATATGTTGGAGACATTACTTATATTCAAACAGGAGAAGGCTGGTTATATTTAGCAACTGTAATTGATCTTTATTCAAGAAAGATTGTGGGTTGGTCTATGGATGATGCTTTGAGTATGGCAATACTTCATAGAAATCCTTCTCAAGGGCTTATTTGGCATACTGATAGAGGTTCACAATACGCTTCGTATAGTCATAAAGATTTATTACAAAAACATGGAATAGTACAAAGTATGAGCCGAAAAGGTAATTGCTGGGATAACGCAGTTGCTGAAAGTTTTTTCAAATCATTAAAACAAGAATTAGTATATAACACATATTTTTATACAAAAAGACAAGCTAAAAAAGAGATATTTGAATATATAGAATTTTATTATAATAGAACTAGAAGTCATAGTTATTTAGGAAATTTATCTCCAAATAATTTTGAAGAAAAAGACTTTATGTTACAAAATGAAATGGTGGCTTAGGGATAAGCAAAAAATAGTATGAATTTCAGTTACCACTCCATACTATGAATTCTTAAATTTAAAGTTTTTTTAAAGTGGCAACTGTCCCAGTTATTTTGTGTCCCCGTAATTTTGTTTTAGATTGGATTTAATCTTCAACTGCAGTGTATTTAAATATTTAGATAGATTTTTCTTTTCAATCATTTGAGAAGTTGAAGCAGCCATTTTAATGTAAGATGTATTATTAAATTCATAAATAGAAACATAAATTAAAGCTCCATAACTAAATACTGAGATTGGTGTTCTAACTTCAATAAAATTTTTAGAAGTTGCGTTTTTTAGGGGAGCTGTATTTTCCCATGCTTTTTTTTCATTTGAAGTAAAGCTAGCTCCTACACCACCCATTAAATATATAGATACTTTATCTAGATTATCACTAATTGTCCAATCTAACTGTTTAACAGCTAATTTAGTTGCAGTAACTAAGTCATCTGGTGATTGTTTAAATGAATAAGTGTATTTTTTTAACACCTCTTGCTTTGTAGTAGTAGTTGTAAACGCACATCCAGTAAATATTGTAGTTATAATCATTATGATTAGAAAATTAGTTAAATTTTTTTTCATCTTATCTCCTTTATATATAACATTTAATTTCAGCAAGGTTCTTTGTTCTAGCTAGTTTTTATTATATTTTATATTTGGTATATTTTTAATAGCTTTAATCTTTACTATAGAATACTGTAATAAGTAGCCTAAAGAATTATATAATTTATTTACTTATTTTTTGATTATTGAGGGGTATAACGTTTGTCTTCAGCGACGCTCTGCGTTCGCTGCTAGAATTTGTTATATTTTTCAATTATATATCTTAGATATATATCAATGTGCCAATAAAAAATAATCTTGTATCGAGTCCTCATTATTTATTAGAACGAGCCTTTAATTTAATAGGAACTACTACACCAATAATAAATTCTTGATTAACACTTCCCCAAAATCTACTATCATGGCTATGATCTCTATTATCTCCCATCATAAAACATTCATTTTTAGGAATAGTTATTTGAGAGATATCAAATAATTGAGGAATATCTTTTTTTATAACATCTATATCGTGGTGTATTCCAGGATGTTTTTTTTTGTAAGGGTCTTTAATAAACAATTTATTATCTATATTTTTAATCTTATAATTTTTATAATATTGTTTAACATATTTATTTCCCTCTATGGGGTGTAAATATAATGATTTATCTTTTAAGAATATTACATCTCCTCCTGATGCTACACAACGCTTTGCATAAATTAATTTTTTATCTTTAGGATAATAAAAAGCAAATATACCACCTCTAAATATAGTATTCAAACCTTTAAATACAAATATTGATTCATTATTATATATAGTATTTTTCATACTTCCGCTAGGAAGAGTTTTAGTTTGGATTTCAACTTTTTTTTCTAACATAAAATAATAGAATTTCCTAACATATTTTAAAAGATTAGGATCATCTTCTGATACTACATCATTATTTTTATCAACAAATATCCATCTTTGGTCTATTGGTTTCATTAAGTTTTTCGTTGTTTTTATTAAATCATCATAGTTTTTAATATAAATATATTTTCCAAGTCCTAAATCAAAGTTAATACTAACTTCCCTAGTTTTTTGTAAGATTTTACCATTCTTAGAGTAGTTAATTGTTTTCTCTTTTTTACCATTTCTATAATAAACTTTTGATTTAATATTTCCATTTTTATAATATTCTTTACATAAACCTTCTCTTTTATAATTTATTAAAAAAATTTCTTCTCGTATTTCTCCCGTTTTATAATAAATTTTACCAATACCTTCCGATTTATCATCCTTAAGAGTTGTTTCACTTAGTAATTCTCCTGATTCATAATATTTTTTACCAATACCTTCTCTTTTATCATCAATATAAGGAATTTCAGATTCTAATTTTCCATTTTTATAATATGTTTTAAACATACCATTTTTTACATTGTTTTTAAAGTGTACTAAGTTTTTTAATTCACCAGTTTCATAATATATTTCAGCTATACCTTCCCTTTTTTCATTCTTAAATGGAAGCTTATATCTTAATTCACCACTTTTAAAATAAGCTTTTTCAATTCTATCGCTTTTAGTATATGCAAATAAAAAAGTAGTGTATATTAATACAAATAATAAAATTTTATACATACTCAATCCTTAATTTTAAATATCTTAATATAACGTTTGACTTGAGGAACAAGGTAAGTAACGGTTAACTCCTGTAAATTGTTTATATCTCTTGCGAACAATAAAATCATAGAATTGTCTTAATTACTACCTCGTTTTCCTCATAGGTTTTGTTAGTATTTATGTGTCTAGCATATCCCAATCCTCACCTAAAATCCATCTTAATGCTGACAATTTACCATTCATCATTCCCCATTCAAATGAACTCCAAGGTCCTAATTCATCTGGATAAATTTCTTCTTTATGTTTTGCAGATTTTAATGCACCATCCCAAATATATTTTACAATTTGGTTATGATTCATAACATCATAATTATCTTTAGTAACTACTTTTATTTTTCCTTCTGAAATTAAATTGGCTCTTACACTATGTCTGTCATACCAAATTTTATCAGTTAAAATATTTACATTATCAATGATTTCATTAAATCCTCGACTTTCTTCATCCCCTTCATATTCGAATGTAATATCATCTAACATATCTGGAGATATAGATTTAATTACGGATAATAAGTCTGTCGAATAATTAATATTTTCTATTGAAAAATAGTTCTCAAAATCAGAATGGTAAATTCTTTTATCTGTATTTGAACTAAAGTCATTTGTATTATGAGTAATAAAGTGATAATTATATTCATCATCTAACTCAGCATTTCTAAAAAACAATTCGATTATTAGTGAATCTGCCATACTTTCTTTTTTATTATGGAATGGCGCTTTTTTATATAATGCTCTATCTGAAGATTTAATTTTATCACTATCATTTATTTCTAATTCATCAATACTTTCAATAATTTCCCATATTAGCTCAACTTGCTCCGAAATTAAATCTGATAACATTGGTAATTTATGATTTATATCTGTAAGAGAACTTAGAATAGTTGATTTATTATCACTTAATTCATATTGATTAACTATCTCTTTTACATTCTTTATTTCTCGTGATATTTTCTTTTTGCTATTCTCAATAATTTTACTTTTATTTCTCAAAAATTCTTCTTTGATAATATTTGGTAGTAACATCATAATAGATTTAGATTCAATAAGATTTTTAAGTGTCATTATAATTGCTTTATTCGATGTGTCTTTTGCTAAGTCTAACCAAATGCAGGTATCGATTAGTAAAACATCTTTCATATTTGATTGCATATTCCTATTCCCATCCTCTTATCATAATCCTTAAAGTGAAAAAGAAAGTGATTTAAAGTTTTATAGTATTTTAAACTTAAAATTTCTTTCTCTCTATCCTCATTAATCTTCTAATGATTTGTTAAAATTTATATTAAATTCTTTAATTCTACATTTCATTACTTTATCTGACAATTTACTTTGATTAGTTTTATGATGAAAATTTATTATGTTATATTTATCTCTTTCTAAATCATAGCCATCACTAGATAAAATCTCTTTTACATTATCACTTAAATTATCGAAATTTGAAGTATCTTTTTTATGTTTATGTTGGATATTTGAATTTTTATTCTTTACTGCTACAAAATCTTCTTTAAATACAGTAAATGCATTTATTGCTTCTAGATTTTTTAATTTTTTATTCAAATTAATATATTTCTCATCACTGATATATCTCTTTTTAATTGTTGTTTTAGAGTATTCTTCTATAATTAATGATAATTCTTTGTTAATATTTTCTATTTCATTCAAATGTAATTCCTATTTAAAACCGTATACTAACGTCTGTATTGAGGAACAAAGTAAGTAAGGGTCAACTCCATTAAATTGTGTGCATTTCTTGCGAACAATAAAAATTCAAAGTTTTCTCATCTACTACTTCGTTTTCCTCCAATTTATTGTTATATGTGTAACTCCAATTTGATATGATGATTATAATACTTTTGCTTATTTCATAATCATTGTTATACATAGCCTAAGTTAGACTTGAAGATAACTAGTAAAACCAAGGTAATTATTGATATCACAGTTCCAACTTTAATATACCAAAGAGTGGCAATTGATGTTGAAAGTAAAGCTAACCATCCCCAAGGCATTTCAGTTACAACAGCTATAGAAGATATAAACCATAAAAGACCTAAAGCTATAAAAAATGGTCCAATAGAAAAGGGATTTATACCAATGCCAACTATAATTTTACTCCATGCACCTGGAATCGCAGGACCAAAATACTTTCCTTTTTTTATGACATGACAACCATCAAAAATCATCCATCCACCATTTAATGCTGCTAAGAAAATAATTACTACTTTTATAATCATTCTAAACTCCTCTACTTATTAATATATATAACGTCGGTATTGAGAAACAAAGTAAGTAACAGTCAACTCCATTAAATTGTAAGTATCTATTGAGAACAATTTAACCTAAATGTTTTCTCATCTATTACTTCGTTTCCCTCCTATTTCTTGTTATGTTTGGAACTTCAATTATAAATTGGAATTCCTAATATCTTCACTAAAAAACTTAAATTTGATATGAAACTCGTAAGAGATTGATAATTACTGATGTCAAAGACATCAACAATTAGAATATGTTTCCCTTACTTAAAAGTTAAATTTTAATTTGCTTTTATAGATAGAAGTTCATTTGCTCCCTTTTGAAACTCATAATTAGTTTTAATAATTTTTGTTTCAAAACCTTTGTTTTTTAGTATATCTAGGATTGCTTCTAAATATTCAGACTTTTGATTTTTTAAATCAAGAAGTGGAAATATTTTCACTTCTTTTTTTGATACTCTACACATCTCTAATATTGAATCAATATGAAATTGTAAGTCAAAGTGTTCACTGTATAAAAATAGGAAGTTAGAACTTAATACTAAATCAAAACTATCATTTGAAAATGATAGTTTTGGTAGTTCATTATGGATATATCTTTTAGCTTTTTTTCCATTTTCAAAATCTTTGATAAAATCACTCATAGCTGTTAATCTAATATCAACTAGTTCATCAAGTGATTTAATATTTTTCCAAACAAAATCATTTTGATTTTGTTTTAGCTGTTCACTAACAACTGATGATGTTTTATCTATTCTTGTTTGTATTTCATCTTTTGTAAATTGATATATTGGGTCTATTGAAGTAATGTTTCCATTTAGTTTTGTAAGCTCAAAATTAAAACTAGATGGACCATCGCCACATCCAAGCATTTTACAGTTTAAATCTTCTTTTGATAGTAGGAACATATTTTGGTACTCTTCAAGATTTCTTCCCCAAGGTACTGCATTTTCTAATTTCACTTTAATTCTCCTTTCTTGCTTATCTAAGAACATAACGTTTGACTTCAGCGACGCTCTGCGTTCGAGGATAGAACTTGTTATACTGTTTTCTTATTTATTTTAAATTTAAATCTAATTAAAAGTGGAGCTTTATTTATTATGATATCACCTTATTTGTCTTTTTAACCATTCTTTTGGACTTAAAGAGTACCATTTTTTAAAAATTCTAAAAAAAGAACTAAGTTCACTAAAACCAAGTGATATGGATATTGTTTCAATATCTATACCTTTTATAAGATAATAAGTAGCTAGTTTTTTTCTTACATCTTCTAATATTTGACTAAAAGTAGTTCCTTCTTTTTTTAAAAGTTTTTGAAGTACTCTTACCGAAAATTTAGTTTTGTTTGCGATACTATTTAATGATATATCAAGTTCACTTGTAGAAGCTAAAATTAATCCTGATATTTGTATAGTTAGTGTTTCTCCTATTAAATTTAGTTTTAGTATTTCTTGTGCTTCTTGTTCAAAGTATTTTAGCATCTTATTATTTGAAGATATTGTTTTAATATTTTCTATATTTTTGTCAAAGTAAATTGCATTTTCAGCAGAATTAAATTCTATTTTTATTCCAAGATCATTATTAAAGTTAGAAAATAAAGGTTTGTCTTGAATAAAAGTTATAGAAGAAGGTTTAATTTTTTGAATAGCTATGTTATTGATTAAATGAATTATAGCGAATAGATGTATTTGTGCTTTATATTTTTCTAAATTTTGAAGTCCATTTTTTTCATTATTTTCATATATTCCTATCTTATAAGCATTATGGGTTTTTATAAAAACTGGTTTAATACTTTTTCCAATTAATAAATAATATTTACACA
>JABSOL010000188.1 GCA_013215985.1 Campylobacteraceae bacterium
TAATAATCAAGCAGTAAAAACGAAGAATCCATGCTAATCACTCACATGCTACAAACGTATGTTTTTCAAAGATATAAGTTTTTGACACCAAAAACAGAAGGATTGTTACTGTAAAGTATTTTTATAGATTTATATTTAAATGAAGTGCAAGAGTACCGACTAAAATATGATAAATATTCCAAAATAAAAATCATTTCAAAAATTGTAGGATTAAAAACGTAAGTATAATGTTAGGATATATAAAATCCGTAGAAAATTAAATTATTATAGTATGGTGAGATAATAAAACATAGTATAAGATACTATTTAAACTTCGAATTACATACTTAGTTTTAATCTATTAAATAAAAAAATATTCATTTCACACGTATTGGTCGACCGTAGATACTTACATTACGTAACTAATGGTTAAAAAAAGACTTATTTTCCTATAATAAGGTATATTTTATTTCTTTGTATATTCTTTTTTGAAGACATATTTAAAAATAAAAATAAAATTTAAAAAAAGAGAACCAATGTTGAACTACAATGAAATACTCCTTTTAGGAGCTAAAATATTAGATATAAATTTAAATAAATTTAATCTTATGGGTGATACACAACAAAAAAGATTTACTGCTGGTGTTAATATTAAAAAAGATACATCTGAAGAATTATCTAAGGCATTGGAGAAGCAACTAGTAAGAGATATTGGAAGTAGACGTACAGTTAAGACAATAAAACATATTATTGAAATGTATTTAATTATTTGTGAGTCCATAAAAATTGATATTAATATAAAAACAGATGAACAAATAAAAAAAATAGATCTAATTATATTAAAGCGTTTTATAGTTCCTTATGCTGCTATTTGTCTGGCTGACCTAGATTCAAGTTATAACAATAGAGCTGACAAAGGATTTTCTGGTGGTAGGTTTTGGTATCTTCCTGATTTAACAGTAAAAAAGAAAGTGCTTGATTTACCAGTTAAATATGTTCTTAACTATTGGATTGATTTATATGGTAAAGGACGTAAAGGAATGGAGGATGATATTAATATTGGATTGTATGAAGAAGGTAAATCCTCAACTGATATCTTATCCTCTTGGCTTAAAAATAAAAGATTACCTAAAAGGTCAACAGTAAGTAATTATATTTCTAAACTTGATAACTATAAAGGTATATTTATTAATAATACAAATAAAAGCATTGACGATCAATATGACGCTGCATTAAATTTTGTAAATAATATTAAGAAAATATCACAAGAGAATTTATTTCATGAAATTGCAGGTAATACGCTTAAAGACAAGATATATGGAAATGGAACTCTTAATACAGAAGATAAAGAAAGATTTGTTGGTTATATTGTGGATAGGTGGAGTAATCCAAATCAAGAGATACTAAAAAGTAGATTTATGGTCGCTAGAGCTATGCAAGACATATGGAATAAAATCAATTTGTATGTTCGTAAAGATTCTAAAATAATACCAGAAAATGATATTGAAACTAATTTAGCTTTACAAATGAATTATATGTATCAGATTATTCATATGATGGAAATGATTAATCGCAAGGATGGAATAACACCTTATCCATTAGCTAGACATGTTATATTGGAGTACATCTTTCCACTTGATATCTTTTTTAATGAAAGGTTGAAAGGTAACTCAAAGTTTGATATGTCTCATTTGCTTAGTGATATAAAAAGAGAGTTTAATTTTATTGAAAAACATAATCAAAGTTACATGGAGCTTCATCTTATTAAAACTTATTATTTTAGTGAAAATGGATTTGGAAATATAGATAATAATTACAGAGTTAAGAGTAGTAAATATTTTAGTGATTTTTACAATGATGAAGAACTAATGGATAAAGAAAGAAAATTACCCTTTAAAAAGCTTAAAGACTTTGCTTATAAAGAAGTGGGTGGATTATTTAAGTTCTTTTAACCTTGAATAATATTAAATGTTCTAAAAAGTACCCCCTTCAATAGCAATAATAACTCCTATAATTTTAAATCGAGAAATCGTAAATTAATTTATAGGAGTCCATAATGGCAAAATCAAATTCAATGACAAGTAAAGATTCTTCAAGAATTCAAAGTGCAGGTGCAACTAATAATGGTGGTAAAACTGCAAAAGGTAGTTTTGGTGCAAGAGCGCAAAGTGCAGGTGCAAAGAATTCTAATAACAATAATAAAGGAGGGAAGAAGTAATTCTTCTTCTTTTATTATTAAAACTCAAAACAAACATATAAAATTTTCTTCATAGATAATAATTTCTTTGTCCTATTTAGGGTAGCAGTATCATATATTGTAAAATAAGTTTTAAAGGAATAAGAAATGCAATTGTAGTAAAAGCATCTTCATACTTAAAATGTAATGATATATCTTCAAAAATGAATATTTATTAAAGATTTATAACAATTTTAAAGTCTCAAATTAATAAGATCTAGTGGAAACTCTCATCGGAATTTTAATAAGCAAAAAATTTCTAATTATATAATCACACTTCTTCCTCAACTCCAAAGTTCTTAAAATTGGGGTATAGTTTACTTAATTCATTAAGTGATGCAAATAGTAAGTAGCACAGGGATTCCCAATAATCATAAAATAAGTAAATAAATTATATAATTCTTTTAATTCAAAGTTTTGTTTATGATAAAAAAATAAAATCAATAAAGATGATATATATTTTAAACAAAAAACTTTGAAAAGTTTAATTAAAATAGGAATAAAATGAAAACATTTGGAATAAATTTATTAGTATCGTCGACTTTAAGTCTTGGTTTAGCAGCTTGCAGTTCAAGTGGCTCTTCTTCATCTACATCTCCAGCAGAATCTAATACAGAAATTGGAACTTTTGTAGATGCACCTGTTCAAGGTTTGATGTATTCTACTTCTTCACAATCTGGAGTAACTGATGTAAATGGAAATTTTAAATATAAGAATGGAGAAGAAATAACATTTAAGATTGGTAATTTAGTCCTTGGTAAAGTTAGTGCTAAAAAAACTATTACACCACTTACTTTAGGTGGAGATAGTGATTTAAATACAATTGGATTGAAAGCTATTAATATAGCAAGAATTTTACAATCACTTGATGCTAGTCCAACAAATAATGATCTAATAGTGATACCATCTTCATTAAAAGATTTAGATATTCAAAATATTGATTTAGAATCAGATGCTGATTTAGAAACAATTTTAACTCACGCACAAATTAAAACATCAAAAATGTATATTCTTAAAAATTCAATAGATGCAAAAAATGAAATGAAAAAATTCTTAAAAACTTATCTATATGTTGGAGGATATACTGCAACATCAGTTTACAGTGATTCAAGTACTTTGGAATCTTCATCTTGTGGTGCAGAACTTAAATGGTTGATTCAAGTTGATAAAAATGGAGGAATAACAGGTACTAGTAATAGTGAAGGTAATCAATCTATTATTGGAATAGCTATTACTGATAGCATAATTAAAGGAGTGGCAAATGATGGTACTGTTTGGGATGTTCTTATAAATGAAGATGGTGTATTAAAAGGAACATATAATTGGGGTAATGGCCAATGTACTGGAACAATAAGTGGTACTAAAAGTTAGTTTTATAACTTAAAATACTAACAATTTGTTTGAGTGAAACAAATGTAAACAAGTGATAATTAGAAATCTTATTAGATACGAGATATTGTTATACTTTATTACTGTATGATACTATCAATAATACCTAATATTTTATTCATTGTTTTTTGATTTGCTTTTTCAATAAATTTAATATTTCTAGAGTTATAATCAATAGATTTCATTTGCTCTCCCATAATAAAGCCTGTTATGTTTTCATTATCAATTTCAATATGAAAAGGAGAATTTCTCTTTGTATTAGTTATTGGGCATGCAAAGGCAAGTCCAAGATGTTTATTAAATACTTTATTACTAATAATCATTGCAGGTCTTCGTCCTTTTTGTTCATGTCCACTTTGTGGATCAAAACTTAAAGCTACAATATCTCCTTGTTCAGGAATATATTTTACCATTCTTCTAATCCAGTTTTATTATCAAATTCTTCATGAACTTTATAATTACTAGGTAGTTCTTTAACTAAATCATTAATATTAAATTTCATTCTTGTCTGTTTGATTGGTTCTAATATTATTTTATCATTTTCAATTAAAATGTTCATTTTATCTCCAACAGATAAATGTAGTTGTTTCATAATATCTTTTGGAACTCTTAAACCTTGTGAGTTTCCCCAACTTGAAATAACTGCTGTCATAATTTATCCTTTTAATGTATATCCAAAGTATATCATAAGAAAATATGTCTGTCAATGGATAACATTCGTCTTGAGGAACGAGGTAAATTAACGTTCTTAATATTCGCAACTTAACATATCTTTATGCGATACTTAATATCTAGATATTTTCACGTCTTTTTACCTTGTTTTTCCACCTAGTCGCCACCTTAAAATCTATTTAATCTCTTAAATATTAACAAGTATTTTAAATTACTTTATATTTTAAGCAACGGTATTTATTTTAGTACTTTTAACTATAAATTTCCAATTAATACTGCTATTGCATTTTCAATTCCTAGTATCAAAAATGATACTGTAGATATAAAAATAAATGATATTGGCATAATATTATCTAATATTTTCAAAACTAAATCTTCCCTTTTCACCTAACTCTTTATTAATAGACATTTAAAATGTCCTTTTTTAAAGATAATAAGTACCTAAAACACTGTTGTTTGGACATTTTAGTCCTTTAATAATCATATATCGTGAAAAAGAGACATTATGTCCCTTAAGTAGAAATATTATAAAAATAAAATAAGTTATTGTTTAATAAAAATTTGATTTAAACTTAATATAGTATAATTATAATATTTTTAAATAAAATAAAAAACTAAAAAGTAACAAGTGTACAACTAAATATTTTATTTATAGGTTAGTATCCGATG
>JABSOL010000189.1 GCA_013215985.1 Campylobacteraceae bacterium
TGATTTAAATGCTTCTTTAGAAACATAAGTGTCTTGCCATAAATGATATTCTATTTCTTCATAAGATACTATATTTGGTGTGGATTTTATTAATAAGTTTAATAATAATGATTCTTTTTTATTTAATTGAATTTTTTCTTCGTCTTTAATAATAGTATTATCTAATAGATTAAACTCTATTTTTTTATTTAACTTTATTTTATTTTCTTGTTTTTTATATAAAACATTTAAACACTCATCTAAAGCATTTATTAAATCATTTTTATTAAAAGGTTTGATTAAATATTTTGTAATATAAAGTTCAACTGCATCAAGTAAGTATTCTTGTTCTGTATGTGCTGTCATTATAATTACAGGAGTAAGAAGATCTTTTTCTCTTATTTTTTTTAAAACTTTTAATCCATCAATTTTAGGCATGCAAATATCAAGTAAAAGAATATTTGGTTTATATGTATTATATAAATTAAGAGCTTCTTCTCCATCTTTTGCACAAATAACATTATCTACATATAATTCTAAAACTTCTGTAATTGTTTCTTGAATTTTAATTTCATCTTCTGCATATAATACAGATAAATCTTCTAGTTTCATAATTTACCAATTCTAACAAAAGCTTTAGCTTTTGTTAATTAATTTTTTTAGCTTCTAAGTCTACTGTAATTGTTATTTTATCTCCAACTATTAGTGATCCAGTTTCTAAAAGTTTATTCCAAGTAAGTCCAAATTCTTTTCTTGAAATCTTAGTTTGAAAAGATAAACCAAGTTTTGTATTTCCCCAAGGATCTTTAACAATTCCATTGTTTTCAAAATCTAAATTTACTATTTTTGTAATACCTTTAATAGTTAAAGAAGCTTTTGCTTCATCACCATTTACACTTAATAATTTAAAATCAATATTTGGGTATTTATTTACAGCAAAAAAATCTTTAGATTTTAAATGTGTATCTCTTTTTTCATTGTCTGTATTAATAGAAGATACATCAATATTCGCAAGAAGTTTATTAAAAACTTTAGTTTTTTCATCATAATCAATAGTTGTTTTATATGAATCAAAAGAACCATAAACATTTGAAATTGCCATATGTTTAACTTTAAACGTAATTTTAGAATGTGCTTTATCTAAAGTATATGTTGATGCAAAAAGAGAGCTTGATAAAAGTAATGCGCTAAGTAGTAATTTTTTCATTTGTTTTCCTTAAATTTTATATAAAGAATTATAAAATATATTTGAGGGAAAAAAGGGGGATTCACTATTTATTTTTATAAATAGTGAATAATTTTACTATTTAGATCTTGAGTTTTTTTCAGCGATTCCACTAATTGAGAATCTTCTTTCTAATTCTTTTTTAACTCTGTCCGGACTAATGTTTTTAGAAGCAAGTGCCACTAGCATATGATAAACAATATCAGCTGCTTCATAAATAATTTCTTCTGTATCATTATCTTTAATTGCAAATGTAAACTCACCTGATTCTTCTACTATCTTTTTAAGCATAGAGTTTTCATTACCTTGTAAAAGTTTAGCAGTATAAGATATTTCTGGATCATCATTTTTTTTAGAACAAATAGTTTGATATAAAGTTTCAATTAGTCCATAAGTATTTGCAGTATTAACTTCAATATCTGAAATTATTTCATTTGTTTTTACATTTGTAAAAAAACATGATTTTCTTCCTGTATGACAAGCTACACCATTTTGTTTGATTTTTAATAAAATTGTATCATTATCACAATCAAGTAAAACTTCTTGTATTTCTTGCGTATGTCCAGATGTTTCACCTTTTTTCCATAATCTATTTTTGCTTCTTGAAAAATAATGAGCATAGTTGGTTTTTATTGATAAATCATAAGCTTCTTTGTCCATATATGCTAACATTAATACTTCATTACTTAGATAATCCTGTGTAATTACAGGTACTAAACCTTGCATTTTATTCCAGTCAATTGTATCTTTATTCATAATAGTCCTTAAAATTTCTTTTTTAATTCAATTTGTAAACTCTCTAGTTTTAGATCTCTATTTTCTTCATCATAAGATAGGTTTGGATTTATTGAAAAAGAGTTTTTGTCTTTTTTTATGGTAATTTGTTTTTTTAATAAATTATTAAAATCTGTGATTTTTTCTTTTTTTTTGTGAATATGAATATATTCAAGTTTATTGTTTGGGTAAATTATTACTTTTGATTCTTTCGTAATTTTAGTAGTTTTGGTACTTTTAGATAAATATTTTTCTTTTAGATTAACTAAGTCAATAGTTAGTTTTTGTATGATTTCTTCTGAATATACATTTTGAGTTTTATTAACTTGCATTTCCATTTTTAAAAGTAGATCTTTTTGATTTAATTGCTTAAGTAATGTTAATAGTTTAATTTCATTTTTTTTAAACTGAAGATTATCTTCATAAATAAAAACTAATAAAATTACTAAAACAATTATTGATATTATTCTCATATTATTTAAATAATAAATAAGGGAAAACCCTTATTTAATTATCTGCTTATTGCAGTATCTCTTGATTTACTTTTAGTATCAACCCAAATATTTGGAGTTGAACCACCAGGAGTTAAGAAGATTTTAGCATCTTTGTTAACTTTTAACGCATCATTAAATTTACCTTGAACTTTAATTTGTTCTAATCTAAGTAAATTAGGAGTTAATGATCTAGCAATAGCAATATTTGCTGCAGCTTGAGCTTTTGCTTCAATAGTAACAGCATCTGCTATACCTTGAGCTTCAATTCTTTTAGCTTGTGCAGTACCAATTGCTAATGCAGCTAATTTCTCAGCTTCTTGTTTAGTTCGTGCAACTTCATATTTTACTCTCTCAGCTTCTTGATTAGCTATTTGAACTCTTTCAATTTGCTCTTTAATTTTAGCAGGTAAGATAATTCCTCTTAATTGAACAGATAATAAAGATACAGGAGAACCTTTAAGCTTTTCAATGTCAGTTCTTACACCTTCTTCAATTTTAACAGCAATTTCATTTCTTTTAGTTGGTAAATCTTCAGCTGTATATGTTCCTACAACATTTCTTACGATATCTCTAACAACTGGATTAATAATTTTATCTTCCCAAGAAAGTCCCCAGTTAGCAATTGTATTAGGAGCACCATCAGCAGTTAATCTATATTGAACAGTTAATTCAATAGAAACAGGTAAACCTCTAGCATCTAAAATTGAAATAGCTGGATTTAATCTAATTCCAGAATTAAAAGAAGAAGCAGAATCAATGTTTTTATAATTCATTAGTCTTACTTTTGTATCAACTAAGATTACAGTTTGGTAACCAGGAATAATAAAGTGAAAACCAGGAGTTAATGGTTGTTCATCATATTTACCTAAAGTTTTTTTAATTCCTACAAAACCTGATTCGATAGTTAAAAAAGGTTTGAAGATAAATAATACAGCGATTACAGCAATAATTGCATATATAAAACCTGCTTTTTTACCTAAGTTTTTCATAAATTCAGGTGGCTCGAATGGTGGTTGAAAGTTTCCACCTCCGCCGTTATTGTTATTAGAGTTTCCTTTATTATCAGAACCTCCACCAGAGTTTTGTCGATTTTTGAAATAGTCATTATCTATTGGCATTTTTTAATTCCCTTAGTTTGTTTTTTAAATATTAATTGTTTTCTTTCGAAACACAAAAGAAATAAGTCTCTTTATCTCTTCTGTAACCCGACATTATATATTAACTAAGCTAATGCTTAGTTAATATAAGTTAAATGTTTTATATATTTTTCGTTTCTTCCAGCTACCACATCAAAATATGCTTCTTGTAAAACTGTAGTTATGGGACCTCTTTGCCCTGAACCTATTATTCGGGCATCAATATCTCTAATAGGAGTTACTTCTACAGCAGTTCCTGTAAAAAATGCTTCATCTGCAATATATACTTCTTCTCTTGTTAATCTTCTTCTAAGAACTTCATAACCTAAATCTATTGCTAAATCAATTACTGTAGCTTGAGTAATTGACTCTAAAGAATTATCATTTGGAGGAGTAATAACTACGCCGTCTCGTACAATGAAAAAACAAGCTCCGCTAGCTTCAGCAATATAACCTTGGTCATCTCTTAATAAAGCTTCATCATATCCACATTCTATAGCTTCAAATTTAGCCATTTGTGAGTTTAAATAGTTTGCAACTGCTTTTGCTTTTCCCATACCTGAAGTATTAGAATTTCTTGTCATTGAAGCAATTTTTACTCGAACCCCTTTTTTAAGTGCATCCTCTCCTAAGTAAGCGCCCCATTCCCAAGCAGAAATAGAAACATTTACAGGTGCATCTTTATGGTATAAGCCCATAGTTCCGTAACCTAAATATACAAGTGGGCGAATATAAGCACCGTCAAATAATTCGTTTTTTTGTAATAATTCAATTTGTGCTTTATTTAATTCATCTTCGCTAAAAGGAACATTAAGTAGAGTCATTTTTGAAGATCTTAATAATCTTTGAGTATGTTCTTTTAATTTAAAAATTGCACATCTTCCATCAACTGTTTTATATGCTTTTGTTCCTTCTATTGCACCATTTCCGTAATGTAAAGTATGAGATAAAACATGAACTTTTGCATCTTTCCATGCAACAAATTCATTATCCATCCATATATATTTAGCTTCTTTCATAAATTTTCCCTATATTTATAATTTACACTTAGTTTAGCTAAGTTTTTATTAAATAATATATAAAAAGTATTATATATATATGCATTAATTTGATAAAAAATTGATTTTTGTAAATAGATATTTTTTATAAATAAAATACCTATATTAATAGGTATTTTAAAAATATTAATTATTTTGAAAATAAGATATTTGAAATAGTAATTTTATTTAATTCTTTTTTAAAACTATTTGATGCAGATATATTTGCATTAGCTTGCGATGAAGATGATCTTCCTATTGATTTAATTAAAGA
>JABSOL010000190.1 GCA_013215985.1 Campylobacteraceae bacterium
AACATTTGAACCTTGTATTGTTGTATCTTTATTATCACTTGTATTTATAATTAGGTTATTAGATGTAAGATTTGAAGATAGAGATGTTGTAGTACTTGTATTTGTTTGTTTTTTATTACCTTTTAAATCTAATGTTATTCCTGCTGAAAAACCGTATGTTACTGACGTAGCTGCGGCTGCAGTTTGAGCTATAAGTGCTGTTGTTTTTGTGGCTACATTTACTAAACTTGCTACTATTGCAGCTTTATATATAGATGCATCACTTTTCATATCATCTATTATTTCAATTAACTCTTCGATATCATTTGAATCCACACCAGATACTTTATTTATTAAATCAGTTTTTAAACTTACTAAAGTATTTTCTAAATTTGATATATCTTTTTTATATTTTTTCTGATCTCTTTTTGCAGTTTTAACAGCTTTTTTAGCTAATAAAAGATTATCTACTGCTGTTTTTATTTCTACATATTCATTTTGTACAGAAGCAGATACTTTTGCTTCTCCATGTGTCTCTTTTCTTTTTTTCTCTAATGTATCAAGAGCTTCTTTTATTACAATGTTTCCATCTTGTGAATTTAAAGCTATTGTTCCATTTTTAGCAAGAAGATTTGAACCTTCTATTAGCATATCATCACTTGAATCTAAAATAATATTTCCATTTTTTGATGATAAGATTGATGATACATTTGTTACTTCATTTGAATCTTCATTTACTGCATCATATGTAGCTTTTCCTATTTCTACTTTGATTTTTGTTTCATCAGAAGCAATTTGTTCTTTTAGTGATTTTACCATTTCTGTAATTCCAGACATTGATACTTCTATTTTTTTAGAAGATTTTGTAGTACTTATTGAATCTTGTGCTGCTATAACTTTAATTGACCCTATATCTGTTTTTACATATATATTTTTTAAAGCTTCTACATTTGATCCCATTACAGTTGCGCTTCCTGCATTTATAATTATATTATTACCTCTTAAGTTTGATGCTTTTGATTTTGAAGTAATTGTTTTCTCTTCTTTATTATCTACTACATATATAGGTCCAGTATCTGCAAGTCCTAATGTTGAAAGAGAAGTTACTAAGTTTCCTATATTAAATCTTTGTTTTTTACTCCATTGTTCGCTTGAAGTTATTTCATTTGCAGATGCAATTAATACATCTTCTTGTGCAGTAAGATTTATATCTTTATCTTTTGAATCAAGAGAAGAAGCTATTATTGTAATATCTTCATCTGCTTCTAGAGCTATTCCAGTTTTTATATTATTTATAAATTCTGTATCAGTATTAAAACCTAAGACTTTTTTAAAGTCATTATATATTTGTACTGCTAAATCATAATTTGAAATATTCTCTTTTAAGTCTGATTTTTCTAAAGTTAATTCTGATTCTTTTAACTTTAAAGCATCAGTTTTATCCATAGTAGATTCTGTACTTAGTCCTCCAAGACCTTTTTCTTTTGTATAATGAAGCTCACCTTCTTTATATGTTTTTGCTACTATATTTACATTTTTTGCTTTTGCAAAAATATTATCTTTTGCATTTAATTTAGCTGATTCTAGATTTAGTTCATTTTTTGCATTTAGAACTATATTAGCTCCTGATAATTCTGAAGAAACAACTGTTTCTTTATAAGTCATATCTCTTTTAGTTGTAGACTTACCAGTAGATCCTTTAGAGTATATTTGAGTATCTTTATAATCAAGTGTATTTACAGCTGTTATATTTAAATCATTTTTTGCATTTATACCTATAGTATTAGAAGCTTTCATTTTTACTGATTCTAAGAGTACATCATTTCCTGATTCTATTATTATTGAATCATTTGAAGAAATACTACTTTGAATATAATCTATTTTTTTTGTTTTATTAAAGTTTCTACCAGATGTAGTATTTGAAGATGTTTCATTTTTTATTGTTTTAAAAGTAACATCACCTTCTTGTGTTTTTAAACCAATAGAAAAAGCAGATTTTAAAGAAGCCCCTGTATTAATAATATCTTTTTTTGCATCTAAGATTAAATTACCTTTAGTAGAAGTAATACTTGCAATTTTTCCTATTTTTGTATTAGTATATCCATTATTTTCATCTCCTACTTTAATAGTTTCAAAAAGAGTTTCATTTAAAATAGATCCATTTGTTGATTTTAACAATGCATCTGCTGCACTTATTTGACCATTATTTGTTATATCATTTGAAGAAATTAACTTCAATAAATTTGTTACTAGAATTTGACCTGTATTAAAAATAGAATCTTTTGCATCAATAAAAAAATCATTACTTGCATTCATTAAACCTGTATTTTTAAAAGTATCTACATCTAAATTAACATCATTTGAATATATTTGCGCACCTGTTATTTTAATATTATCTAGGTTTGCTATATATACAGTTGGTACTAATACTATTTCTCCTGCTACATATTTTTCTTCCATCCAAACAATATCACGAGTTAGCGCATTTAATTGAGCTTGTGATAATGAAATACCTGAAATTAAATTTAAACTATCTTTGGCTTCAAGCGAGTTTTGCATTAGGTATTGAAATTGATCATTATCATTTTGAATATCTTTTGATAAGTATTTTTTTCCTGTTTGCTCCATAATACTTTCACGAATAAGTTTATTTTCATAAAAAGCATCTCCAACTCTTTTTGTTGTTATATCTGCTGAAAACTCTAAACGCTCCATTAGATAATCACTTGAAATAAAGTTCTTTTTAATTGATAATTCTGGGTTTGTTTCTATTAGATATTTTGATTGTGGATTTTCTGATTTTATAAATAAACCATATTTATTATCTGGTATTTTTATTGCTACTTGTGTAATAATAAATTCTTCACCATTAATTCTTCTTGTTACAGTTCCATTATCATTAACTATTATACTTATGTTAGAATTTATATTGGCAGATTGTATACTTGCATAAGAAGCACTTTTTGAATCTTCCATTATATTTGTAACAAATGTACCTTTAGAATTTTTTATTACTTTTTCAATTATAAGTCCACTTCTAACATCAAATACATATGAAATTATTGTTCCATCAGCTTTTTTTATTACTTCTGTTTTTATATTTTTATCATTTTCATTTGTTATAGTATAAACAGTTGTTCCATTAGCTCTTGTAATTTGTTCTACTAAACTTCCTTCTTTTACTTCACGAACTACACCTAAATCACTTATTACACTTACAGCATCTTTTCCTGTCATTATAATTTCTTTAACTATTGGTGAATCTTTTAATTCTTTATTTACTTTTGTCGAAGTATCTATATTACTATCAAAAGAATTATTATTTTCTATTGTTCCAATATTTTCAAATTCTGTTATAGCCCCTGCTAAGTTTCCTATTATATAAGCAGAACCAGTTTTTGTTTCTGTTTTGAAGTTGTTTTGGTATTCAGCTTTACTTGATCCATGTTTTCTCCTAAGTTTTCCACCAGATCCCGATCCTTCAATTACATAATTTTTATCTTCAAGTGTATATACTTTTTCACTAACTTCGTTCGTAAACTTATTTGAATCAAAAGTGATTGTAGATCCACTCTCAAGTAAAGCATCTTTATTTACACCAGTATCAACATTAAAATTAATATTCCCATTTGCTTTGAAAATTGCAGCTGTTGTAACAGACTCACCACTAAGTTTTTCATAATAAGCATCAACAAAAGTAGTTTCACCTCCTAGAATATTATTAACATTTGCATCATAATAATCAGCAGAAATATCATAGTACTGTGCTTTAAATTGACTTTTAATAGTTGAAACCCATGATTTTTTTGCCCTACCCCTACTTCTATGTCTACTACCTGAAGGCTTTGTTATATTCAAATTTGCAGCACCATAAGAATCAGTAAGAATATCAGAAAAGTCTACACTACCTATATTTAAAAAAGAATTAGCATTAACATTAATATCACCATCAAATGTTTCTATCGTTCCTAAAGTATTTACAATTTTTTTTGTTTTTTCATTAGAATCATTTTTACCAAAAGTTATATTATTCATTGCAATAATATTTGCATTTTCTGTATTTGATAAAGTATTTGTTGTGTAAAGATTCATATCATTAGCTGAAAACAGAGTTTCATTATTTGTAAAATTATTTGATTCTAGTGTTAAATCATTTTGACTTACAATAAGTCCATTATTTGTTATGTCATTTGCTTTTAAGAAAAGATTCTCAGAAGATGAGATTTTTGCATTATTTATTATGCTTTCTTTTACTTCAATTTTACTATCATCACTACCTGCTGTTAAATTTCCATCATTTACTAAAGAACCAGCTTTTAGAGTAAAAGCATTTGTAGAAGAGATTGTAATACCGTCATCAATTGTAAAAGCTCCATCTGTTTCAAAATTAAGCTCTCCATTTGCTATAATATCACTTGAGTTTGTTATATAATCTTTTGCTCTGATTGTTAGTTTTTCATTTGCTATAATTGTTGAAGTACTTACATTATCTAATTTATCAACTCTAAGTATTAATTCTTTATTTGAGAATAAAAAAGATTCGTTAAAATCCATATTTTCACTTTCTAATTCTAAGTTATGAAGACTTACTACTTTTCCTTTATAATTTACAAATGTTTCAGTATCAATATTTGTATTTTTATTACTTTTGATTATTCCATTTTTATTATTTATTATCTCTTCTGAATTAATTAGTATATTTTTACTTGAAAGAATTAATCCATTTTCGTTATCTATTTTAGTAGCAGAAAACTCACTATTTCCTAAACTTTCTATTTTTGAATCAATAGTATTATTGTTAATAATAGTAGAGTT
>JABSOL010000191.1 GCA_013215985.1 Campylobacteraceae bacterium
CATCTATTATAAGGTAAATGCCTCTCAGAAAATTCCCAAAAACACATACAGATAAAGGCATTTACCTTATAATAGATGTGGCCAAAAAACAGACTCATTTTGAGACCAAAACCGAAAATCTTTAAAAAACACATATTTGATGATTTTAGTCGCGATTTTGCCGTATTTACAGAGAACACCCCTACGGGGTATTAATATTTGTATTAAAACAAAAAATAATTTAATGTTATTAGTTGAAATGATAAAAGAAGAATATATTAATAATGATGATTATTTACTTATTTCTCATTTATTTAGCTCTTTTTTAAAATACATAATTAAATCAAAAACTAGAATTGCTAACATTTCTAATATGGACAAGAGAGTTAATTTACTTAAACTCTTAATTGATAAAAATTATAAAAAAGAAAATTCTGCGTCTTTTTATGCAAAAGAGTTTGAGATTACAACAAAAAGACTAAATGAGATTATAAAAAGTAATATTAATAAAACAGTTAGTGACCTAATTAATCAGAGGTTAATTATTGAAGCTAAAAGAGAACTTCTTTTTTCTCAAGAGTCTATTAAATATATAGCAGAAGAACTTGGTTTTTTTGATGCTTCTTATTTTTCAAGATTTTTTAAGAAGTATGCAAAAATATCACCAAAAGAGTTTAGATTTGAGAATTTTAGAACTTTTAAATAATATTATAAATTATAAGGAAAAAGTTCCTTATAATTTATTTAAGTTTTTTTATATTATTTTTTAAATCTAATTTATCTTCTAGAACAGAATATATTTTATAAACTCCAAGTAATGGCATTTTGCCACTTGTATTTACTTTCATCATTACACTAACAGCATCATAATTGAAGTTTATTTTATTATTTACTCTATTTGCAGGAATAAGTACTTTAATTGTATTTCCTTTTGTTAATACAGAGAATCCTGGAGAATCCATATACATAGGCATTCCTGGATTAATAGGAGGAATCACTACACTATTATCATCTTTTTTAAATTCTTTTACTTTCAGACCACCCTTAACTCTTTTATCTTTTACTAAAATAACCCAATGAGAATGCCAGATAATCCCATCATTCTTAAAATTTTTATCATTATTTTCATCCCATAAAGGCGTATCATCAAAATCTGGATGGCTTGTTAATGCTAAAGCAACAATACCTTCTGTTTTATTAAATCCAACATCTGTTGATTTTAAACTTGTAGGAAATACATACCCAAATACACTAGCACCGTGGAGTTTTCCATTTATTTTAGGTTTAGTATTCCCAGCTTTCCCTTTTACTTCTTGAGAAAAAACTAATAAATCAAGAGATTTTATGTATTCTACTTTTGCAGATTTTATTTTAAAATCTTCATGCGCTTGAATTGTAACAAATCCCATAACAAAACAAATTGTTAAAACTTTTAATATTTTATTTTTCATTTCTTATCCTTTATTTTGACAAATTACCTATTATTAAAGCTAATTCTAAATCTTCAATAATTCCAAAAACTTTTAATCTTAAATTACCTTCTTGATCTATAACAAGTAATGTTGGTGTTCCTTGCATGGCATACTTTTTCATAGTTTCGGGCATATACTCATTTTCTAATAATAAATCAATAGCAATTGGAAATTTTAATCTATTTTCATCTATGAAAACTTCTAATGCTTCTTTATTCATAACATTATGATTCTCAAAAACTGTATGTAAAGCTAATACAACAATATCCTTATCTGATACTTTCTCAAAAAACCTTTTACATTGAGGAATTGTATGTTGTACACAGGCTGGACATAACATTTGAAAAGCAAAAATAACAATAACTTTACCCTTTAGTTTTTCTAAAAAAATATCTTCTTTAGTATTGAGCCATTCTTGAACATTAAGTTCTTCTGCTTTAATATATTTCATAATTTATCCTTTCTAATAAAAGTATATAGAATAAATTAAATAATAAAAATAGCAATTAATTACATTTAATAGGATAATTTATACATTTTAGAAAATAATAAGATATTAGAATAAGTTTGAATAAATGACTTGTAAACGTCTAAGGAGCTAGTATTAGTTCATAAGAAATTAAAATTGAGAGCTTAAATTTTATAGTTATTGGAATCTTTTAAATAATGGATAAAATTTAATTCTTTTATCCATCATAATTAAACAATAGTAAAAAGACTTAATATATATACAAAGTCTTTTTATTGCTCAAATAATATATCTGTTCTTATTATATATTTTATACCTGAGATAATCTTATTTGAACTATGAACACAGTGTAAAGGATGCATTCCATGAGGGAAACATAGTACTCCCCCTCTTGGTGTTCTTATACTTACTAGTTCTTCTTTCCCATCTTTTTTTACAATAAACTGAGTTTCCCCACCTTCAAAATCTTCATTTAATAATATTAAAAAAGTCATTTGACTATATCTATCTTGGTAAAAATCTGTAAATAATTCTTTATTTACTACTTTACTGCCAGGCCAAGATCCATCAGTATGAAATTTAAAAAAATCACCTTCATTATATTTATAAAATCTAAATCTTTTATTTAAACCTAAGGCTTTTTTTCCATAAAAAATATTATCTTTATCATAAATTAAATCTTTACATCTTTTCCAAATTACATCATGAATTAAATCATCAACTACCCAAGTTACATTATCATTATGCCTTACAGATCTAGGTAAAGAAACAGCTGCATCTTTTAAGTATCCTAATGACTCACTTGTATTAATAAAACGATCACACTCTTTTGCACTTAATACATTTAATAATTGAAACGATCCAGGAAGATTTACTAAATCAACTCTTTTTACTTCATTTTTAGAGTTTTCGTCTAGATTAAGAACATTATTTTCATTTGCCCAAGTAGGTAAAGAAGGATTTTGAGCCCCTGATTCTCTTGCTACTATGTAAAAATCATTATTCATATTATGATCTTTGTGTAATTATTTTTACTTGAGTAAATTGTCTATGTCCATCAGGAGAACCATGATAACCAAAACCACTTTGTTTTGAACCAACCCAAGGTGTATCACCAACTGATCCTAATCCTTGATTAATACCTAACATTCCAGCTTCTAATTGTGAAGCTATATTTTCTACATCTTCTTTCCCAAAGATTACAGCACCTAAACCAAATTCACTATCATTAGCTTTTAAAATAGCTTCATCATTTGTGGAAAAAGAACTTATACTTACAATTGCTGCGAAAGTTTCATCTGTAAATAGTTTCATATCTTGTTTTACATCAGTAATAACACTTGGATAAATAAAAGCATCGTCTTTATTTATTTTTCCATATAATAATTTTGCACCTTTGTTTAAAGCATCTTCTACTTGTTCTAAGATTATATTCTTTTGTTTTTTATTAATAATTGGTCCAATATCTGCTTCTTCATCCCAAGAACCAGTTTTATATTGTTTTGCATATTCAACTACAAGGTTTTCAAATACTTCTATAATTGATTCATGAACATAAACTCGCTCTGTTGAAGTACACATTTGACCAGAGTTTTCAAAACTACTTGCAACTGCAAATCTAGCTGCTTTATTAATATCTGCATCTTTTAATACAATTAATGGATCTTTACCACCTAGTTCCATTATTAATCTTTTAAGTTTTGAAGAAGCATTTTGCATAATATTTATTCCTGCATCTTTTGATCCAGTAAAAGCAATAAGATTAACATCAGAATTAACTAAAGCTTTTCCTTGTATTTCATCACCATGAATAATTTGTAAAACATCTTTTGGTAATATTTTATTAAATAAATCTACGTAAGCTTGAGATATTAAAGGTGTTTCTTCTGATGGTTTAAGAATTACTGTATTTCCTGCTACTAAAGCTGGAATAATTAACCAATGAGCCATTGACAAAGGATAATTCCAAGGAGAAATCACAGCACATACACCTAAAGCATTGTATTGCATTTGTGTTTTCATTCCGTAGTTTTCAAATACTTGAGTTTGTATTGCTTCTTTTACTTCAGCAGCTTTATAAGAAACATCATGAGCACAGCCTGATACTTCCCCAATTGATCTATTTAAATCTTTTCCCATTTCTTTACTTAAAAGAATAGCTAACTTATTAATTTCAGGTATTAACTGTGAACTAGCATTTACTAAATAATCTATTCTTTCATCAATTGTTAAGTTTTTCCACTTTTTTTGTGCAATTTTAGATTTTTCTACAAGTTTTGATATTTCATTAACATCTGTTTTTACTACTTCACCTATAAATTCTTGATTTACAGGATTAAATGATTTTATAAATTCATTCATATCTGTCCTTTTCTTTAATTAATGAGGATTATATCTTATCTTACTTAAAATACTCTTACAGTATTTTAAGTAAGTAACTATATTTATGGTTCTTGTTCTTTATTGATTTAAGAAATTATTAAATTAATTAGAATATTTCACTTTATCACACTTTTATGTAAAAATTTTAAATAAAGGATTTATCATGAAAGAAATTAAAAAAATTCTAGTTTTAGCTTTAATACTAATATTTTTTATAGGATGTGGAAGTAGTCCAAGTGGTTCTAGTTCTTCAACAGTACAGAATAATAATCAATCTGATGATATTGCTTATTTTGCATATACAAGTAATTATGATCATCAAAATGATATGGTTCTTAAAACAGATGGAACTTTAAATAATACATCATTAGTTTCTAACTCTCTTATGAGTACAAATTCAAATCAAGAAATTGGATTATATGATTTTAAAATATTTTCA
>JABSOL010000192.1 GCA_013215985.1 Campylobacteraceae bacterium
ACAACCATACAAAAATATCGGATTTTGAAAATGTCAACCCTACAAAAATATATGATTTTGCAAAAAGCCAACCCTGTTAAAACATCGTATTTTGAAAATGTCAACCCTACAAAAATCTCTTGTTTTGAAAATGAAAACTCTGCAAAAAAATATAATATAGTATAACTCAGATAAGTAAGCACAGATTTATTATCTAATACGATAAGTGCTTCTTTATAAGATATACTTAATGTACTTGATAAATATATTAATGACATTGCACTAAGTATTAATAAAAAATAGAATAATAAATTATATTTACTAAAAACTATTTTATTCATATTCAACCTAAATTTTTAAAAAGTTATTTATAATATCATAACCATGTTCACTCATAATTGACTCAGGATGAAACTGTACACCATAAATTTGTTTATCTTTAATTTCAAGTGACATGATTTCATTATCATCATTAGATATAGAAGTAATAATAATATTTTCTGGTAAATTATCTTTTTTAACAACTAAAGAATGATATCTAGTTTGAATAAAATCTTTTGGCAATGTATCAAAAATTATAGTATCTTTTAGAACATTAATTTGTGATGTTTTTCCATGCATCATATTATTTGCTCTAACTACTTTTGCTCCGAAAACTTGAGCAATACTTTGATGTCCCAAACAAATACCAAAAATAGGAAGTTTATCCGCAAAATGTTTAATCACTTCTAAACAAACACCTGCATCATCAGGAGTAGATGGTCCTGGAGATATTATAATTTTTTCAGGATTTAAAGCAATAATTTCTTCTAAATTTAATTCATCATTTCTAATAACTTTTAAATCAGCTCCTAATTCTTTGCAATATTGAACAATATTGTAAGTAAAAGAATCGTAATTATCAATCATCAGAAGCATTAGATAACTCCTCTTGAACTTTTCTCATTTGAGAGTTAATCTGAGCATATTGTTCAGCTGTAACATTTGAATCTTGAATCCATTTATTTTCATTAGATTCAATCATAATGCTTTCTGCATTACAAATTTCACTAAGGTTTTTTTCATATTCATCTATAGAACTTGATTTTTTAATAGTATTATTTTCTAAGTATTTAAGTTCAATATACCAGTCACTAGGACTTTCTCCAGAAGATTTAATAGTAGATTCAAAAATTATGTTCATCAATATGCCTTTTTTAACACATTATAACAAGATAAAATTTAAAAATAAGATTAATTTTTATCTCTGATAATCATTCTTACTATTAAGATAATTTAAAGCTTAATTTTCTTATTATGTTTTTATAAAAAATTAAAGGGTCAACATGTTAAAAAAACTTGTATTAAGTTCATTAGTATTAGCGAGTTCAATATTCGCTGCACAAGAGGTAAATATCTATTCACATAGACATTATGATACAGATAAGAAATTATTTAAAATGTTTGAAGCGAAAACAGGTATTAAAGTTAATGTTGTTAAAGCTAAAGCAAATGCTTTAATTAACAGAATTGAATCTGAAGGTAAAAATTCACCTGCTGATGTATTAATTACAGTTGATGCAGGAAGATTACAATTAGCTAAATCAAAAGGTATTTTTCAATCAATTGAATCTGAATACTTGAATGCTAATATTCCTAAAATTTATAGAGATTCTGATAACCAATGGTTTGCACTTACAAAAAGAGCAAGAGTTGCTGTTGTTAAAAAAGATTCTGGAATTGAAAATGAATTTGTTACTTATGAAGACTTAGCAAATCCTAAATTTAAAGGTATGATTGTTGTTAGATCTTCTTCTAACATTTATAACCAATCTTTATTAGCTGCAATGATTGAACATCATGATGAAGCGTATGCATTATCTTGGGCTAAAGGTATGGTTGCTAACATGGCTAGATCTCCAAAAGGTAATGATAGAGCACAAGTTAAAGCAGTAGCAAATGGAATTGGTAAAATTGCAATCGCAAATACTTATTACATTGGTAAAATGGTTCATAATAAAGACAAATCTCAAAGAGATGCAGTTGCTAAAATGAAAATTTTCTTCCCAGTATTTAAAGATGGTGGAACTCATATTAATATTTCTGGGGCAGGAGTTACTAAATATGCACCTAATAAAGTAAATGCAATTAAATTTATTGAATTCTTAGCTTCTAAAGATGCTCAAGAATTATTTGCAACAAAAAGTTATGAGTACCCAGTATTAGCTGGAACAAAATCATCTAAAATTGTTTCTTCTTGGGGAACTTTTAAAGAAGATAACATTTCTATTAATTCTTTAGGTGAAAACAATGCAAAAGCTGTTAAAATCTTCAATAAAGCATCTTGGAAATAAAAAGATAAAATAATTGAAATATTTGAATAAACTGACAATAAGTAGTGTTATATTAACACTACTTATTTCTATACCTGCCTTACTAATACTAGCTAATATTTTTACACCTACAAGTGAGATATGGTTACATCTAAAAGATACAGTTTTGAGTGAGTATATATACAACTCATTATATATTATGTTTGGAGTTGCAATTATGACTTCAATAATTGGATTTTCCACTGCATATATAACAACTATGTATAGTTTTACTTTCTCAAAATTCTATCATTACGCATTAATTTTACCTTTTGCAATTCCTACTTATATTGTTTCTTATGTATATGCTGGAATGTTTGATATCACAGGTTCAGTTACTATGTTTATCTTAGGCCTATTAGGCAAAGAAAATATCACACAAGTTTATTTTATGGATATTATGTCAATAGAAGGTGCTGTTATTGTAATGTCTTTAGTTTTATATCCATATGTTTATTTGATTTCAAAAACATATTTAATTGCAGAATCATCATCAATTATTGATGCTTCCAAAACTATGGGTTTATCGCCTTGGAAAACGTTTATAAAAGTAATTATTCCAATTTCAAGACCCGCAATAGTTGCAGGAACTATTCTTGCAGTTATGGAAGCAGTAGCAGACTTTGGAGTAGTTGATTATTATGGGATTCCTACTTTTGTAACAGGTATTTTTTCTACTTGGTATGGAATGGGATCAGTCGAAGATGCTTCAAAATTAGCTTCAATGCTTATGTTATTTATTTTTACATTAATCTTTTTAGAGAGATTTCAAAGAAGAAATAAAAAATATAGATCATCAGGAAAAGATTTCACACCAATTTCTAAAAAAAGATTAAAAGGTAAAAGTAATATACTAGCTTTTTTATTATGCTTTTTTCCTGTATTTTTTGGTTTTATTTTACCTTTTGCTCAAATGTCTTATTGGTTTTCATTAACATATATGGATATTATTGATGAAGATTTTTTAAGAATTATCATTCAAACAGTATCTTTAGGATTAATTGGCTCAATTTTAATTACAACATTAGGGTTTATTTTTGTTTATAATGTAAGACTACATAAAAATAAAGTTTCTGATAATTTAACGCAAATAGTTAAACTAGGTTATTCAATTCCTGGAGCTGTTGTAGCTGTTGGAGTATTAAGTTTATTTGGAATACTAAATAGAACTTTTGATGTTTTATTATCCGGGACTATACTCTCACTATTATTTGCTTATTGTGTAAGATTTTTAGCAATTTCTATTAATAATTATGAATCTGGTTTCTCAAAAATCCCTCAATCATATGATGATGCTTGTAAAACGATGAGTTTAAATGAAAATTCAAAACTTAAAAAAGTAATTTTTCCATTAATAAAAAACTCTGCTCTTGCCTCTTGTATAGTTATTTTTATAGAAATAATTAAAGAGTTACCATTAACAATGATTCTAAGACCTTTTAACTTTGATACTTTATCAGTATATTCTCATGAATTAGTATCTCAAGCACAAGTTTATGAATCTTCAGTACCAGCTATGTTTATAGTCATACTAGGAATAGCATCTGTACTATTATTAGCTAAAAAAATGATTAAGGATTAAGATGACAGGAATAAGTTTAAAAAATTTTTCAATATCATTTGGAAAAACTAATATTTTAAATAACGTTTCTTTTGATGTGAAAGATGGAGAAATTGTTACAATTTTAGGAGCAAGTGGCTCTGGTAAAAGTACAATATTAAGATCTATTTCATCTTTAGAAGATAAATATGAAGGTGATATTTATCTTCATAAATGCTGTGTTTCAAAAAATAACGATTCATGTGAAAGCCAAGATATTGGTTATATATTTCAAGACTATGCTTTATTTCCACATATTAATGTAAAAGATAATATTATTTTTGCAATAAAAAATAAAAGTAAAAATGAAAAAGAAATAATAGTTGATAAATTATTAAAACAATTTGATTTAGAAGAGCATAAATTTAAACAAATACATGAATTATCAGGTGGACAACAACAAAGAGTTTCAATTGCCCGAGTAATTGCTTATGAACCTAAAATACTCTTACTTGATGAACCTTTTTCAAATCTTGATTCAATTTTAAGAAATAAAACAAAAATATGGTTAAAAAATTTAATTAAAGAATTTGGATTTTCAGCTATTTTAGTAACTCATGATAAAAAAGAAGCTTTAAGTATATCTGATAAAATTGGAATTATTCAAAATAAAACTCTTGTTCAATTTGGAACACCAAAAGAATTATTTGAAAATCCAGTTAATAAATATGTT
>JABSOL010000193.1 GCA_013215985.1 Campylobacteraceae bacterium
TCGAAAACAATGTTACAATATAATTCTTAATAACTACTTCCATAGAACATATATTGAACACCAAAATTCACAAAAAAAAAGACTAAGGAGTACTCCTTAGCCTTTTTCAACTATTAAAAACTTACTATTAAGCGAATTTAACTCGCAAATACATTTTAAATTTTGTGATTAAGAAAAATAGAATTGGCACTACGATTAAAGTTAAAAAGGTTGCTACAAATAACCCGTAAATTACAGTCCAAGCTAAAGGCCCCCAGAATACAACATTATCTCCTCCAAAATAAATATTAGCATCAAACTCACTAAATAAGGTAAAGAAATTAATATTCAACCCAATTGCTAATGGGATCAACCCTAAAATGGTTGTAATTGCCGTTAACAGTACTGGGCGTAAACGCGCTCTACCTGCTTGGACAATACTTTCTTTATTAGATAAAGCTAGATCTATACCATTTTTTAATAAATGGAATAGAAAAAAAGTTTTTATTAGATGAAGAATTAGACTGTTTTTCTGAAGAAGTATATTATATTTCAGTTAATAAAAAAGCAGAAAAAAAACTAAAGTTATATTGTAAAAATCTTTTTAACTTAGAAAACCTTTTAGATTTTAAAACTTCTTATAAAGGTTTAGGAATTGATAGAAAGTTTGCTTGTTTAAATGTTAATAATGCTTTAGTGATTGATGCAGGCTCTGCTATTACTGTTGATATTATGGAAAACTGTAAACATATAGGTGGATTTATTTTACCAGGTTTAAAATATATAAAAGAGATATATCCTAAAATATCTCCTGTTTTAGACTGTGAAATCAATTTAAAGCTTAATTTAGATAAAATTCCTTTAAATACCCAAGATGCTATCTCTTATGCAGTAATTAAGTCAATTATTACGCCAATTAAAGAGTTAAGTAAAGATAAAAAAGTAATTATAACTGGTGGGGATGCAAAAATATTAGAAATGTTTTTATCTAATAGTATTTGTAATGAACACTTAATATTTGATAATATGAAAGGACTAATAATTGATAACAATTGCATTACCAAAAGGTAGAATTGCTGAAGAAACATTAGATAAGTTTGAAAAAGCATTTGGAGAGAAGTTTGTTTTTGAGGATAGAAAGTTAATTTTAGTACAAGCTGGATTTACATTTTTAAATGTTAGAAACCAAGATGTACCAACTTATGTTATGCATGGCGCTGCAGATTTAGGCGTTGTTGGTTTAGATGTTTTAGAAGAAAAAGAGTATGACTTAATTAAACTTCTTGATTTAAAATTAGGTAAATGTAAAGTAGCTATTGGTCTTCGTGCTGGTGAAAAACTAGACTGGAGCAAGAGTGAAATAAAAGTTGCAACAAAACATGAAAAAATAGCAAAAAAATATTTTGAAGAAAAAGCAATGGCTGTTGAAATCATTAAACTTTATGGTTCTATTGAATTAGCTCCTCTTGTTGGTTTAGCTGATTGTATTGTTGATATTGTTGAAACTGGTTTAACAATGAAACAAAATGGTTTAGAAGTAGGTCCAACTATTATGGAAACATCGGCACATTTAATAGTTAATAAAAATTCATTTTATGCAAAAAAAGATAGAATTTTTGAAATAAAAGAAAAAATAGAGGCAGTTTTATAGTGGGATTAGAGTTATATTCAAAAATAGAAGAGTATTTAGAATTTGGTGATGAAGTAAAAGAATTACATTCAGCTTTTTTATCAATTATATTTGAAAAACAATTAAATGATATTATTGATATTGGTTGTGGACAGGGTGCATTTATGATGCATTTACTTGCAAATAAAGTAGAAGCTTATGGAGTTGATTTAAGTATTGAACAAGTTAAAGTTTGCCAAAACTTTGGGCTTCGTGCTGATGCTATGGATATTAAAGATGTAGAAGATAAATTTTCTTGTGCTACTGCAATATTTGATGTAATTAATTATGTTCCAGATTCAGGTTTAGATGAATTCTTTCAAAGTACTTCTAATGTTTTAAATGATTCAGGTTATTTTTTATTTGATGTAAATACTTTATTTGGATTTGAAGAAATTGCTCAAGGTTCATTAAATATTGATGCCGATGATAAATTTATTGCAATTGATGCAATATACGAAAATGAAGAATTAAAAACAGATATTACTTTATTTTCTAAAAATAAAAATCATTTATATTCAAAAGAACAAGATACTGTTACTCAGTATTTTCACGATACTAAAACTCTAAAAAACAAACTTAGAACTGCTGGTTTTGCAGTGCAAAAAGTTATTAACTTTAATCTTCATACTGATGAAGAAGCTGATAAACTAATATTTATTTGTAGAAAGAATTAATTTAATAATTAATTCTTTTTCTTGATTACCTTCAATGCTTTAAATTAAATTATTTTATATAATTTGCAAAAAAGGCAAATAATGAATTACCCAAAATTTTATGACAATATTGAAAATATAAAAGTGCAAGATACTTTAGCTTCTTTTTTAGGAGCTTTTAATGAGGGTATTTATGACTTCTCTTATTTAGACATAGTCAAAAGTGCAGGGCATTCTTGTCCTACTGTTTTAGGAGCTTATCTTATGACAAAAGAAGCACTTAAAGCTTTATATCCCAATTCACTACCTCAAAGAGGAAATATTAAAGTAGAAATCAAAGATAAAGCCTTAGATGGTGTTACAGGAGTGATTTCTTCTGTTATTACTAACATTACAGGTTCAACTAAAGATTTAGGCTTTAAAGGCATTGCAGGGACTTATGATAGAAGATATTTAATGTCTTACGATAATGATATAGAATCTAATATAAAATTTATAAGACTTGATACAAATGAAGCAGTTGAAGTATCTTATGATTTATCTTCTATATATTTTAATCCAAGAATGCAGGAATTAATGCAAAAATCTATAAAATTATCTGCTAGCGAAAATGAAAAACTTGAGTTTGGAAAATTATGGCAAGATAGAGTTGAAAATATATCTTTAAATATATCTAGAGTTATTAAAGTAATAAAAGTATAAAAAATAGAATATGTGAATAGTTTAACTATTCACATATATTAAATAATCTAATATGTAAGACCTACTGCTTCTCTAATTAAAATCATTTTTGCAACTGCAAGTTTTCTAGCTTTGTTAGCACCTTTTTCAAGAATAAGTTTTACTTCTTCTGGGTTAGCTAATAATTCTTCTCTTCTTTTTTCAAATGGTGCAAAGTATTCAGTAACTTTTTCTAATAAAGTTAGTTTAAAGTGACCATATCCTTCACCTGGAGTTTCATATCTTTTTTGTAAAGTTTTTAATTCATCTTCATTCATAAATAATTTACATAAAGTATAAATATTACAGTTTGACCAATCTTTTACATCATCTAAACCTTTAGAGTCTGTAACAATTCCCATAACTTGTTTTTTAAGTACTTTTTTACTTGCAAACATATCAATAGTATTATTATATGATTTAGACATTTTAGCACCATCAGTTCCTGGAACTGTTGCTACTTCTTCATCTACTTTTGATTTAGGAAGTGTTAAAAAATTACCATAAGTGTGGTTAAATGAAGTTGCAATATCTCTTGCAATTTCTACATGTTGAATTTGATCTTTTCCAACAGGTACAATTTCTGAATCAAATAATAAAATATCAGCTGCCATTAATACAGGATAAGAAAATAAACCATGATGAGAAGATTTCCCACGTGCTACTTTATCTTTATATGAATGAGCTCTCTCTAATAGACCCATAGGAGTATGATTTGAAAGGATCCAGTATAATTCAAGAACTTCTTTAACATCACTTTGTACCCAGAATGTACATTTGTCTGGATCTATTCCTGAAGCTAGGAAATTAACTGCAACTTCAAAAATATTGTTTTTTAATTCTTCTTTGTCTTTTACAGATGTTAATGCATGATATGATGCAATAAAAGCGAATAAATCACCTTCTTCTTGTGCTTGAACTATTTTTTGAATTGCTCCAAAATAATTACCAATATGTAAAGTACCTGATGGTTGAATTCCTGAAAGTATTCTCACTTTATTTGTCCTTGAATTATATATATAAAATTTTGACTTATTATATTAAAAGTATAATAAAATAAAGGTTTATAGTAGATATAAAAATATAATTTATAAATACGTAAATATTAATATCTACTTGAACAGTATTTCGTTAAAATAATTACAATTAAATTATTATTTTGATTTATTATCTTGGAATTAATCAAAAGTAGCTCATTTAATAGATTTTTATTTAAGAGATAAAAATTCAATAAATATTAGAAATTCTAATGTTCAAAAAGCAAATGTAGAACAAGTAAGATTATCTGAGATAAATAGAAAAACTGATACTTCAAGAAATCAAAAAGTTTAATCTTTTAATCTGATTTCTTATACTTTTTTCTTTATTAAATCTATATGTAAAATTAGATTATAATACTCACCCATAAAAGAAGCAGGTACATTTGTTTCTTTTTGGATTTCATTTTTTAGTTAATCTAATTAAACTAATCT
>JABSOL010000194.1 GCA_013215985.1 Campylobacteraceae bacterium
AATTAATAGAATATGTAAATACAAAACTTAAAAGTAAAGATATTCTAGTATTAAGAAAACTTATGTATAACTCATACTCAAAAGAGAATAAAATGCTAATAGTTAAAAAATTAGCAGAATACAAAGATGTAAAAGCACTTGCATTACTTACTAGATATTATAAGAAAAAAAATAATTTTGATAAAGCTGTTAAAACTGCTACAATTCTAGCGGAAATGAATGATAAAAAATTTCTTTATCTATTAGCTCAAGTTAATAGATACACACTAAAAAATAAAGAAAAAGCAATCTTTTATTATAAAAAAGCTGCGAAATTTGGACATAGCCGTGCAATTAGAGATTTAACTACAAATTATGTAAAAAATTATAAGAAGAGTAATGATTAAAAAAAATAAGAGTATTGATTTATTAAGAATATTAAGTTTAGATTCTGCATTTCAAGTATCTCAACAAACTGTTTCTTTAATTGAACGATTTGGTAAGTTTATTAAAATATCAAATGCTGGAATTAACTTTAAAATACCATTTATTGATCAAATTGTAACAACACAGTCATTAAGAATTCAACAACTAGATGTTAGAGTGTCAACAAAAACAAAAGATAATGTTTTTGTTGACATAGTTGTATCTGCACAATATAAAATTTTAAATGATAAGTCACAAATATATAAATCATATTATGAACTAGAAGATGTACAATCACAAATTAATAGTTATTTATTTGATGTAGTAAGAGCAGAAGTTCCAAAAATGAAACTTGATGAAGTCTTTGAAAAAAAAGATGAAATTGCAAATGCTATAAAAAATGAACTAAGCGAAGCAATTGATGGTTTTGGGTATGAAATAGTTAAAACACTTGTAACTGATATAGATGTAGATAAAAGAATTGTTCAAGCAATGAATGAAATTGTTGCAAGTGAAAGAGAAAAATTTGCAGCTATTGAAAAAGCTGAAGCTGCGAAAATACTTATGGTTAAAAAAGCAGAAGCTGAATCTGAAAGTAAAAAACTACAAGGTGAAGGAATTGCAAATCAAAGAATTGCAATTATAAATGGATTTAAAGAAAGTATAGATAAAATGAATGAGATTAACGGAATTGAATCTAATGAAATTTTAAATTTGATTTTGATTACACAATATTTTGATACATTAAAAGATGTTGCATCATCAGAATCTAATACAATAATGCTACCAAATAGTCCTTCAGCATTTAGTGATATAAGTGCACAAATAAGAGAAGCTGTAATAAGTGGTAATTTAGTATCAAAGAACAAGTAACTTTAAATAAGTAATTTTATTAAAGCAGGATAAATACTGCTTTAATTTATTTTAATAATACTGCGTATATTTTCTTATTTTACTTAAGCTAAATTAATTTATAATCATATTATTTAAATACAATAAAGGAATAAAATGACATTTATCAAGACAATATTATTTTTATTTATTTTATTATTTTTTGCATCTTGTGCATCAAATAATGTATATATTAAAAATGAACAAAACAAAAATTCTTTTATAGAAAAAGCAAACAATGGTGATTTAGAAGCAATGATATCTTTAAATCAATATTATAATTTTCCGCATACAAAAGAAGGTTTGTTTTATTACAACAAATGGTTTAAAAACATAAGCAAAAAAAATAAAGAAAACAATATTTTAAAACTTGCTTCAATTTATGGAAAATATCAAGATATGTTTCCAAATGGTGAAGAAAAAGTCACTACCCTCTTTTCATATATAAACAATAAAAAAGATTATAAAGCAAAATTTGAATTAATTAAATATTATTTGAGTAAGCCTTATTCTAGAAATAAATATAAAATCAATAAAATTCATGAAAAAATTATAAGACATTTAAATGAAGAAGAATTAAATGTCTTGCTTAGTATTTATTTTAAAAATAGAATGAAGAAACTTCAAAAAGAAACTGCTGTTTTTATAATGATACAGAGGTATAGAATTTCAAATAAAAATTGTTTATCAATTCTTTACGCACAGAGATATTCAAGAGGTAACCCAATAGATGAATACATGAAAAAAAATATTCTTAATTCAAAAAATATAGATGATATTATGACTTTAGCAATTATGCACAGAAAAGCTTATAAAATAAAAAAGGCAATAAATAATTTCAAATATATATTAGAATTAGATAAGAATAATGGTAAAGCACAATTTGAATTGGGAAAAATTTAAGAAAAAGGAAGTCAAAGATATAATATAAAAAAAGATATAGAAAAATCTCTTAAATATTATGAACTTTCAAGTTCAAATTCATATATTGATGCTACAACTTTACTTTTTAATATTTATTCAAAAAAAGTAGAAGATAGAAATAAATATTTTAGAATTAAAAAAGAATTAGAAAAAAGTGATCAATGTATATTGACTTTAGCTTTTTATTATCAAAGTAAATAACAAATAAAAAAAAGTATTAGAATTCTAGAAAAAATTGCGAACAAAGGTAATATAAAAGCACTAGTAAGGTTAGCTCTGAAGAGAAAAAAAATAGTTAGATATAATCCAGAAACAAATTATCATTCAAAAAATTGGTTAGTTTATATCAAAAACTCAAAAGACTCAGAAATTATAAATTATTTATATAAAGAAATGTATACATATACATATAAATATAGATTTAGTTCTGAATTATTAAAATATGAAGAATCTAGACTTCAAAGTAAAGATATATTAGTATTAAGAAATATTATTTTAAAAACAAGATCTCAAAAATATAGACTTGCTGCTTTAAAAACTTTAGTTGAATATAAAGATGTAAAATCAATTAAGGCCCTTAGTAAAATTTATAAGAGAACAAGTATAATAAAAAGTATGGCACTTATACATATACTTGTAGAGCTAGGAGATAAAAAAACTATTTATGAATTGGCTAAATATTTAAACCGTTCTAATATTCAAAAAGATAAAATTAAAGCATTAGAATATTTCAAAAGATTAGCTAAACAAGGTCATATTGGCGCTATTAAACATTTATCAAATTATTAAAACAACTCTGAAAAGACTTTAAACAGTCAATATATTGAAGTGAAATACTTATCAAAGTATTATACACAATTAAGATATGAGTCTAAAAAAAGTTTAAATAAAGCATTATATTGGACTGAAATTATTGCAAATAAAAATAATTTGATTTATATTAAAAGAATGATTATTTTATGCGAAACTATAAAAGATGGAACGGAAAATAAAAAGAAAATAGAATATTGGAAAAATAAAAGTATCGAATTTAAAAATAATATTAAATAAAAAAATAGAAAGAGTGATGATCACTCTTTCTCCTAATACAGAGTTTAATTGTACAACTCATATTCTTCTTCATCCATTGCATTTAATGGATATGGCAAACTTTCATAAAAAACTTCCCACTCTTTATATTTTTCATATTTTTTCATTAATATTTCAAGTCCTTCTTCTTGAAAAAAGCATTCATGGTCAATATCAATAGAGTTCAAGTAGGAAGAAAGAATTTTCAAATAAGAAATATCAGATAAAGCTAATTCTAATGCACAAAAAGCAAGTACAGGTTTATATTGTTCACCATTAACAATATCACTATTTTTATACTTAATAAAATTAAGCAATATTTGTTCCATATCTTTTTTAGAATTATCTAACTTTATAATACTAGAGAAAAATTCTTTTTCATTCATTTGATTATTTTCATCAATAAATAAGAAAATGATATGACTACAGCTAAGTAATGAATCAAAATCTTTTGACTTAAGAACTAAGATTTTAAGAGCAATAAGTAAACTTGTTTCATCTTCAAGATTATTTACTTCAATTACATTTTTTCCTAAATGATTAATATTTTCTTTCTCACTTGAAGTAAGATTCCACATACTAGAATAATATTTCATTTCAAAAGAAATATTTTCAATATCACTTACTTTAGATGATAATAAATCTATATTTGAAGATAAAGGAAAAGATATTTGGGAAATACTAGCATTCTCAACTAAAACTAGATTATTATTACAAGAAAGTATTTTTCCTTCTTCTGCTTTATAAAGTGGTGACATCCAAGTACCATCGATTAAAAATTTTCTAAAAGATCCATCTTTCCATGAAACCCATATAGACTCTTCATTTAATGAAAAGTGAATTGAAGAAATAAGTTCTAATAATTCTTTTTTTGTTTCTTTCTCATTTTCATTATCAAAATCTTCTATTAAAAATAATCTAGTATCTAATGTTCTTATTAACTTTTTTGTATTTAAATCAAAAACATCAAGTTTATAAATATAAGAATCATTTATTATTTCCAAGTCTTTCACTGTTGGAATAATCATAATAGATTCTTTAATAACACCCTTATTAATATATAAATTTATGCTTTTTTCTTCTAAGTTGATAATACTTGATTTTATTTCTTTATTTTTCATATTTATACATATCAAATATTCTAAATTATTTTTTCTATCTTTTTTAGAATTAATATA
>JABSOL010000195.1 GCA_013215985.1 Campylobacteraceae bacterium
ACGAAGTTGTTATGTTTTCAGATGATTCAAAAGATATAAAAAAAGCACAAGAGTTTTTTAAAAATTCTTTAAGAGATAAATAAAGTATTTATTTCTTTCTGTTATAATAAAAAAAATTAATTTAAGGATTATTTAGTGTTAGAAAGCTTTATTATTGGGTATTGTATTTATTTTGTGATAAATATCTATACTTCATTTATGCAAATTGCTTATGTACAAAAAGCAAAAAAATTAAAACCGGTTATTTTAAACGATGATAAATATGAAATTGCGGGAAATTATTCTATAGAAAAAGAAAAACTAACTTTAGCTTCAAGCTTTTATGAGTTTGTTATATTCTTTGCTTGGATTTCTGTAGGTTTAGAATATTTAGATTCACAGATTACTGTTGATTCATTATGGTTAAAAGCTGTAATTTTTGTAGATGTATTCATTATTATTAACTGGGTTTTAGGACTTCCATTTGAATTACATAAAACATTTAATTTAGATAAAAAATATGAATTTTCAAATATGACTGCATCTTTATATATTAAAGATACTATAAAAAGTGGTATGTTATTTTTAATTTTTGGATCTGCTGTAATTGCAGGGATTTCATTAATTATTGAAAACTTTGATTCTTGGTGGATTTATGGTTTTGTATTTATTTTTGCTGTTATTATTTTAATCAATATGTTATATCCTATTATTAGAGATAAAATGTTTGATAAATTCGAGAAACTAAAAGATAAAGAATTAGAAGTTAAAATTGAAAAACTTTTAGCAGCTGTTGATTTTAAAAGTTCAGGTGTATTTTCAATTGATGCTTCAAAAAGAGATAATAGATTAAATGCTTATTTTGGGGGACTAGGTTCTACTAAAAGAGTTGTTTTATATGATACTTTAATTGCTAAACTATCTCATAATGAATTATTAGCAGTATTAGGACACGAACTAGGGCACTTTAAAAATGGAGACATTTTAAAAAATATTGGAATTATGGGATTTGTAATGTTTGTATTTTTTGCATTCTTTGGAAACTTAAGTGATGAACTATTTTTACAAATGCATGTATCAAATGAACCTTATGCAATTATTATTGTATTTATGATGTTCTCACCAATTTTGTCATTCTTTTTAATGCCTTTAATTTCTGTGATTTCTAGACATAATGAATATGCAGCAGATGAGTTTGGTTCAAACTTGTCATCTAAAAAAGATTTAGTATCTGCTTTATTAAAATTAGCAAATGAAAATAAATCATTTCCTTTATCTCATCCTTTATATGTTTTCTTTTATTATTCTCATCCACCTTTAATCGAAAGATTCAAAGAACTTGATTATGATATTCATCAAGATTCAGATGATGCTTTAAAAGGTAGTTTTAAAGCAAATGACTAATGAAGAGATAATAAGTATTATTTTACTTATATTAGTTATATCTTTTATTGTTTTTTTATTATCAAAACTTTATTTTGAGAAAAAGATAAATAAAATAAAATATGAAAATATTTTAAACATTCAAAAAAGCGAAAATGCTTTTTTGAATGAAAAAAACTCTTACAAAACTTTAATCAATGAAATCAATTCAGAATATAAGAACTCAATAAGTGAATATGAATTAAAGATATCTCATTTAAATAAACTTTCAGATCAAAACAAATTAAATTTAGAAGAAAAACTAGATTTATTAGAAGAATCAAAAGATCAAATGAAATATGAGTTTGAAAACTTATCTAATAAATTATATGAAGAGAATTCTTTAAAATCAAATGAAAACTTATCTTTAGTTTTAAAACCATTAAAAGATCAACTAGATGGTTTTAAAAATAGAATTAATGAAATATACTCAGATGAAAGTAAAGAAAGGTCATCTCTTCTAAGTGAGATTAAAAATTTAAAAGACTTAAACAATCAAATATCTGCTGATGCTAATAATTTAAGCAAGGCTTTAAAAGGTGAAAATAAAACCCAAGGTGACTGGGGTGAAATGATATTATCTAAGGTTCTAGAGAGCTCAGGTTTACGTGAAGGCAAAGAATTTTCTACTCAAGGCTCATATTTGGGTATTGATGGAAACCGTCTAAGACCAGATGTGATTGTACATTTACCACAAAATAAAGATATAATTATTGATTCTAAGGTTTCACTTCTTTCTTATACAAGATATGTACAGGCAGAGAATAAAGATGATAAAAACAAATATTTTAAAGAATTAAAAAAATCTGTGTCTTCTCATATAAGTGATTTAAGTTCAAAACAATATAACGAAATAAAAGATATTAATACTTTAGATTTTGTACTTCTATTTATTCCAATAGAAGGAGCTTTTTTATTACTCTCTCAAAATGAAGAGAATATTTTTCAAAATGCATTTGATAAAAATATAATTTTAGTATCACCTTCTTCTTTATATGTATCTCTAAGAACAATTGAAAATATTTGGAGATATGAATATCAAAATGAAAATGCTTTGCTTATTTCAAAAAAAGCTGCTGATATGTATGATAAGTTTTATTCTTTTGTTCAAGACTTAGAAGAAATAGGAACAAATATAAAAAGGTCTCAAAAAGCTTATGATTTAGCTTTAAATAAATTATCTACTGGTAATGGAAATTTAATTAAAAGAAGTGAAGAATTTATCTCCCTTGGAGTTAAGACTAAGAATAAGATCAAAATAAAACAAAATTAATTGTTTTATTTTGAGATAGTTACTTCGTATAAAAACTCATATAGTCTTAGAGTTTTATCATAAAATTTAAAGTTCTTATTTATAATTCTTTTTGAAAAGAATGTTTTATTTGGCTTAAAAGTAGTATAAGCATACAAGCAGTTAAATAAAGATAAATGTGCATACTTATCTTCTTTTTTAAATCCTTGAGGATAACGCTTGTAATATGGCTCAACTACTTGAATGCCATCTTCTTTTAAATCATTTAAAATTCCATCTAATTCTTGTGCATTTTTTTCAACTTTAATATATTCTCTATATTGTTTTAAAAGATCTGTTTTAAATGTTCTAATACCAGATGCTACGAATACTTCAGATGAAGTATAATGCATATAAAAAGAAGAACTTTGCATTCTATGAGTATTTCCTCTCCAAAATATAATTCCAATTTTTGTTTTAATTGGAGTTTTGTCTTTTGAAAATCTTACATCTCTATATATTTTAAATAAAGATCCCGATACTTTAGGTTTCGCTTTTATAAATGGATCAAGAGCAATTAAATGCTCACCCATTTCTTCAACATAGGCTACATTCGCATCTAGAATATACTCTTTCCATCTATATCTATTATTTTCAAACCAAACTTTATTATTATTTTCATTTATTTCATCCAAAAATCCCAATGCTTTTTCATTGAATCCGTCAAATATCATATATTCTTCCTTTAATTCATAAATAAAATTATAGCCTAAGAAGTATTTGATATAATGCAAAATAATTAAAAATTTGGAGAATTAATGACTTATACGGAAATATTTATTATTGGTTGGAATTTTAATGCATTAATGTTTGTAATAAATTTAATATTAGCATTTAAAGTAATTTCAACAGTTGATAGAGATAAACTATCTCAAGAGAGTGAAGAACTAAAAGAATTAAAAACAGAACTTGATTCTTATTACCCTTATAGAACTTATACTACATTATTATCTTATGTAATGCCATTTACAGCATCTTTTAGAATAATTTATAAAATAATTGAAATGTTTTTATTTTTAAATAAAAATGAAAATGCGAGAATGTTTGATTATATTGTATTTAAATATAAAGAAGATATACTAAGAGCTAAAAATAAATAATATAAGTTATTGTTATTATTTATTACTATATATTTAGACTCATTAGCCAATTTTAAAATTTTTAGAGAATATAAATCGTAAAAAACGAAAATAAAAAAATCGTTTATTTTTTGGGACGAATTGCTCTATAAACCTTGCAGTTGGTGATTATTTTCATCTGCTCCATATAAATAAATGTTTCCCCAACTATCTATGGTAATACCGCCCTCTCCGTCATCGTTATTACTCACGCTGACGATTGTTGAGCCATTTGTGCCAAATGCGGTATCTAGAGATCCATCATTGTTAAGTTGAAAAGCAACCATACTATCGTTAGAATTACTGTTAATGGTTCCTAATACAATTATTTTTCCTAACCGAGTAAGAGCAATACCACCTTCAGCGTTAATAGTAATACTACTCGGAATATCTATTATAGCTATACCGTTGTTACCAAACTTTGTGTCGAATGATCCGTCGGCATTTAGGCGTGCAATAACAAAGTCATCATCCCCATTCTCTCCTACTACAATAATTTTGCCTTGGGGGTCTATAATAAACTCTGATCTACTGCGCATAGCACCCCCCGCATTAATAAGTTTGATACCTGAGTCGCCAAAAGAAGTATCTAATAATCCGTTTGTATTTAATTGGATAACTACCAAATCATTGCCTGTTGTTTCTCCAAAAAGA
>JABSOL010000196.1 GCA_013215985.1 Campylobacteraceae bacterium
CGACGTGTATTTAATCTAATTCTTTTTCTAATGCTTTATTTCCTAGACATATATATTCTACAGTTCTTCTGATACGTTTTTCAAGTCAGCAAAGTTATCATCATCTTCGATTTTGATTATTATTTATATCTGCATTTAATGATATAAATAAAGAACTTATAAAAAATAACTTTTTCATTTAATTTCTTTTTTAATTGTACTTTTTAAAGAAGTTAGAATTTCATAAGTAAGTGTATTATTTAGGGTCGCAATTTTTTTGACATTATTAAAAATACAAATTTGTTCTTTATTAGATTGAAAAGATGTATTATCCATAGATATATTACCTAATAATTCATATCCTTCAGAACTTTTAAATCCTTTATTTGAAGTGAATCTTAAAAAACCATCGCCATAGCCTATATCATAGTTAGAAACAATCATATCTTTAGATGCTTCATAATTAGACGAGTAACCAAGTCTTTGACCTTTTTTAAGTAATCTTGATGAATTTTTATCTGCCCATAATTCTAATACAGGTTTTAATTTTATATCCTTAAATACCTTGTCATTTTCTAAATATCCATATTGTGCTAAACCAATTCTTGCAAAATCATCAGGATAATTATTAAATCTAAATAAAGCAGATGAGTTGGCAGAATGAAACTTAGGAATAGCTAAAGAAAGTTCTTCACATATTGTGAAAACATTCTTTTTAATTCTTGCGAAATTTCTATTTTGCCAATAGAAATCGCATGATAATTTATCAGCTGACCTATGATGAGTAAAAATTCCAGTAAGAACTAGACCTTGCTTACAGATACCAATAATAGCCTCTTTAAGCTGATTTTCTTGAATTCCATTTCTATGCATTCCTGTATCAATTTTAAGGTGAACCTTAGTGTTTTTAGGAAGTAGATAAATGTCTGATAAATCATTAATTGCGATGTGAAAAGTATGTGAATAAGTCTTTATATTTGTATCAGCAAATATTAAGATTTCTTCAAATAGATTTTCTATAATTTTAGCTTCTTCTACTAATTGAACTACAGCTTTCTTTATTCCGAAGCTTTGAGCTAAATTTGCAATTTCTAATAATCCATGTCCATATGCATTATCTTTTAAAACAACAGATATTTTGTCTTTTGAACCAATTTTTTTTTCAATAATTCTTAAATTCTCAAAATAGTTTTCTTTGTTTAAAATAATTTTTGACATTTTTTTCCTATATTAATTTTCTTTTAAATAAATAATTTTTTAAATAATTCAATTAAATATTATTATATTTTATCTTTAAAATAATTATGTATTAAAATACTATCTTTTTTATTTAAAATAGCTTCTAATTTATCTACACTTGCAGTTTTTATTTCTTCAAAGGTCCCAAAATAAAGTAATAGTTTTTTAAGTTTTGCTTGACCAATACCTTTAATTTGTAATAATGAAACTTGTTTATCTTCTGCTCGTTTTTGTTTTTTATGAAAACTTATAACAAACCTATGCGCTTCATCTCTTAGTCTTTGCATAAATTGTAATCTTTGATCACTTGGTTTTAATTTTAACTCGATATATTCACCATTAATTCTATAGTGTAATATATCATGAGCACTTCCTTTTGCTCTATGTGACTTAGCATCTATTTTTTCTTTAGAAATAGCAATAACATCTAAGTTGACACCATGAGAGTCTATTAGTAAATGTGCTAATTTAAGTAAGGTAGAACCACCATCAATTACCCATAAATCAGGAGCTTGATTTTTTTCAAAAGAATCTATTCTTCTTAATAAAACTTCTTTCATTTGAGCATATTCATCTTTTGCTTCAAGGTTATAGTGTCTATAATCTTTTTTCTCTAAACCATTATTCCATACAATCATTGCACCTACTGTAGCTTGACCCATCATATGTGAGTTATCATACGCTTCAATTCGGAAAGGCTCACATGATAAAGAGAATAGTTTTTGTATTTCTTTATAAATAGTACTAGAGTTTGTATTTTCATCAAGTCTTAATAATTCACTGCAGTTATTTAAAGCAATTTCAATAAGTTTTAGTTTTTTATCTTTTTTAGGAGTAGTTAATAAAATCTTTTTTGAAAACTTTTTATATAAAAACTCTTCAATATAATCTTTATCTTCAATTTCTTGTGCTAGTAATATCTCTTTAGGTAAAATAGGTATCTCATTATCATAATAATTAATTATGGCTCTTGAGTATGCTTCACTTAAATCTAAGGCTGAATTATCTTCTAAAAAATTAAGTTTAATAAAATCATATGATGATGAAGCTAATTTTCCATCTCTTATAAATAGTCTTACAATTACAGCTCTTTTTATTCCAGCTTTTATTGCAAATAAATCTAGATTTTCAGTTGTAGCTAAATCCATACTTGTTTTTATTTCTGATTTCTCTATAGTTTTAATTCTATCTCTAATTTTCATAGCTTCTTCAAATCTAAAGTCTTCTGAGTATTTTTCCATAACAATTTGAAGTTTTGCAACAAGTTTTTTCTTATTATAAACATATGATAAAGCATCTTTAACTAGAAGTGCATAATCAGCTTGAGTAATTTTACCAACACAAGGTGCATGACATTTTTTTATTTGGTGGAATAAACAGGCTTCTTTACCTTTTAAACAAGACTTCTTTTGAACTAAAGGCACTATTTCATAAATTGAATCTAAAATATCTCTAGCACCTGTTGAATAAGGTCCAAAATATTTAATATTTTTATCTTTATATACACGTCTTGTTATTTCTATTCTTGGAAATAATTCACTATTATCTATATAAAGATAAGGGTATGTTTTATCATCTCTTAATAAAATATTGTATTTTGGTTTTAATTGTTTAATTAGTGAGTTTTCTAATATTAAAGCATCATGTTCGCTTGGAGCTATTATCCATTCTAAAAATTCTACTTCTGATATCATTTTAAATATTCTTGGACCTAATTTATCGGCAGGTCCTAAGTTTGGAGTAAATCTAAAATATGATTTTACTCTATTTTTAAGATTTTTAGCTTTTCCAATATATAATAGTTTTCCTTCTTTATTGAAATACTGATATACACCAGCATCATTAGGAAGTTGTTTAAGTTTTTCTTCTAAATTCATTTGAAATATTAACTTATTTTTAATGTTAAAGATATTAATTTTGTTGATTCTTATCTATTTTTATAGTAAATTCTGAACCATTTTATACTTTTCATTCTATGTTAATTATATATTCTTTATAGATATAAAACCATTAAAGTTTTTAATTATAATTTTTTGACTCGTATACAAATCTATACCTATCCTTGTGTTTGTTCTTTGGTAGTGAAAAAGGTTCAAGTATTTTATTTATAATATCTTCGTTAATTCCGCTTATTGAATCTTAATAATAATTATCTTATTGAATAATTATTACCTTTTTTATCTAAAGCAAAAATATAATCGCTTAAAAGATTTTCAATAATATTTTACTTTATTTATAAAATCAACTATACTTCCTTAAAGGATAACTATGCCAGGACGATTGTGTATATATAACGATGTTAATTTCAAAGAAGACATTTATTTACAGTGTGGGGACTATATTGATAATATTGTTACTTTAAAAAAACAATATAATATTGCTCCTACTATAAATATTCCAGTATTTTTAAATACTTATGTTTATACCTATGGACATTTTGGATTAATTCCATCTTGGGCTAAAAATAAAAAAAGTATTAATATCAATGCACGAAGTGAAACAATCTATGAAAAAGTAACATTTAGAGAATCATTTAAAAATCAACGTTGTATTATTCCTATTAATGGCTTTTATGAGTGGAAAAAAGATAATGATTCTTCTATACCTTATTTAATAAAATCAAAAAATAAAAACTATTTAGCGCTAGCTGGTATTTATTCATATTATTATGATTTGGAACAGAATGAGAATATTCTAAGTATAGCTTTAATTACAATACAACCAAATGAAATAGTAGAAAAAATACATGATAGAATGCCTGTAATCTTAGATATTAAAGATTGGAGTGCTTATTTAAATACAAAAACTTCACTTTCTGATGTTAATAAATTGTTTAAATCTTGTGATTCTTCTTTACTTTCTCTTCAAGAAGTTTCTTCTTATGTAAATAAAGTCTCAAATCAAGGAATAGAGTGTTTAGATAAAGATATTAAAATAAAAAAAGAAGAAAAAGAAATATTTAAACAACTATCTTTATTTTAATTCTATATATTTTTAGGTATGAATATAACCAATATAAAAGAATATTATAATTCTGATACTATATTTATATGTTTTACATAACTTAGCTGGAAATATTCATACTTGAGAGTGTAAATCTCTTATAGTTTTTTATTTATCCATTTATTTTTAATCTCTTAATTGATAAATACATTAGTTTAAAAGCTGAGTCTTTATTTTTAAATGGGATCTAGATCTTGTTTTTCATTTAATTATAGAATTTAGTGATTCTATTAGTTTTGT
>JABSOL010000197.1 GCA_013215985.1 Campylobacteraceae bacterium
CCTTACTTATTTCCCCTTACTCATTTCCCCTAACTTAGATTTCATTACTTAGTTTCCCGTAATTATTTCCCCATCATTATTTCACCATCCTTATTTTTAGTGAAATATATGGGGCGTGTTAATCACTACATGTGATGTTGAATTTTGTTTTTAATTATTTATTATCTGAAGCGTCATTAATTAATACTATTACACTTCTATCGTTCATTCAACTTAATAAGTGTAATCTAATCTAAAATTATGTGATAATTTCCTTTTAAATTATTAAAAAAATATAATTTTGAATTTTGTATTCAAAAAATTTCGTGGTCTATTATTTAAACGGTTTTGAATATTTGTAATTTCTGATCTTTATATATTATCAAACTCTCTTTTAAGTATATATTCTCTTGTTAATCTTCTTTTCAAAAGCATAAAAGAACTTGATATTTAGTTCTTTTACTATTTTTTCATGATAGGATAATTCTTTACAATTATCTGACGTTATTTTGTGTACTATGTTTTAGAATATGACTGGAGTACACCTCAAGAATGATTAGGAATCTAATTTCTAATAATAAATTTACTATTTTTATCAACTAAACGTACAAATGACCTTCATAATTATTTCTAATAATAGTTCTAACTCTACTTTTTTATTTGTCCTCTTATTATATAAAATTCAGATCTATTTTGATGCCTAAATCATTTGAATACTTTACGCCCCCATTTGGTTCTTAGATATGTATTACGATATTCTTTCATGAGATATATTAACTATATTATCTTTTTTTAACTTTCCTTCAATTAACTAAGGAGCTCAATTATCTCTAAGTTTTTAATAATGAGTAGATTTATTTAATTCTTTCTTAGTTACCTTATTTATATCAGTTACTGCTTGAATTTTAACATACTTAGGACTGTAATAACCATCACCACTATTTCTTTTTACTTCTTTGGAAACTGTAGACTTATTAAAGTTTAATACTCTAACTATTTTACTTATAAAATAATTCTCTTGTTTATACTTTCTCAGTAAATACTCCCTTTATCATTCAAGAAATAAGCTTTAATTGTATATCAATACACATATGAGTCATAGAGCCCCCCTAAATTATTAGCTTATTAGTATTTTAATTTATGAAGATTTTAGGTAGTTTAATAATTTTTATTTTTTTAAAGAGATTTAATATAAAAAAGAGCGTCTACTGCTCTTTTTTAAGATTTTTTCTTTCTTTTCTTTCTTTTTTCTTTTTTAAGTGGCATTATTTTAAAGCCTGGATTATTGTGAATACCTAAAGGTTTTTTCATACTTTCGCTAAAAAAGTAATCTTTTTCTACTTTTTTATCTTTCCAAATATACCAATCTTCTTTTTCAATATCTTCATATTCAACTATCATAACAGCTCCTCCTGGCATTTTTCCTGAGTTACTAGTATGGTGTTCAATATGATCATGGTTTAACCATCTACCTGGATTATCCATTCTTACAATAGCATCAATTCTTTCTCCTTCTAATAAAGGAATTACATCTGCCCAATATGGGCTACTTAAAGGTAAACCATCTTTATGTGTAACCAACATATCATGCCCATGTAAATGAAAGGCAACATTTGAAGATACGGCAAGAAGCCTAAACCTAACAACATCTCCCTTTTTTACTACTAAAGGTGAATTGAAAGGAAATGCTTTACCATTAATAGAAAAATAATCTGCTTTACTTTGAGGATGACCTCCTTTTCCATAACTATCTGCAACAGAAGAATCCCAAGCAGAAAAAGCTAAAATCACTTCTTTATTCACTTCATTTTCAATTGCAATAGGATCTTTTGGATCAACAATTAATAAACCCCACATTCCTCTAAGCCCAACGTGTTCTGCTACATTTACATGGCAGTGATACCATAAAGTTCCAGGTTTATCAGCTTTAAACTTATAAGTGAAAGTATCACCTGGTTCAATAGCTTCTTGTGTAACATTAGGAACTCCATCCATTTTCCATGTATTTTTTTGTAATACTCCATGCCAATGAATAGTATGTGGTAAACTTGTTTTATTTAATACCGTAACCTCTAAATCATCACCTTCTTTTACATGAATTAAAGGACCAGGAACCTGTCCATTAAAGCCCCAAACTTTATATTTTAAATTAGGAGCAACTTCTTTTGTACCTTCTTCTATAGTCATATCAAATTTATGAACTTGAGCAAAAAGAATAGTATTCATTAATATAAATAATAATAAACTTTTAAATATCATTTTTTTTCTCCTTTCTCACAACAAACTGAACGTAAATATAAAACTATTGCATCAATATTCTTATCACTTATAATAGATTGCCAAGCAGGCATTAGATTAGATTTATTAACAGCTTTACCTCCAAATTTTATAGCTTTAAACAAATCTGCATTAGTAAGTGCATTCATTTCTTTTGTATTAGTATGATCTTTTGGTAAAACGCTCATATCTTCAACATTAATACCATAACCATCTGCTAAAATTCCATGACACTGAACGCAATATACTAAATAAACTTGTTTCCCTAATAAGGTTTCTTTTTTATACTTTTCACTTGCATAAAGATTACTTACAATAATAAAAAAAACAAGTAGAATTTTTAATTTATTTCTCATTTTCTTCTCCTAATAATTTTAAATAATCTACCAATTTTTGTATTCTGGATTTTTTTAGATTTTTATTGGGCATCATTGTATGGTCATCCCACAATTCTGGTTCAGTAATATAAGAAACAATATATTTCTCTTGTAACCTATTCCAAGCAGTATATAATTCTGGTCCAGAAACACCTCCCTCGTCTCTGCTGTCTTTATGACATGATTGACAAGCTTGAAACTTAACAAAATTTAATTTACCTGAAGATTTTGAAATCTTTTTAGGAGAATAATCAATTTTGTCAATAAGCTCTTGTTTTGTTTTTAAGCCCATTAAGTAACTTGCTACTTCTTTAGCTTGAGGAAGAGATAAACTAACATGTTTATCTAGGGTTTTATCATCAATTATATCTCCCTCATCTGTTACTATGGTATGGTTTGGAGGAAATGATCCTCCTGGTCTAATTCTTGTAGGATTTTGTAACCACAAAACCAACCATTCTTCTTTATATTTGTTTCCAGCATAATATAAAGGAGAAGCTTTACGTTTTATTCTTTCTGTAAAATCTGATTTGACTTCTTTAAAAGAATGACAAGTAGCACAATCATTTTTAATAAAGGTACTAATATCTGCAAAACTTGAACTAAGAGTAAATAACAGTATCACTACTGTTTTTAATAATATTCCCATGATCTTCCTTTCTATAAAATATTTCTAAGTTTAAAAATTATTAATCTCTTAAAACTAGTTTTCCATCTTTACCTTTTTTACCATCATAATCTTCATGATTTAATAAAATAGTAATAGCGCCGTTTAATGCTCTTTTCATTCTATGATTTACTAAAGCATTATTAGTATCTCTATTTTTTGGACTAATTAAATCAAAAGTCATTCCATGAGCAGGTGCAACATCAACTGTTTGCATTCCATATTTAACATTTTTTGGATTTCCATTATCATAAACTTTATCCCAAATACCAGCAATTGGATGAAAAGCTACAGATTCATTAATATTTGCATTAACAAAAAATATTCTTACTCTTTCTCCTGGTTTTGATTGTAAACTTAACTCAGCATTTTCATCATGTACTGGATCATAATGAAATACTTTTCCATTAATTAATGATGCTTGCCAACCATTTCCCATTGTTATATCTTCCGCTTTTGTTCCTTCTTTGAATAAATCTCCTTCTACAATTACATATTCTCTATCTGGTTTAGGGTAGTTTTTGTTATATCCATCTTTAGGATCTACAATAATTACTCCATACATTCCTCTTGCTATATGTTCAGACATAGCAGGTGCTCCACAGTGATACATAAAAACACCTGGATATTTTGCTTCAAAAGTAAATTTTTTAGATTTACCTGGTTTTATTTCTCCAAACTCATCTAAAACATCCACTTGCGCAGCATGAAAATCCATAGAATGACTTTGTTTATTCGATTTTGGATTAATCAGTTTGAAATTAACAACATCTCCTTCTTTAACTCTAACAACGGGGCCAGGGATAGTACCACCAAAGGTCCACATCATCTGTTTAGTCCCTTTATTATCAATTGAAAGTTCTAATTCTTTCACCGTAATCTCAACATTTACATCTTTTGCAAAAACTTGTTGACTTAAGGCAAGAATACAAATAGCACTTAATAATATATTTTTCTTTAAGTTCATTTTATTTCCTTTTATTTTAATTCTACCTCGTGGTAGTATTAAAATAATAACATAAAATATTTTTATATTATTTAATATTCAAGAATAAGGGTAATATTTTATACTACTTTAAGGTAGTATTTAATAATAATTATAATTAAACAAATTCATATTTTTATATAATAGTAAAATAGGACAT
>JABSOL010000002.1 GCA_013215985.1 Campylobacteraceae bacterium
ATTTATATATGCAATAATGTTTTGTGATATATCTTTTTCATCTGATAATTTTGAGATATTTATAATTACATTTAATAAATTAGTATTTATACTAGTATAATATTCTAAAGTTTGATTTTCATTTAAATCAAAAGAATTAACTAATGCTCTTATCTTATTAATATCATTAATATTAATAAAATTTTGAATGATTTTATATTCAGTATTCAAATTATTATTTTTTAAAAACAAAATTATTTCATTTATTTTTTTATTTGTATTTATTCTCTCTAATTTTAGTCTTTTTTCAAATTCTTGTCCTTTACTCATCACAAAACCAATAGACAAGCCTCTTTCTAATTGTATTTCATCAATAAGTTTTGAAAGATTAGTTGCCAAATGTATTTGTATTTCTAAAGAACTTATAGACTTATATCTATTAACTTTTGAATTTAATAAATTTAAACTCAATAGGGAAAAGATAGATATTAAAATAATGATAGGTAAAAGAATCTTTATTTTTTTATTCATTCTCATTCTTTAAAGCCTTAGGTTCAGAGAAATAATATCCTTGAGAATAATCAACACCAATTCTTTTTAAAACATTGTAAATCTCTTCATTTTCAACATATTCACCAATAGTTTTAATATTTTGTTTTTTAGCAAATGCTACTATTGTTTCTACAACGTTTAAGGAATAAACATCTTTATGAATATTTTTCACTAAACAACCATCAATTTTTAAAATATCCGGTTTATAATCTAATAATCTCTCGAAGTTTGAATACCCTGCCCCAAAATCATCAATTGCTATTTTTACACCATAGGTTTTTACTTTAACTATAAATTCTTTTATTAAAGTAAAATCTTTCATTTCTTCATCTTCTAATAGTTCAAATACTATTCTTTTCGCTTGACTTGAGTATTTTTCTAATAATTCAAAAATATAATCTTGAGTTGAACTTTTTTCAATATCTAGAGCTGATAAATTAATAGATATATCTTTTGATGTTTTATTTAAAGCTTCAAATGCATATTTTAAAACTATTTGTGTTATTTGCGAATAATATTTAGCTTTTTTTGCAATATTTAAAAAATGGTAAGGAGTTAAAACTTTTCCATCTTCATTAATTAAACGAACTAATACTTCATATTTTGAAGTTTCTTTTGTTTTATTATCTACTATATCTTGAAAATAAATAAAAATTCTTGATTTGTCAATAGCATTTTTAATCATTTTTAATGTTTTTAAATTATACGAAGCTTCATCTTTTTGTTTTTTAATTAAATCATTTGCAATTATAAAATCTTGTTTTGTTTTAAATAATTCTTTTAAACCATATTTAGCATTTTCATATGATGAGTCTTTATATGCCAAGGAAATACTTACAAAAATATCATAATCTATTTCATTGATATCTAAAACAGCATGTGAAATAATTGATTGAATCTCTAAAATATCATCTTTTAGTTTATTCTCAGATTTAATATCAGAATTTAGATCATTTTCTTTTAAAATCAGAAACTTAGCATTACCTAGAGAAAATAGCTTTTTGTATGTAAAGTCAATAGGTAAAAAAGATGAAAAACGCTTAAAAAATTCATTTTCGACTTTTGAAGCAATTAAAGTTCCATAATATTTTTTTATATCTTCAAATCTTTCTATTTTAATTAAAACAATAATGGGTTCATACATGAAATCAATTATGTCTAATAATAATCTTTCTTGATTCATAACATCAGTAATATCATTCTTTATTGAAATATACTCAAGTATTTCTCCATTTAAGTCTAAAATTGGCTTAATTGTAGTTTTTAAATAAAATGATTTACCAGTTTTTGATATATTTTTAATTGTTCCATGCCAAATATTTTTTTGAGTTTTTACAGTATTCCAGATTTCTTTAAATAAATCTTTTGAATTATTTGGATGTCTAATAATATTATGATTTTTACCAATTAACTCATCTCTTGAATATTCACATAAAGTACAAAATGTATCATTTACATATGTAATATTTCCATTTAGGTCTGTTTTAGAAACAATAGCATTCATATCAGTTACTTCTTGGTATTGTTTTAAAAGATTTAAATTATTTAAAGCAGCATTTGCTAAAGTTACTTTTGAAATAATTTTATTTAATGAAGATAAAAACTGTTCTATATCAATTGGTTTTAATAAATAACCATCAACACCTAATTTTATGCTATCAAGAAAGAATCCAGACTCATTATGTGCAGATAGGACTAATATAGGTATTTCTTTATTATTTTCTCTGATTACCTTTATCATATCTAAACCATTCATTTTAGGCATATTAATATCAGTAATAATAAGATCAAATGATTCGTCAAATTTTTCTAGAGCATCAGCTCCATTAATAGCAGTCACAATAGTAGAAAAAAACTCTTCAAATATCATTAAAGTAGCTTCTCTAGCATTATCATTATCTTCGACATATAAAAGTTTTAGTTGTTTTGAGTACTTAATAAGTTCATTTAAATTTTCCAATTATAGCCTTTTTATTACAATTGAAAAATAATAACATAAATATAATAAATAAATAATTATATTTAGTTTATTTATTTAAGTATTCTTTTAAATAAATAATCTTTTTATAATAGAATAAGATATTACACTTATTCTATCTCGTCATCATCATGTTTTTAGATAATTTTTTAAACTTTAGATATAATCATATACAAATAATTGATAGAAGAATACCATTGTTTTGTTATTAAGTAGCCTTACGACTACTTAACTAACTCCCTTGCACCGATATTTCCATATCTATGGAATGAGTGAGAAATACTTTGCTCACCTAGGTAATTAAGAAGCTCTAGTCTTCCTTCCATCATTGGACCTTGTCTTACAATAAATACTAAAGTTTTAGATGATTCTTTAAATACATCAGCTGAAACTTTTGACATATCTGAATAAATAATTCTAGAATACTTTTTAATTGTTTTAATAAATGATTTTTCATCTTCAATAATAATTTTATCTCTTGAAGAAAATAATTCTTTAGAGTTTTCTAAAAACTCTTGAATATTTGCATTTTTTTCTAAAGAAAGTGTAAATGGTACTTTACAAACTCTTGCTGCTAATACTCTAGAAACAATATCAAATATAGAATCATTTTTTGTAACTCTAATTACAACTTTATCTAAAGGTAAGTATCTAAAGTGATTATCTTCTCCTCTAACTTTTGCGTAATCTTTTTCTTTTGAGAATTCATTATCCCAATTTTCTAAATAAGACTGTAACGCTAATTCTAATTTAGTAAAGTCTTCTTTATGTTCAGAAATAGCAGAACATCTTTTAATAAAAGAAGATAAATCAGAAGAATATTCTTTTGAAGTAATAGGAGCTGATGTTTCTTCAATATCTACAAATTGAGTAATATAATTATAGAAACCAGCTTTTCTTCCAGCTCCAATTGCAGATTTACCCATTCCACCAAATGGTTGTCTTAATACAATTGCTCCTGTAGTTCCTCTATTAATATAAAGGTTACCAGCTTTAAGGTTTTCTCTCCAATAAGATACTTCTCTTTCATCTAAAGATTCAATACCAGAAGTTAATCCATAACCAGTTGCATTTACAATTCTTACAGCGTGCTCTAAAGAAGATGCTTTAACAACTGCTAAAACAGGTCCGAATAATTCATTCATATGAATAAAACTACCTTCGTGAACGCCCCATTTAAATGCAGGTTTTAACATATAAGGATTATTATCTACATATGA
>JABSOL010000018.1 GCA_013215985.1 Campylobacteraceae bacterium
AGTTCATATTTTTTTCTTATTTTACGTCCATCAATACCTATAAGATTTGATATAAGTGTTTTATATTCTATTTCATGTGCCGATGTGTATTTATTTAATATAAATACATCACTTTGGTTGTTTTCATCTCTTAAAAAATATGTTATATATGTTCTAAATTTATTTATAGAATAATTAACTTTATTTTCAAAATAAGATTTGGCTACACCTATACTACCTTTTTTATTAAAATCTCTTTCATCTAAAAGAATAGATTTTTGTTTTGTAATTTTTAATTCTATATTTTTACTACCAGTTGTAGGTCTTTTAATCGTTATATATCTATTTGAAGATATTTGAAGTTCTATATAAAAAATATAATCTTTAAAGTGCTCCAGACCTAAAAAGTTTTTATCGCCTAACAAACAAAAATCTATTAATTTAAAAAGACTACTTTTCCCAACACCGTTTGTGTCAGAAAGGATAAAGTTTATACCTTTATCAAATACTATTGTTTTAAAATTATCATTGTTTGAATACAATTTTGATATTTTCATTTAAAATTCCTTATTTTCTCTACCTGAACATTCAAGTTGATATTATTTTAGCTTAAATACTGAGATATATCTATATCATCTATTTGACTACGTTCCAAATACTTTTCAATACCTGTGCTTAATAGAAATGGTGATTGTCACCTTTTTATTCTTATGCCTATTATGTATAAGGGCTAAATTGAAGGGTAGGGCAATTTAACGGATTACCTATTGGGTCTTTCAATTTTCTTACTACGACACTTAAAAGCTCTAATTATCGTATGGTAGCCTAGTTCTTCTTCCAATATTTTGCTATATGTGTTTATCTACACAATCCTTCCAAATCTCTTTTTAATTGTTTGTTATTTTTATAGTTATGTTGTAATATTAAAATATTAATTATATTTGTTTTAATATTTGCTGCTACTTTAAAACCTGTAATAAGTTTTCTATTTTCATTTACAGCCATTATTATATTTTTTAATTCATATTTATTGTTTTAACATCAAGTAATCATTTGTTATATTTTGTAACTTTATTTTCACATATTCTCCATTCAAAATCTAAATAAGTTTCATAATATTTAATAATTTCATTCGTTGTTAAATTAGTATTTGTTTGATAATGAATTTTTATTTCAATTGCTCCATTTACTGATTGTGGTAATCAAAAAGTTACTTTTACATTAATGGGATTAAGTTTTATTGGTAATATATTAAAATCAATTGAATAAGAATTAACTAAAATAAGAAAACTTAGTAGTATAATTTTCATAGTTCTCCTTCGTCTAACGTCGGTATTGAGGAACAAAGTAAGTAACGGTCAACTCCATTAAATTGTTTGCATCTATCGCTAACAATAAAATCTAAAAGTTTTCTTGATTACTACTTCGTTTTCCTCCTATTTCTTGTTATATCTTTCATCTAATTTATATTAAAAATATCGATGATCTTCTATTTATGATTAATAATCAAATATTTCTGTAAGCATTTTAGAAATCTCTTTGGCTTTAATTTTATCTACAACACCAATTTTTTTTACTACTCTAGTTTTATCCACAGCTCTAATCTGATCTAACAATACTAAACCATTTTTGTCTTCAAATTTTATAGTTGGTCTAAAAATAAAGTTAAAACCTTTACTTGTCATTGGTGCAATTATTATAGTTTTTAGAACATTCATTTCATTTGGAGATATAATAATACAAGGTCTAATTTTTTGTACTTCTGAACCTACTGTTGGATTTAATTTTACTAAAACAATATCAAATCTATTAAATTCATTTACCATTCATAATCTTCTAAATCATTATCATTTAAAAATTCATCAATTGTATTTGTATCTTTATCAGTTTTATTTTTTAATAAAACTTCTTCAATATTTTCTTTCCAATTTTCTCTTCTTGAAGTAATAATAGGTTTTATTAATAAACCATTTTCTACCACTTCAAAATCAAGTTCAACATTTGCAAGATGAGCTTGTGCAATAAGAGGTTTTGGGATTCTAATACCTTGAGAATTTCCTATTCGTGTTAACATTGTCATTATAAACTCCAATCTAATTTTACATATTGTAATTATATTGTAATAACTTTTTAATGTCAAATTATTTTAAGTAGAGACTAGAAATAGTTACACTTGGATATAACGTTTGACTTCAGCGACGTTCTGCGTTCGCTACAAGATTTTGTTATATTTTAATCTAAGATTTATTGATTTTAAATATTTTTGTATCGTGTCCCCGTTATTTTCATGAGAATGTTTTTTAATGTTGCAAATGTCCTCGTAATTTTAAAATGAATTTACTATCCTTGGGTTTTTATTTTAATACTATGTCCCCAAAATTTTCTCTGGTGTTATTTTAGGAATTCTAATTTCTCAATATAAGATTAAGAAGATATAATTTCATCATATATAAATAAATGGTCTTAAAATAGACCTAACAAAAATGGATAAAATTATGAAATTAAAAAAATGGATATTTATAGCAGTAATTCTAACGATACTTTATTACACATTTATTGTGAATTTTCTTATAACACTTTCAATTATTGTTTCTTTATACTTAGCGTTAAAACTATATAGGTTTAATTCTAGAAAAAAGTTAAATAAATTGTCAGGTTCAAAAGAACTCTTTAAAGAGAGTGAGTTAGGACTTTTTATTGCACTTGTTGCTAAAGTTGCTAAAGCAGATGGAATAGTACAAAAGTTAGAAGCTCAACTTATTGGAATAATGTTTGATGATATAGCAAAAGTTTTTGATGAAAAAGAAAAGACAAGAGATATTATGAAAGAGATTTTCAATGAAGAAAAGCAAAAAGACGGTGACACAAAACAAATAGCTCAAGCCTTAAACAAACTACTTGGAAGAAATCAGCATAAATGTAGACAGTTTGTAGGTTTTTTAATTCAACTAGCATTTGTAGATAATGGTATTAGCAAAGAAGAAGAAAAAGTTTTACGTGATATTGTACAAGAGCTAAATATTACATCTGCACAATATGATGCTATTGTACGTAAATTTGAAAATATTATGAAAAATAAACAGCAAACTATGAGTCCTAAAAAAGCTTATGAGATTTTGGGAGTTAAAGAAAGTGATGATATGAATACTATTAAAAAAACATATAGAAAACTTATCAGACAATACCATCCAGATATCATAAGTTCACAAGATAAAGGTGAAACTTATATGGAAGAAGCAACTGCAAAAACACAAGAAATAAATCAAGCTTATCAAACTATTAAAGATGAAAAGAAATAACGTTTTAATTGCGGAACAAGATGAATTTATTAATAAATATTTAACTTTTATGTATCAAGCTTTACTTATTATAAGTTCCAAATATTTAAATACTAATCTTGTTATCCCTCCAATAATTTGTTATCTTTAAACTAGTTGTATTCGTAGTTCTTTTCCCATAATATGAGCAAATTTCTGAAGAGTAGATAATCTAATATCTTGTGCGTGATTTTCAATTCTTGAAATAGCAGATTTTTTAGTATCTAATTGAATTGCAACTTCTTCTTGTGTAAAACCACTTTCTTTTCTAGCTTGTTTTAACATTTCACCAATTTTAAATTCTTGATAACCAGAGTCGAAATTTTCTTTAAAGTCAGAATCTGTTTCTTTTCTTTTCGTAATATATTTTTTTAAATCACTCATAATTTTCCTTTTCTATATTTTTTAAATTTATTCTTGTAAATATTCTTTTCTTCTTTTTTGTGCTAATTCAATTTCAGATTTTGGCACTTTTTGATCTTTTTTTAAAGCCATTAGTTAAGATAACAAATGTTCCTTCATTTTCAAAACCTAATAATCTAAAATTGTTTTTTCCAATTTGAATTCTAATTTCAATAATGCCATCTGTATTTTTTAATTGTTTGTAAAATTTATTTGAGACGTTTTCTTGTTCTTCTACTAAACTTAATACACATTTACTTTTTGGGCTTCTTTTGATGATAGACTATCTAAGAATTCAATTATTAGAACTTTACCTGATTATAATGTATAAAATTTGATTTCTTTCATAAGTATATGTTAACTTTTTGCAATAGTAGAAAATGTTTATTATAAAGATAACGTTTGACTTCAGTAACCCTCTGCCTTCGATTATGAGTTTGTTATCTTTTTTATATTAAATAATGATAATGGGTAAATTTATTTATAGTTTTATTTGTCTTAAAATGTTGCATACCTCATTTCAAGCTAATGCCTTATATTTAATGAACCTAATTAGCAGTTTTTTCTTTCACTAATAACAAGTATTATTGAATCTTCTAATGCAATTGCTTCATGTTCTTCATCTTTTTGTGTAATTAAATAATCACCCGTAGTTAATATAGTATTGGAAAAATTCATTTTTCCTTCAATTAATATTATATGTTCATATCCTTTATGAGAATGTTTTTCAAAGCATTCTCCTTTGGGAACATTCCAATATTTCATACCACCATTTTCACTATTTTCCCAAATATTTATGCTTTCAATTTCATTATTATTTTGATTAGTCCATTTTAATGTTTTAAAGTTTATATGTTTCATTTAGACTATACCTTCTGATAACGTTTTACTTCAGCGACGGTCTCCATTCATCTGAAAGGACGTGTTATATTATTTCTAATAATTAAAAGAATTATATAATTTATTTACTTATTTTATGATTATTAAGGGACATAACTCTTTATTAGTAGTACATAATAACTATTATTATACACTTTTAACGCCCATTCAACTTAGAAGTGCAACACTACTTTTAAAAGTATGCTGATAATTTCCTTTGTAAATTATTAAAAAATATCTCATTTGGAGTTTTATACTCAAGAATTTTTCTAGGTCTATTATTTAAACGATTTTGAATATGTACTATTTCTGTTCTTGATATCTTATCAAACTCACTTTTTTTAGGTATATATTCTCTTATTAATCCATTCGTATGTTCGTTCAATCCTCTTTGCCAAGAGGCATAAGGATCACAGAAATAGAACTTTATATTTAGCTCTTTTGCTATTTCTTCATTATATGAGAATTCTTTTCCCTTCTCCACTGTTATTGTATGTATAAGGCTTTTGATAGGTCCTAACATCTCTATTATGGCTTGTGTTACACCAGAAGCATGTTTAGAATCTACTTTTTTAATAAGCGTAAACTTACTATTTCTATCAACTAAAGTTACAAGTTCTCCTTTATGGTTTTTACCAATAACAGTATCTACTTCAAAGTCACCAAATCTAACTTTTCTATTAACAAGAACTGAACGTTGTGATATATTAACTCTATTTCTAATTTGTCCTCTTTTTCTATATAATTCAGATCTATTTTTATACTTTTTGTTTTGATGTCTTAACCATTTGAAGAGTTTACCTCCATTGCTTTGATTCTTATATATGTACCTGTAGATAGTTTCATGAGATATTGTAATTATCTTATCTTTTTTTAATCTTCCTGCTATTTGTTCAGGAGACCAATTTTCTCTAAGCTTTTTACCAATGAGTAATTTGATTTTATTGTTAAGTTTTTTATTAGTTCTCTTATTTATATCTCTTGATGTAGCTTGTATTTCAGCATACTCAGGACTGTAATAACCATCACTGCTGTTTATTTTCAGTTCTCTGGAAATTGTAGACTTGTTAAAATCTAATACTATAGCTATTTTACTTATAGAATAATTCTCTTGTTTATAATCAAAGATTTGATACCTTAAACCTAAGGTTAATTGTTTATACTTTTTCATTAAATGCTCCATTTATCTGCCAGGATAATAAGCTTTAATTGTATATCAACTAACCTTACTATCTTGACTTTCTAAACGTTGCACTTCTAATGTGAATCTACAGTTTTAATTAAACTTTTGCTAATTTAATCTTTGCAAAATCTCTTATTGAATACTCTTTGAATATTGATATACGTTTATATATATCTTCTTTTTCTTCATCTGTAGATATTAGTTTATATTCTTTTTCAAGGTCTAATATTTTTTCAAGTGTTTCTTTAATATTTAGAACTTCTTCTAAAGTCATTAAATCATTATACTTTCCATGTCCAACATAAAAAAGTACTTTTCTTAAGTTACCAAATAATTCTTCTATTTTTTGCTCTGTGTTCATTAAATACTCCATATAATCAGGGTATATATTAACACAAAGCTTTGAAGTTTACTTCTCCAATTTAAATTATTATATATCATATCTACTAATAAAGTCTCATAACAATGTATATAATAATTGTTTGATAAACTAAAATATACATAAGTACTTCATTTATTTTAATTATCTACTTTAAAAGTACCTTTAATATACATATAATATATTAAATAATTAGAACAAGAAGAATTAATATATTATTAATTTAACTTTAATATTATTATTGTACTATTTTTTCAATTAAATATTAAGGATATATATGGAAACAATTATCAGACAACTAACTGAGTATATTAATCTTGACTCTAAAAAAAATATATTTATACAAGGTGGGTACTTTGAAAGCGATAGTGGTGTAAACACTTTTTCAGAAAATACGGCAGAGTTAGCTATTAAATTAGCCAATCAATTACAAAAAATAAATAGTGAGCATACAATTACTATTGGTGTTCTAATCAATGATTTAGGTATGAAATGTGATGAGTCCGCATGTAATATAAATAATAATAATAATATAAATAAGAGTGTCTCTGAACAAACAATTAATTTTCTTAAAAATTATCCAGAATTCATTGAAAATGTAAATACCGAAAAACACATGAGAAATAAAGGACTAAAAAAAATTAAAAAAATACTTAAACGTAATTTAGATAAAAATAATACTTTTTATTCAGTTAAAAACAACTGCCACAAAAATTGGTATCACAAATCTGAATTAAATAATGATATTTTACTTTGTAATGAAAAAGAAGATACTTGGATTGCGAAGTGCCCCTTAATTATGGGAGCTTATTATCTTTCTTGCATACTGAAAATTGACTCAATAAAAGACTCAATTATTATTGATTTTTGTTCATTTAACGATAAAGATAAGGTTTTGAAAGGTGCAGAAGTTGCACTAAAAGGATTTCAGTTAGGGGAAGATATAAAAAGTAATTCTATTTCTATATTTCCTATATTAGTTAATGACGATTGCACAAATAAAATAGTTATGAATATTAGCACGGATGATTTATTATGAGTAACCATATTTATTTAGATTTTCAATCTACTACACCATTAGATGAAATTACATTAAAATCTATGATTCCCTATTTTAGTGAAAAATTTGCAAATGCCTCTAGTTCACATGCATTAGGTATAGAGAATTCACTTATTATCGAAAAATCACGTCGTTTGATAGCAAGAGATATAGGGTCTAATCAAAAGGAAATTATTTTTACAAGTGGTGCAACAGAATCGAATAATATCGCAATTAACTGTATCACAAAGTATCATGGAAAAGGTGAGATAATAACAGTAAAGACAGAGCATAAGTCTATATTAGATTCTTGTAAAGAGTTAGAAGATAATGGTTTTACAATTAAATATCTTAATGTAGATAAATTTGGCTTAATTTGCCTATCTCAGTTAAAAAAAGAAATTACCAAAGATACTATTCTTGTAAGTATAATGTATGGAAATAATGAAACTGGAGTGCTGCAACCTATTAATCAGATTTCAAAAATAACAAAGGCTTTAAATATTCCACTTCACTGTGACGCTACGCAAAGTATAGGCCTACTTTCTTTTAATGTTAAAGAGTTAGGAATTGATATGCTTACATTTTCGTCTCATAAATTCTATGGACCAAAAGGAGTTGGAGGATTATTTATAGATAAATCTTTAAAAATAGCACCATTAATAAAAGGGTTACAACATGAAAAAGGAATGCGTTCTGGCACATATAATCTTCCAGGTATTGTAGGAATGCAAGTAGCTCTAAATATTTCACGTAATAAACAAAAGGATGAATATATGAGATTAATTAAACTAAGAGATAGATTCTTAGAAAAAATAAAAAGTATAAAGTATATATGTAATACACCCCTTAAGAGTAGCTTACCACATTGTTTAAGTCTAAGCTTTCCTAATGTTAATATGCAAAAATTTCTTTCTCGTTTAAATAAGGTAATTCTATCAACTGGTTCTGCATGTAATTCTGGAAATCAGCAAGAATCACATGTTTTAACAGCAATGGGAATTAATAAAACATTAGTAAATTCTACTATAAGATTAAGCTTTGGTCGTGCAACAAGTGAATCTGATGTTGATAATGCTGCAATAGAAATAATTAATGCAGCTAACTATAGTTATGTAGTGTAATATAATGAATAAACTAAAAGCAGAATTTATTCTTATTTATGTAGCATTTTCATGGGGAATTGGATTTCCACTTATGAAACTAGCACTAGATGAAAATGATACATTTACAATTTTATGGTTACGTTTCTCTTTTGCAGCATTAATATTTGCTCCTTTTTTAATTAAATCAAAAGGAATTATTAAAATAAAAACATTACTTCTTGGTTTAGTTTTAGGTATTTTTCTATTTCTTACTTTTGCATTTTTTATAATAGGTTTAAATCATACATCATCTTCAAATACAGGATTCTTAGCAGGACTAGGTATTATATTTGTACCAATTTTTTTAGCAATAATCAGACAAAAACTTCCTGCAATAGACAGTTTTATAAGTGCTCTTCTTGGGATAACAGGAATAATAATAATTAGTGGTGTTAGTATCGGATATGTTAATAAAGGAGATTTATTTGTAATCATTGGAGCTATTACAAGTTCTATTCATATAATCATTCTTGATTTATATGCTAAAGAAAAAGATTCAATTCTTTTAACTTTTATTCAATTATTAGTAATGGCTATATTAGCGATGTTAGTTGCTTTTTATTATAATAATTTATTACCTAAAGAATTTTCTTCAACTCTTCTAATCACTGTAAGTATAACAGCAGTATTATCTACTGCAATAGCTTTTTGGTTACAAACAAAATATCAATCTCAAACAACAGCAGATAGAGCAGTTCTTATTTTTAGTTTAGAACCAATATTTGCAGTTATATTTGCTTCTTTAATATTAAGTGAGGAAATTACATTATCACTTGTATTAGGAGGGGGAATAATCGTATTAGCAATGACTTATCCACTGTTTCATTCTAAAATTAAGAGTAGATATAATTAAATCAGTATAACGCACTAGAGCACTCATAAGTGTCCTAGTTCGTATTTTACGTAGAAGTATAAACTAAATTAAGAATCTAAAAGACTCTAAAATATAATTTACTTTTAAAAATCGTCGAAGTCTAAAGAACCTTTAGAGTAGTTAACAACATTTCCTTCAAAGAAGTTAGTTCTTTGATCATTAAATGATGCATAACCATCAACCCAAGGAATAGGGTGTTTAACATTATATTCTGGTTTATATCCAACTGCTTCAAGTCTTCTATCACCTAAATATTGAATATATTGTTTAATAATACCATCAGTAAATCCTAGGATTTGACCTTGAGTAATATATGTTCCCCATTCAGATTCAATTTCAACAGCATCTCTTACCATTTGTCTAACTTTTTCTTCTAATGCAGGAGTAAAAAGTTCTGGTCTTTCTAATCTTGTAGAATTAATAAGGTTTTGGAAAAGTAAAAGGTGAGTGATTTCATCTCTTTGAATGAACCTAATCATTTGAGAAGAACCTAACATTTTACCTGATTTTCCTAAAGCATACATAGCTGCAAAACCAGCGTAGAAATACATACCTTCTAGAATTTGGTTACCAAACATAGATAAAACAATGTTTTCATCTGTTAAGTCTTCACATAAATTTGAGAAGATTTTAGCAATAAAATCATTCTTTTTTTGTAACATTGGATCTGTTTTCCACATGTCATAGATTTCATCTGTATTATCAGAAATACTCTCAACCATAACAGCGTATGATTTTGAATGATTCGCTTCTTCATAAGCTTGTCTAGATAAAATAGCATTAATTTCAGGTGCAGTAATATATGGATTCATATTATCCATAATATTATTTGTCTGTAAAGAATCCATAAAAATTAATTGAGCTAATACAAGGTCATACATTCTTTTTTCAGCTGGAGCTAAAAATTTATAATCTTTTGCATCCCCTGTCATTTGTACTTCTTTTGGAAACCAAGTGTTTCCTTCCATTGTATCCCAAAGATTTAAAGCCCATTGGTATTTTGCTTTTGTAAAGTTTAACATACCATCTGGGTTTCCACCAAATGTTCTTCTATCGTTTAAACTTTCAGTACTTTTTGGGTTATAAATTATCTTCTTATTGAATCTTCCGTCCATTAACTATCCTATATTTCTAAATTTTTGTTTTATGAAGAACAGCTTGTCTTATTGACAACCTGAACATTCCATAGATCTATCTTCTACATCGTTAGATGCTTCTGGTGATTGGCTTCTTAGGTAATAAGTAGATTTTAATCCCAGTTTCCATGCTAACATATAGATTTCATTTAAATATCTTCCACTTGCTTTATCTAAACTCATGAAGATATTTGTACTTTGACCTTGATCTATCCATTTTTGTCTAATTGCTGCTGCTCTAATTAAATCTAATTGATTAATTTCAAATGCAGGTTTGTAATATTCCCAAGTTTCTGGGCTTAAGTTTGGAACAACAACAGGAATAAGTCCTGATAAGTTTTCTTCAAACCATTTTCTTTTAAATACAGGCTCAATTGTTTGAGTAGTACCTACAAGAATAGAAATAGATGAAGTAGGAGCAATAGCCATTAAGTAACCATTTCTCATTCCATTTTCTTTAACCATAGATCTTAACTCATCCCAGTCATAAGAAGAATCAAATAAATCTTTATTTAAAAGTGCTTCAACTGCTTGAGGAGTATGATCGTGAGGCATAATACCTTTTGACCAGTTAGAACCTTCAAACGTTGGATAAGCACCTTTTTCTTTTGCAATTAAAGATGAAGATTTAATAGTATTATATGAAATCATTTCCATAATTGAATCTATCTTTTTAAGATGTTCTTCTGTTCCAAAATGAATTCTTGACTCAGCTAACATTTGAGCTTCACCCATTACACCTAAACCAATTGATCTAGATTTTAAGTTAGTAGCTTTTACTTTTCTTAAAGGATAAAAGTTTAAATCAATAACATTATCTAACATTCTAACAGCTATTGGAACAACTCTTTCAATGTCTTCTTTTGTATTAATTTTACTTAAGTTTACAGAAGCTAGATTACAAACAGCAGTATCACCATCTATTTTCTCTTTTTCAACAATAAATATTTTTTTACCACCTAAAGAATCTAAAGCAGTAACTTTATTAGCTTTTTTAACAATTCCTGAATCTACAGTAATTAAATCTTCTTCTTCATGAGTTGAGAATGTTCCATCATGATATTCTAATTTAATTAGATATTTATTAGGACTTGTATTTTGGAAAATCTCAGTACAAAGATTTGAAGATCTAATTTTTCCAACATGTGCATTAGGATTAGCTCTATTTGCATTATCTTTGAAACATAAGAATGGACTACCTGATTCAAAATATGAAGTAAGAATTTTTTTCCATAAATCTTTAGCTTTCATTTGATTCTTAGTGATTGAAGGATCATTTTCATATTCTTCATATCTCTTTTTAAAAGCATCACCATGTAATTCACATAAGTCTTTTACTTCATAAGGATCAAATAAAGTCCAGTGAGAATCAGCCATAATTCTTTCCATGAAAACATCACTTATCCATAAAGAAGGGAATAAATCATGAGCTCTTCTTCTTTCTTCACCTGAATTCTTTTTTAAGTCAATAAAATCAACAATATCCATGTGCCAAGGCTCTAAATAAACTGCAATAGCACCTTTTCTTGTACCTAATTGATCAACTGCTAAAGCTACATCATTAGTGATTTTTAAGAAAGGAACAGTACCACCAGCAGCACTTTTATGTCCATCAATAACTCCACCTAAAGATCTTACAAGGTTCCAATCCCATCCAATTCCACCACCAAATTTAGACAATAATGCCATTTCATGGTAAGTATCAAAGATTCCTTCAATATTATCAGGAGTAGATCCAATATAACATGAAGATAATTGATGTCTATTTGTTCTAGCATTAGATAAAGTAGGAGTTGCTAACATAACTTCAAATTTTGAAATTACATCATAAAATTCTTTTGCTTTTATCTGTTTATCGTCTTCGCTTTGAGCTAAGAACATAGCAATACCCATAAACATTTGTTGTGGTAATTCTATTGGTTCAGCATTTGCATCTTTAATTAAATATCTATCATATAAAGTTTTTATACCTAAATAATTAAACTGGAAATCTCTATCTGGAACAAGGTGATCATTTAAATCATCTAAATCATATCCAAACTCTAAACCTGGAATCATTTTTCCAGATTCTTGAGAAGTTCTAATATAATCTTTAAAATCACAGTATGCTCTACCTTTAATTCCACCAGTAGCTCGTCCAACTTTATGGTATAAATCAAAAATGAATAGTCTTGCTGCTGCAAAAGTCCAATTTGGAACATCTATGTCAATTTTTTCAACTGCTGTTTTAATTAAAGCATCTTGAATATCAGCCGAAGACATTCCGTCAATAAATTTAATTTGAGCATCTAGTTCTAATTCACTTTGTGAAATACCAGCTAAATTTTCAGTTGCTTCAAAAGTCATTTTTTGAATTTTAGTAATGTCTAGAACTTCTTTTCTACCATTACGTTTGCTAATCATAATTCCCATATATAACCTTATTTTTTATTTTATTTTTATTATTTTTTTATTATTATTATTTTTTGAAAACTCTATCGAAAATTTTATCAACATTTTTTGTATAATAATCGTAATTAAAACATTCTCTAATTGCTTCTTCACTTAAAGATTCTCTTAATTCATCATCTGCAAGTAAGTGTCCTAAGTATAAAGACTCTCCATTCTCATCTGTTGATGGTTTCCCAGCTTGAATCTCTTCCCAAACTTTCATAGCATTTCTTTGAACAATTCTATATGCATCTTCTCTAGAAACGCCCTTAATTGGAAGTTCAAGTAAAACTCTTTGTGAAAATACTAATCCACCTGTAAGGTTTAAGTTTTTCATCATATTTGCCGGCATTACTGTTAAGTTTGCTATTACATTGTTCATTCTATGTAACATAAAATCACTAGTAATAAATGCATCTGGTAACCAAAATCGTTCAGTTGAAGAGTGTGAGATATCTCTTTCGTGCCATAATGCAACATTTTCCATAGCTGGAGTAACACAAGTTCTAATAATTCTTGCAAGTCCCGTAATGTTCTCAGTTAGAATTGGATTTCTTTTATGAGGCATAGCAGAAGATCCTTTTTGACCTTTAGCAAAAAATTCTTCACATTCGTAAACTTCTGTTCTTTGTAAATGTCTAACTTGAACAGCAAATTTTTCAACACTTGATGCAATTAAAGCTAAAGTTGTAGCAAGTCTTGCATATCTATCTCTATGAACAACTTGATTTGAACAAGGTTCAGATTTTAATCCTAACTCTTCCATTGCATAATCTTCAAGTTCTAAAGGTGCATGTGCGAAGTTACCCATTGCTCCAGAAATTTGACCAACACAAATAACTTCCATAGTTTGATCAAGGTTTTTTAAGTGTCTTGCCATTTCATCATACCAAACAGCTAAAGTTAATCCAAAAGTAATAGGCTCTCCATGAATACCATGAGATCTTCCTACCATTAAAGTCATTTTATGTTCTTGTGCTCTTTTCTCAATTGAAGTCATTAACATTTTTACATCTTCAATAATGATTTCTAGTGAATATTTCATTTGAAGTGCAACACCAGTGTCAACAGCATCAGAAGAAGTCATTCCATAATGAAACCATCTAGACTCATCACCTAGGCTCTCACTTACACTAGTTGTAAAAGCGATTAAATCATGTCTTGTAATAGCTTCGATTTCTTCAATTCTTTCAACTGAAAAAGTAGCATTTTTAACAATTTTTTCACAGTCTGCATCTGGAATTAGACCTAATTTATTCCAAGCTTTTACGGCTGCTTTTTCAACTTCAAGCCAAGCTGAATATCTTGCATGTTGCGTCCAATGTTTTGTCATCTCTTCTCTTGAATATCTCTCAACCATAAATTAGCCTTCTTCATTTTATTAAATTTTAGTGTTTTTTTCTATGGTATAATATCCAAAAATTACCAAATGATTTATTAATTTTTTGTTAATATAAACTTAAATTTTAGGAATACAAATTGCCCTTTATTTTAAAAAGATATCCAGCAACTATTGGAAAAACAATTCAGATACTTTTATTACAAGACTTAGGTCTAAAACATGGATACTCTCAAAGAATGTTAAGTAGAAAAAGGGTTTTTGATGCTAATCAAATAGCTTATAAAAATTCAGACATAGTTCATGATGATCATATATACATAGCCGAGTTTGAGGGTCATACAAGAGGATTAAAACCTTTATTAACCTTTAAAGAATTCGCATTATTTGATAAACCATCTCATTTAATGATACATCCTAATTCAAAGAATACAAAATATTCACTTCTTGATGAGATTAGATATCATTTTGGAGAAAAAGCAAATCAAGCACATAGAATTGATGCAGAAACATCAGGATTATTACTTCTTGGACTTCAAGAAAAAGCAGTAAAAGCCCTAGCTACAATGTTTGAGAATAAAGAGTATAAAAAATCTTATTTAGCTTTAGTAGAAGGTGAAATAAAAGAAGATATAAAAATTAATTATAGACTAAGAAAAGAAGGTAAAAACATAGGTGTTCGTATGGCTATTTGTGAAAATGATGAAGAAGGTAAAGAATCTTTAACATATATAAAACCAATAGAATACAATAAAGAAAAAAATATTACTTTAGTTGAGGCAATTCCACATACAGGAAGACAACATCAAATTAGAGTTCACTTATATGCAGTTGGACATAGAATTGTTGGAGATCCAATATATGGAATAAATGATGTAACTGCTGAAGAGTATTTAGATAAAACTTTAAGTGATGAAGCTCGACTTGAAGCTACAGGGGCTTCAAGACTATGGTTACACGCCAATTATCTTGAATTCTTTTATAAAAAAGTACTTTATAAAATCTACTCGAAAAATAAAAGTATATATAATGAATTTAAGTCTTAAGACTTAGATTCATTCTTTTTTTTATTCTTATCTTCTTTTGAATTAGCAAATGCATTCCAAATATGAGTAGAATTTTTATCACATAATATAAATGTAACAAACTTTCCAAGACCTTTTCTTTTTTTAACTAATTTTAAGTGACCTTCACATTTTGGGCAATGTCCATGTAACATTGTTAAATATATGTCTCCCGCTTCACTAGCTTCTAAACAGTATTCACCAAAATAAACAAAAGACTTTTGTCTTAAATAAATAGCAAAAACTAAAAGAGCTACAAAAAAAGCAGCAAATCCCATAGGAATATAAGATCCGTTTTCATTTGCTAACATAACTGAATAAACGATTCCTACAACAGCTATAAGAATAACTCTTAATACTTTTAAAGACTTACCAAAAACTTTAATATGTTTTTCATAAGATCTTTCTAATTTAACACCATTATTATTTTTCATATATATTTAATCTAACCTTTCTATTTATTTCTCTTTCAATAATTTTTAATGAATGAGAAATATCTCCACCACCTAAAGAACTAGAATAGTGGCATTTTTCACAAATAAATTTTGTTTCTTTATGTAATGCAAATCGTTCTTTACATGAAGTATCATCATAAACTAAAGATTCTTCACACTTAGGACAAAAACAATATAAGTTTCTAATCTTCTCTTTTTTCCAAGACCATTTCCAAACAACATTATAAAATGTATCTTCAATATAAGAATAATGTTTAGGTTTAGAGAAAAAAATTCGAATAATTAAAAAAATCAAAACTATAGCAAACAAAGCCAGAAGGGTAAAAAAAGCCCAATCTGGCATAAATGAAATAATATTATGTTCTTGCATTAAATTCCTTTGTGGAATTATAGCAAATTTATTTAAAATAATTTGTTGACATAGCGTTATATATTTAGTTACACTACGCTTATGAAAAATTTATTTAATCTAAGAAGTGAAATATTTCTCGATAAAGACAATAAAAACTTTATTGGAAAAGTAAGAATAGAATTGTTAAAAAATATTGAAATTTACGGATCTATTGCAAAAGCTGCTAAAAATATGAAGATGTCATATAAAACAGCATGGGATAATATTGATTCAGTTAATAAACTATCACCTTCAGCTTTAGTTACAAAAGTATCAGGAGGAAAAGGTGGTGGAGGCACTGTAATAACTGCATATGCGAAGGAATTAATTAAAACCCATAAAGAATTAGAAGAATTAAATTTAGTTTATTCAAAACTATTATCAAATTCTCTTAATGAGAAAATGGACTTAGATTATAAAGAAGCACCTTCATTTACACGATTAAAAGCTTATATAAATAAATTAGATTTAAAAAAAGATTTTTATGAAATTGAAATAGTTTTAGAATCAAAACAAAAACTATATTCTATTAATTCAAAAGAGTTTGTTCAAAAAAAAGAATTAAAGATTAATCAAAATATAAATTTTGTGATAGAAACATCAGCAATAACAATACATAAAGATTTAAATAAAACATCTGCTCGAAATGTATTAAAAGGTTTGATCACGAATATAGAAGATGATGGAGTCAATGCTAACCTTCAAATAGACTGTAAAGAAGGTGATATTATTTATGCAAAAATAACATCTTCTTCTTGTAAAAGTTTAGATTTAAAAATAGATACATTAGTATATGCTCAATTTAAAGCATATAATATTTCAATAATTTAAGCAAAAAAATGATTAAAAAAATTATATTTACATGTATATTTTCATCTCTACATCTTTTTTCATCTACAATAAATGTAGCACTTGCAGCTAATGTTTCTTATGCAATAAATAATTTAATTAAAGAATTTAATGTACAAAACCCAAATACAAAAGTACAAGTAACAATTGCTTCAAGTGGAAAACTAAGTGCACAGATACAACACAGAGCACCTTATGATATATTTATGTCGGCAAATATGAAATATCCTCAAAATTTATTTGATAAAAAATTGTCCTTTACAAAACCTATAATTTATGCAAAAGGGTCAATTTCTTTATTAAGTAAAAAAAGAAGAGACTTTTCAAAAGGTCTGTATTTATTAAAAGACAAAAGTATTAAAAAAATAGCTATTGCAAACCCACTTACGGCACCTTATGGAAAAGCTGCACTTGAAGCTATCAAAAACGTAGGAATAGAAAAAGAAATAAATAAAAAATTAATTTATGGACAATCAATTTCGCAAACAGTAACATATTCAATATCAGCAGCACAAATAGGAATAATAGCTTCTTCATCACTTTATTCTCCAAGAATGAAACAATTCAAAGAAAATATAAACTGGATTAAAATTGATACATCTTTATATACAGCTATTAATCAAGGAATTATAATTTTAAATAGAGCAAAAAACAATATTGAAGTTAAAAAATTTTATGATTTTATTTTAAGTGAAAAAGCTCAAGTAATTCTTAAAAACTATGGATACCAAGTACCATGAACATTAATAATCTAGAAGCTAAAGTAATAAGTATTCAATCTGTAGAAGATTTAAATATTGTAAAGTTTGAATTTGAGAATCATATTTTATCAATGATGAGTTTAGGACTAAAAGATACTAAAATAAACTCAAGAGTAATTTTATCTGCAAATCCCTCCCATATTGCTATTGCAAAAGATTTTTCAGGTTTATTATCTTATTCAAATCAAATTAAATCAAAAATCACTCACATAGAAATGGGTGAATTATTATGCTCTATTGAATTAGAAATAGGTAAACATAAATTAAATAGTTTAATTACAGCTTCAAGTGCACAAAGATTGGATTTAAAAATAAATGATGAAGTATTAGCTTTAATAAAAGCTAGTGAATTATCAATAAAAGATCTTTTATGAATGAAATAATAAATATCTTAAAAGATCTTGACTTTGAACCATTTATTTTATCTTTTAAACTAGCAGGTATTACAACAATAATACTATTTATTTTAAGTTTACCACTAGCTTGGTATTTATCACAAAGCAAAAAAAAGACAAAAGCTTTTATTGAAGCACTTACAGCTTTACCTTTAGTTCTTCCACCCTCAGTTATTGGTTTTTATATTTTATTTTCTTTATCAGGAAATTCATTTATAGGAGAATTTTTTGAAGAAAACTTTGGAATATCCTTAGTTTTTAACTTTACAGGACTTGTAATAGCTTCTTGTTTTTATTCTCTTCCTTTTATGGTTCAACCCCTACAATCTGGCTTTGAATCAATTAATAAAAACATTATTGAATCATCATATATAGCGGGAAAGTCAACATTTGAAACTATATTAAAAGTAATTTTACCAAATATGAAAGCTTCTGTTTTAACAGCTCTCGTTGTAACTTTTGCACATACTGTAGGAGAATTTGGTGTAGTTTTAATGATCGGTGGTTCAATTCCAGGAGAAACAAAAGTTGCTTCTGTTGCAATTTATGAATTTGTAGAAATTTTAGATTATAAAAGTGCTCATATATACTCTGCTCTAATGTTAATTATGAGTTTTTCTGTTTTATTGGCAGTTTACATGTTTAATGCAAATAACAAAAAAAGATTAGGTGAATTCAGATGATTAAAATAGATATAAATAAAGATTTGCACGGCTCAAATGGTTTAATGAAACTAGAAGTAAACATAGAAATAAAAGAAGGTGAATTTTTAGCCTTATCTGGATTATCTGGATCTGGAAAAACAACACTTTTAAGAATATTAGCAGGATTAGAAGAAGCAGAAGGATTTATATCTGTAGATAATGAAATATGGCTAGATAAAAACTTTAAAATAAAAGTACAAAAAAGAGGAATTGGTTTTGTATTCCAAGACTATGCTTTATTTTCAAATATGAGTATTTTAGAAAATCTTTTATATGTAAAAAAGGATAAAGATTTAGCAAGTAAATTATTATCAATGACAAGATTAAAAGAATTAGAACATAGAATGCCAACAACTTTAAGTGGAGGACAGAAACAAAGAGTTGCTTTATGTAGGGCTTTAATGTCAAAACCAAAACTACTTTTACTTGATGAGCCTTTATCTGCACTTGATTATAAAATGAGAGAAAAATTACAAAAAGATATTTTATCTTTTCATAAAGAATTTAATTTAACTACAATAATGGTAAGCCATGATGTTAGTGAAATATATAAATTAAGCTCAAAACTTATAGTTTTAGAGAACGGAAAAATTATAAATCAAGGAAATGCAAAAGATATTTTATTAAAAACTCAAGGTAGTCAAAAGTTCTCTTTTGAAGGAGAAATATTAGAAATTAAAAAAGTAGATGTAATTTATATTGCAGTAATTGCTATATCTCAACAATTAGTTGAAGTTGTAATAACAAAAGAAGAAGCTAATAAACTAAAAATTTCACAAAAAATTAATTTAGGAACAAAAGCATTCTCACCAACAATTAATAATAATATATAAATGCTAAAAATAATTTTTTAATTTCAAGATAGCATTAACACTTGTTCAATGTCTAAAGAAAAAGAGTTCTTCCTAAAAAATAATATCAGAATTAATTCTTATAAAACAATGTAAGCTATAAAAGTGTATCTAAAGAATTTAGCTATAAAAACTAGAAATAAGAACTTTTTAAAATTATATTTTAATATACCTGCTATAAAAGTCAAAGGATCACCAACAAGAGGCATCCAAGAGAAGAGTAAAGTATAAGAGCCATATTTATCAAATATGTTTTTATACTTGTTTATACTCTCTTTTTTTAAGTATTTTTTTCTCTCACAATATATTTCACCTTTTAATCCTAAATAATAATTTAAAACTGATCCTAAAACATTTCCAGTTGTAGCAAAAAATAATAAAAGATAAATATTATAATTTTCTTTAATATTATAAATTAGTAAAGCCTCACTACCTAAAGGGAAAAGTGTTGCTGATACAAAAGCTGAAACAAAAAGTATTAAATAAATCATATAAAAGTATATCTAATATAAATAATTTATATTAACGAAGAAATAATCTTAATACCTTTTATCATATCTTTGTATGAAGAATTAGTAAAATTAAATCTAATTTCATTAGATTTTCTATTATCAAAATAAAATACTTCTCCGGGAACAAAAGCTACATCTTTTTCTAAAACTTTTTGTGCTAATTCCATAGTATTTATATTATTCAATTGTCCGTAAATAAACATTCCACCTTTTGGTAAATCAAAAGTAAAATCTTTTAAATATTTTTTTAAACATTTAGACATAAATAACATTCTATTTTTATAATCATTTCTAATTATTTTAAGATGTGAGTCTAAATCATTATTTTCTAAGTATTCATTAATTATCATTTGATTTAAAGTTGATGTATGTAAATCAATTGCTTCTTTTGGTATAAGAAGTTTATTTATAAATTCTTTTTTAGCTCTAATCCATCCAACTCTTAAACCAGGAACTAAAACCTTTGAGAAAGAACCTAAGTGAAAAGAGTTTTCATACTCACTTGAAATTGGTTTTAAGATATTTCCATCAAAACTTAAATATGAATACGCAGCATCTTCTATTAAATAATTCTTTTTAGATTTTAAAATATTTATAATATCTACTCTTTCTTTATCTGTGTAAATAGAAGTATGAGGATTTTGAAAATCACTCATCAAATATAAATTATTATTAGAGTTTAATTTATTTTTTAAATCACTTATATTATCAAACCCATTAATTCTCAAATCTAAAGTATTAAAAGCAGAGATTGCTCCAACATAAGAAGGGTTTTGAATTAAAATTTCTTCTTTTTTAAACATTTTAGAAATTATAAAAAAAGATTGTTGGCTTCCTGTTGTGATTAATATTTCATCTGCACTTGTTTTAAAATCTAACTTTTCTGTATACATTTTTGCTATTTTCTCTCTTAAAGCTATTATTCCACAAGACTTTGAGTATTGTAAAGAAGAAATATCATTTAAAGCTCTTACACTAGCTGCTTGTATTTCTTTTAAAGGGAATAAAGAAGCATTTGGCAAACCACCTGCAAAAGATATTGTATTTTCATTTGTTGCATCTAAAATCTCTCTAATGTATGAACGTTTCATAATTATCCTTTTTTTATAAATTATATAAAAATAGATATATTTATTCTTTATCCTAAATTTCATTTTATTTGTTCTATATTGCTATTTTTGTTATAATTTATTATGAAAAAAGATACAAAAAAACAAAGAGCAGAAATAATTAACAATTCTTTATATTATATTTACAAATATATAGATACAAATATTACTTTAGATGAATTAGCTAAATTAAACTCTGTAAGTAAATATCATTTTCATAGAATCTTTAAAGAAGAAACAAATGAAAACTTATTTTCTAGAATTACAGCCATAAGACTACAAAAAGCTGCAAATTTATTAATTACAAATAATCATACAAGTATAAGTGAAATAGCTAACATGTGTGGTTATTCATCTCATTCATCTTTTATAAAAGCATTTAAAAATAGATTCTCATTTACTCCTACAAAATGGAGAAACGGATCTTATAAAGAATTCTCAAATAATAATTTGAATATAAAAAGTATAGATTTAAAAGAATTTGAAAATATTAAAATAGAGATAAAAGTAAGTGAAGAAAAGAATTATGCTTACATAAGACATAAAGGATATAACCCTCAGATTAGACATACCTGGCAAAGACTTTTAGCTTATGCTTATGAAGAAAATATTCAAGATATTATACAAATAGGAATTCATCATGATAATCCTCTTATTACAAAAAGTGAAGACTGCCAATATATTGCAGGGATTGAAGTAGAAAAAAACTTTAGATGTAATAAATCATTTTCTATTTTAAGAGTTCCGAAGAGCCTATGCGCAGTTTTTTCATATAAAGGAACTTATGGTGATGTTTTAAAACTTATGAACTATATTTATAACTACTGGCTTCCTAATAGTTATTATGAATCTAAAACTCTTCCTTCTTATGCTATTTATCATAAAAATCATTTTCTAAATGATGAAGAAGAGTTTGATTTAGACTTTTATGTGCCTATTTCAACGATTTAGTTCTTTTATATTTCATTTGAGAAATAATAACACCAATTAAAATAAGTACAGATGCAATTAATTGAGTTTCAGTCATTTTCTCATTTAAAATTAAATAGGCAAGCATTAAAGTGAATATTGGAATCAAGTTTACATATACAGCTACTTTTGAAGCATCCATTTTTGTAATTGCATAATTATATAAACCATAACCACCTAAAGTAACCACAACTCCTAAATAAAGAATCCAAGACATTCCTTCTACCGTAAAGTTCATAGTCATAGTATTCATTTCGTATATAAAAAATGGAAAGAAAAAAATCAAACCCATAAATGATTGAACTGCCGTTATAAAAATAGCTGAAAATTTAGAAGATAAATGTTTAGCAACAATTGTATATCCTGCACCACAAGACATTGCACAAAACTCTAGAAAATTTCCTAACATTGGATTAGGTGCACTTACACTTGTAGTTGAGTTAACACTTAACCAAATAACACCAATCATAGCTAATAAAGATCCAAAAATTAGTTTTTGAGTAATTACTTCTTTTAATAAGTATCCAGCAAGAATAGCAGTTATTAAAGGCATTAATGAAGCTAACATACCTGCTTGTGAGGCAGAAGTGTATTGTAAAGCCTGAGCTTCGAATAAAAAATATAAACAAGGTTCAAAAAATCCTAAAGCTAAGATATAATAAATATCTTTTTTAGTAAACTTATATTTAAAAAAACCTTTTATAAAATACACAAAACATAAAGATGCAAATATCATTCTAATAAAAATAACAGTGTATGGTCCTATATCTTGCATTGCAGCTTTTAAAGCAATAAAAGAAGAAGCCCAAATTAGCATTGCAAAAACAATTGAAGCTAGGGCTGTAAGTGAAAATTCTTTTGACATTAATACTCTTTTTATTAAATTTATTTGTAAATTATCTACTATGATTTTATATCAAAATTCATATTAAAAAGTGTTTTTTTTATAAATTATTTTGGTTTATAGTTATTTTAAGTTTATTTTGATAAAATTTCACTCTAAAAAGAATAGCACAAAGAATACATTGGTATTTTTTATGCTCTTCTTTAGACCTTTACAATCATTGTCTTAGACAATGCCCCAGGATGGGAACATAGCAAGGCACCTTTTTCATTGGTGTGTTTGGGTATCTGGAGAAGAGTGCTTTAAGCGCTCTTTTTTTTTGTATGCATTATTACAATTTCACACACTTATTTTAATTTTATCTATATACCTAATATTTTTTCAATACCCTCTTCGATGTATCATACACCATCTCATAATAGCTGTTATTATTAAATTCAAATTCTTGAATTACGTCAAGTCCTAATTTTCTTTTATGTGCAGAAAAAGAACGTTCATTTATTTTATTTACAAATGTTACTAAAATATCATATCTTTTTGACATTGATTCAAGTGCAAAATCAAATAATTCTTCTAGTATTCCTGTACCTCGTACACTTTTATCGATACAAATAGGTCCATATTGGTAAGAGTTTTTAGTATCTAGTTTTTTTCCAAGATAAGACAAATTCTTTAAATCTTTTTCCATAAAAACGAACATTGGCCATTGTTTCCAATACTCCCATGAAGCAGACATAATATATCCAACAATATTATTGTCTTTTATTGCTATAAAAAGACCTTTTTCATCTATAATAAGAGAAGTTAATTCTTCTTTTGTAAAATTTGTCGTTATAAACCCATCTTTTTTATCTTCATTCGAAATTCCATCTATTTGATATTTTTTGTGCAATTCTAATATATCTTTTATATCTTTCAGTTCTGCGATTTTTAATGTCATGTTATTTCCTATTAATTAATAAAGAAGTATATAGATTTAAATTACTATTGTCATTAACCTATGTTAATTTCATCTCTTTTCTTATTCTGCTTAAACTAACATTTGTAATTCCTAAATAAGAAGCAATATGATAATCATGAACAATATTTGATATCATTGAATAATCTTCTAAAAATATTTCATATCTTTGTTTAGCATCTAAAAGAAGGAAAGAAGCTTCTCTTTTTTCTTTTTTTATCACAAGGTTTTCATAAATACGTAAAAGTGAATTATTCCATTCAATGTTTTTTTCACATAAAATTAAAATATTTTTATAAGAGATGTGCAGTGTAATAAACTCACTTAAAATTTCAACACTAAAAGGAGAAGGTAAACCATGAGATACCGAAGAAATACTACTTATCAAATGCCCTTGCTTTTCTGCAAAAGATTTATTAAACTCTTTTCCATCTTCATTTAAATAATAATACCTAGCTAAACCTTTTATTAGAAAATAAAAATCAGTTACTTTATCTTCCATTAAAAACAGATGATCTCCTTTATTTAAGGATTTTGTTGAAAAATATTTTTTTGATTCTTACCAAGTAATAAAAGTTATTGGTGAGATTTGATTTAAAAAATTATATAAAATATCAAATTGTTTGTTTATATTCATTAAATTAAATCTGAGAAATCTTCATTTAAAATCAAAATCTTTTTATCATTTTTACTTAAAACAAATCGTTTATCTTTTCTTCTTAATGCTTCTAAAACTATAAATTTTATTTCTTGTACAGATTTTCCATTAGATCTTAAATATCCTGAAAATTCTTTTGTAGAAATATACTTATCTTTTTTTTCAATTACTAAAGGCTGTTTATAAACAGATCTCATTTCATTAAAGGCACTTTGTAAAAGCTCTATTTCTCTATTAAAAACAGCAAGAACTTTATCATGAGAAGATTCAAGTCTAGATATTTCAGAAATATATTGTCTTTTCATAAGTTTTATAGATTTTTTTAATAGATAAATTTGTTCATCTTTTAATGATATTATTAAATTTGTTTCTTGTATTTTATCTTGGGCTATCGTTTCTTCTTTTTTTTCGCCTTCAATATCAGGTACATATACTAAAGTTTTATTGCCTTCTTTAATAGACTTTAGTTTTTTATTTTTAATACGATAGTGTACCCCTTGAAGAGAAATTCCAAGAAGATGAGCTGCTTCTGATGTAGTTACTAATCTCTCCAAGTTATACCTTAAATTTTCGCTGAATCTATTTCAATTACAGTATGCACATTACCACGAGGCTTAAAATCACCAATAACTTTTAACCATTTTGGTTCTAAGTTTTTAAATAAAGTATCAAAAATTTCATTTATAGAATTTTCATGAGAAACTTCTCTATTCATAAATGAATTAATGTATATTTTAATAGCTTTTAATTCAACTACTAATTTAGCAGGAGTATATTCAATTAAAATTGTTGCAAAGTCTGGATATCCACTTCTTGGACATTTACACATAAACTCTGGAAGTTCAATTTTAATTACGTAGTTTTTATTATTATTATTTGGCCAATAGTTTTCTTCTTTGTTAATATCAAATTCTACTATTTCTTTTTCACCATATTTCATCTTTTGCCTTTTTGTTTCAATTTTTTATTTTATCAAAACTATACTTATACTAGTTTAACTTCATTTGAAAGAGTATATCCAAGCCCTGTAACTATTTTGATACTATCAGCGGGTAGTTTTTTTCTAAGTCTTTTAATTAGGGCTCTAATATTATCTAAATTAGTAATTTCACCTTCCCAAACGTAAGTTTCTAATTCATCATACGAAACAACTCTATTTAGATTTTTAATATATAATTCTAAAAAAAGTATTTCTTTTTTTGCAAGTATTATTTTCTCACCATTTTCATATAAAACATGTTCAATAAATGAATATTTACACGAAAGAGAGAATTGAAGGTATTTATTTTCAATAGTACATAAACTTTTTACTTTTTGAATTAACTCATAAATAAAGAATGGTTTTTTAATATAATCATTACAAGCTAATTCATATGCTGATTTAATTTTATCTAATTCATGGTTTGAACTCATAATTAATACAGGAACATCTTTATAATAAGATCTAATCTCTTTTAAAACAGAAATACCATCTAACGAAGGTACATTTATATCTAAAATAAAACAAGAGTAACCATCTTTAATGGCATTTAATGCTTTTTCACCATCATCAAAAGAATCAATATCATAACCCTCCTTTTCTAGGGCTCTTTTAATAACTTTTGATAAAGAAACATTATCTTCAAGAACTAACAATTTCATTATATACCTTTAATTTAATTCTAAAACAAGTTTTTTTATCTAGTTTCTTTAATCTAATTTTACCTGACATTTTATCTTCTATAATTAGTTTAGTCATATAAAGTCCAATTCCATGACCTTTTTCTTTAGTTGAAAAATACTGTACAAAGATTTTAGCTTCATTTATATTTATAATTCCAGGTCCATTATCAATAATATCAATCAATAATTTATCATTCTTATTTTTAAAAAGTATAGATAAATTTCTGTCTTTTTCTGGATTATTTAATAAAGCATCTTTTGAATTATTAACTATATTTAAAATAGCTTGCATAAATTCATTTTCAT
>JABSOL010000198.1 GCA_013215985.1 Campylobacteraceae bacterium
CAGCTTCCAGAGTGCAAGGATATTTAGCTAGTGAAAAAGTAGCAGAAGGAGTTATGTCTTTAACTGGTGTAACTGCTGTTGCTAAGGCTGGATTGAAAAAAGTATTATTGCCTAATGGGGATAAAAAGCTTGATAATATTAATATCAAAGAATCAAGTTCAATCAAAGTTGATAGTAAAATTATAAATATTGTTCTTTCCAATAACAATGCAAGGCAACTATTAGAGAAAAGACTTATTACACAGGGTATGAGTAAAAGTGACGCAAAAACTAGAGCAAAAGATTGGGTTGAAAGTTTTGACGGACCAATTATGGCAAAAACTTTATCTGAAAATAGCAATCTTCTTCTTACTCATTCTTTAAATGGAAAAGCATCTGGCAATTTTACTACCTTTGAATCTGCAGGAAAAACACCATATGATAGACAAGTTAATCTGGCATTGCCTAAAGGGAATACTGCAGAAGTTGAGACAAAAGTAGTAGTTAAAGAAACACATATTGGTTTAATTGGCAAAGTTAAAGGACAAGAAAATAAAGAGTTTTCTCATCCTCATGCTACTGGTGGATTTGAGAACCAAGTTATTCCAGATAGAAGAAAAATAGTAATAGAATACAAAAATAAAGAAGTTGAAGATTTAATTAGTAATTTAAAAATAGGAAATACAGATCTTAGAGATAATAGTTTTATAGAAGTTAAGGATAAAGCATCAAAAAATAGAGATGAATATATACTAGGGAAAGCACATGAGGCTTCAGAGAACTCACATTGGAAACAGTATAAAATAAAAGGACCTAAACAAACTGTTAAAAAAAGTGAAGAAAGAGCGAAGTTGAATAGAGAACTTAATAAATATGATAATTATAAAGGTGAACTATTTGATGATATTAAAGGATTTTTAGTTGATTAAAAAAATTAAACGGAAATATTATGAGTATCAAGTAAATAAAATTATAGATATAACTCATTATATTACTGAAGATATTGCAATATATAAGTTTGATGAAGCTTTTAATAGTTATAAAAAACTATTATTGAATTATAAAAGATTTAATTTGGAAAATAAAATAGAAGTAAATATAATAAAATTACATTTACTATTTGCTTTTAAAGATTATGATAAGTTTATAAATGAATCTAAAATTGTAATTAATCTCATAAATTCAAAAGAACGTTATAAAATAGAATATAAACAATACTTTAAGGGATTTATTTATAACCTAAAAATGATAGTTTTTCTTATTAACGGTGAGCTTGAAAAAGCTAATCTTGAAAAGAATAATGTATTAGGTGAATTAGATATTAAAATGTCGGATAAAGAATTTGAACTTTTGGAATATACCTATCCCATCTATGATGAAAATAAAATAAAAGATTTTTTTAAACAAAATAAATATTATGAAAATGTATCTTTAAAAAAGAAAGAATTAGTAATTAACTATTTGAAAAATATTACAGAAGAAATAAAAGATGAAGTACTAATTATGGAAATAAAGTCGGTAAAAGAACAACTAGTTCCTTCTCAGATTAAAAATAATTTAAAAATAATTCAAGAACAATTTATATCTTTAAATGATATTGAATCTAGTGAAAAAGTATATTTACTTACTTCAAAGCTTATTTCAAATGATGAAAAAGATAGAGAAGAAGCATTATTTAGTATTATCGCACTAAAATCTCCAAAACTTTGGGATTATTCTGATGATATGTTTATAGATGACTATACTAATAATACATGGTATAGTTTTATTAATAAAACTATTGACTTAACAAAAGAATATATTATGGAAAAGAGATATATATATTCTTTATATTTAAAAATTGATAAATTATCAAATGATGATAAGTTTACTATGTCTTTAAAAAAGAATATCAATCAACTATATCACTCTAATAATATAGCAAGAGAAAAAGCAAAAAATAATTTATTGAATTTAAAATCAGAAAAACCAGAACTAACTATACTAATAAATGAAATTAAAAATACTATATAGCATGCAAAAAATAGTAAATGTAAAAAAAGGAGGAGGAACGTAATGGAAGATTATGCAAATTCTCATCTGTATAATTATACAAATAAAAGTGCCTGGCAACTTTAATCTTTGATGTAGATAAAAAGTTTGTAAATGATCCAAAGATAAACGGGGAAAGGCACCTTTAATCTAGAATACTCTAAAAACTTTGGAGATTTAGGACAAAAATTATTAGAAGCTCAATATGCTGAAAATGGCTCTTCTATTAACAATACCTCATATAATAAAATAGGAACTAATCTTTCAAGACCAAATGAATTAAATCAAACAGTAGTTCAAAATACTAGAGATTTTAATAAGTTAGATAAAGCTAAGATTGCACATAGACAGTTAAACAATACTGAAATAACTTTTTTAAATAATAAAGATACAATCGAAGCCTTCGCAAAACAAAAATATAAAACAAATAATCCAACAAATGAACAATTACAAGGAGCTCAATACTCTTTATCTCAACAAGCTATGATACAAACTGATAAAGCATGGTCTTTAGTTTTAGGAAATGAAGAAGATAAAGAAGCAAAAGCATTTCTCCAAACAAATAAAGGTGACTTATTTAAAGTTAAAAATCAACAAGAGTTTAATAATGGAACAACAAATGGTGATACATTAATAGCAGACTTAGCAGGTTCTGACTTTACAAAGATAAAAAACTTTACAAAAGAAAATACTCAAAAAACTACAAAAGAATCTTTAGAAAAGCAATATGTATCTGATTTAGGAGATAGAGTTGTTGATACAGCAGCACAAGTCTATGAAGGAGTAAAGAACTTACCTGAAGCAACTAAAAAAGCTTTAATAGATGCAAAAGATTATATATCTAATGCTTCATTAGAAGATGTAAAAGATGCAGCTAAATCTTTATTAAACAGCATGTGGGGATTTGGAGAAGATGTAGTTGATGCAACAGAGAGTTTAGCTAAAAATACTACAGATGATAAAACATCTCAAAGAATGAATGAACTTTATGGAGATGATTCAGCTTCCAGAGTGCAAGGATATTTAGCTAGTGAAAAAGTAGCAGAAGGAGTTATGTCTTTAACTGGAGTAACTGCTGTTGCTAAGGCTGGATTAAAGAAGGCTTTATTACCTAGTGTAGATAAAAAGCTTGATAATATTGCAAGAGATAATAAAGGTAATCAATTATTACTTACTCTTGATAAAGATAGAAATACTCCAGAAGATCCAAATAAAAAGATAATATCTTATCCTGCAACAGGAAAAGAAAAAGTTTATATTGCACTTAGTGATAAACAAGTTTTAGATGATGGTAAATTAGATTACGTTGGAAACTTCTCCACAAAAGATAAAATACTGTCAGAGCAACAAGTTAGAGAATATCTTGCTGTTACGCCTAAGTTTAAAAAAGATATATCATATGTAGTAGAAGGTAAATTTATAAAAGGCACTCAACTACAAGAAAGTACAGTGGCTTCACAAAACTATAAAGGAAAAGTATATCCAGGTGGTGGCAATCAAATAGAAGTATTGAAACAAAAGAATGAATCAATTGTAAATGATGTTTTTATTCCTACTTCTAAACCAAAATCTATTAAACAGATTGAACAAGAAATAAAAGCTGAACAAAAGATAATTTCAGACAATATAAATAAAAGAGTTGATAGTATAAAAGATATAAATACTTCAAATAAAATTCATAAAACAATTCAAGACCCAAGTATTAAAATAATTGATAAGAATTTAATTGAAGTAAAAAGGAAATATGATTTAGCTGAAGTTAGATTAAAACCACATAGTGAACAAAGAAATACTGTTAAACAATCAGAGGAAGTAAATAAGCTTGCAAAAAATATAGATAAAATAGTCGACGAGCAAAATATCTTTATGAAATTTGTTAAAGATGCATTAGATAATATAGGAGATTAATTGAAGTTTTTTAAAAAAATATTTAAGATATATAAAGCTTATAAAAGTACAAAACTAGGGTTTGTGATACTTGATTTAATAGAAGAAAAAAAATATGAAATTGCATTAGTTAAAATTAATGCATTTAGAGATAAATATTCTAAAACTGACAAAATTTTAGATTTGAATCTTTTAGAATATCAGTTGCATTTTATTTTAAAGAACTATTCAAAGTTATTAATTAAAGAAAAACTGATAGAAATCATTGATGGAATGAAAAATCATTCATTAGACCTAAAAAGATACCAAAAATTATTTATTTATAATATAAGCTACTTATCCTATCAATTCTTGGATAATATTGAAAAAGCAAATGAAATGAAAATAAATTTTCATGAAATAAATTATGATTTAAATATGAATAATGTAAAAGAGTATTTACAAAATAGATACCCCATATATAATGGCAAATTATTAGAAAACCTATTCAAAGAAGATGGATATTATGATATTTATCCAAGAGAGAAGCTAGAATATATTT
>JABSOL010000199.1 GCA_013215985.1 Campylobacteraceae bacterium
GAAAAAAAGATTACATAGAAAAATACAAAAAGATCTTGCAAATAATAAAAATATATCTTCATCAATTAAAATTCTTTTTTCTAAAGACTTTGAAACAATAGGTCGTATTAATAAAAAGCTGGATCTTTCTATCTTAGATATTCAAAAACAAATTAACAGTATTATTTATGAAAAAGACATGGATTTACTTAATTATATAATAAGTAATAAGCTGGTTCAAACAAAAACACTAATTGATAATAGCTTGGAAAAACTTAATGGCTTGCTACTTATAGATAAGGAAAAAATATCAGAAATTAGAACAAACTTTATTAATATAAAAGAAATTATTTCTTATATTATTAATGCAAAAAACCAAATTCTTATACATGTAATAGATTTAAATATGTTAAAAGATAAAAAAGATATTTTAAATAAAGAACTATTTAACACGATTAATGAATTAAATACTTATTCTAATACTATTAAAATTGATATTTTAAATAATTCTGACAGTGTTACGAAAAGATCTACATTTATTGTAATAGTTGTAGGTCTAATATTATTATTTTTAATTCTTTTTTCTGGCGCAACACTAATTTCGAGAATAAATATGCCACTAGCTACAATTATATCTTTTATTAAAAATATATCTTCAAATAAAATAAATCTATTAGAAAATATACCTATTGAAGTAGAAGATGAATTTGGACAACTCTCCAATACTTTTAATCATATGACTTCTAGTTTACATGAAAATATGAATAAAATTAAAGAATTAAATATAGAAATAGAAGATACACAAAAAGAAGTAATTTTTACTATGGGAGCTATTGGGGAGAGTAGAAGTAAAGAAACAGGTAACCATGTAAGAAGGGTTGCCGCATATTCAGTGATTTTAGCTACAAAATACCATTTAAGTAAACATAATATAAAAATTCTAAAAGAAGCATCACCTATGCATGATATTGGAAAAGTTGGAATTCCTGATTCTATTTTAAAAAAAAATGATGTATTAAATGCAGAAGAATGGAAAATTATGAAAACTCATGCACAACTGGGGTATGACATGTTAAAACACTCTAAAAGAGAAATATTAAAAACAGCTTCAATTGTTGCATATGAGCATCATGAAAAATGGGATGGAACTGGTTATCCTAGAGGTTTAAAAAAAGAAGAAATTCATATTTTTGGACGTATTACTGCAGTAGCAGATGTATTTGATGCTTTAGGAAGTTCTAGATGTTATAAAAAAGCTTGGCCTCTTGATAAATTATTAAAATTATTTAAAGAAGAAAAAGGAAAACATTTTGAACCTAAACTTGTTGATATATTATTTGAAAACATAGATGAATTTTTAGAAATTCAGAAAAAATATAGAGATATTTATTAAAGGACAGACTATGGAAAATTCTACAGGTTTACTTGTCTTAATATTTGTAATAGGTTCTATCCTAACAGGGGCTTTAACATTAATTTTTACAAAAGGAACAAAAGTTCCTTATACAGTTGCTTTACTATTGATTGGTTTGATTTTAGGTGGAATTGAACGTTTTGGTTTTTTCCAAAATTTTATGCCTATTATCTCAGAATCAATGACTTTAGTATCTAATATAGATCCGCATTTAATTTTATTTGTTTTTTTACCTACTTTAATTTTTGAATCAGCTTATTGTATTGAAGTACATCTTTTTAAAAGAATTTTTTCACAAATTGCTATTTTGGCAGTTCCGGGGCTAATTGTAAGTACAATTGCAACTGCTGTTTTAATTCATTACCTTTTTCCTTGGGATTGGAATTGGCACTTAGCATTAATGTTCGGCGCACTTATTTCTGCAACAGATCCGGTAGCTGTTGTTGCTATATTAAAAGAAGTAAGTTCTAGAAAAAGATTAGAAACTTTAATTGAAGGAGAATCATTATTTAATGATGGTACAGCTATTGTATTATTTACTTTATTTTTTACTCTTTATACAAGTGGACAAAGTTCATTTGATATTTTTTCAGCTATCAAAGAATTCTCTTTTGTTGTAATTTTTGGTTTAGCATTAGGCGTAATATTTGGATACATAGCAATCACAATTATTTCTAAAGTTTTTAATAACCCTTTAGTTGAAATTAGTTTATCAATTGGGGTTTCATATATGGTCTTTTTTTTAGCAGAACATGTTTTTCATGTTTCTGGAGTAGTTGCTTTAGTTTCACTTGCTTTAATGTTTTCAAGTATAGGAAGAACAAAAATATCTCCTGAAGTTGAAGACTTTCTACACCATTTTTGGGAAATGATGGCTTATATTGCAAATACTTTAATTTTTTTACTTGTTGGAGTTTTAGTAATAACAAGAATAACATTAGATTCACCAGAATATTGGACAACACTATTTATTTTATATATTGGAATTATGATAATTAGAGCTTTTTCAGTAAGTTTATTTATTCCAATTTTAAAACGTATAGGAGTAGGAATTACAAAAGAGAAAACTATTGTACTTGTTTGGGGTGGGTTAAGAGGAGCAGTATCTTTAGCTTTGGCTTTAAGCGTTGCTCAAAGTGATTTAATAGATAAAGAAATAGGGGATCAAATACTCTTTTTAACTGCAGGAATAGTTGTTTTAACTATCACTATTAATGGTATGACAATTGAATCCTTATTAGCTTATTTAAAATTAAATGAACTTCCAGCTGCAAAAGAAGAAACAGTACAAAAAGCAAAAGCATCAGTCTATAAAAATATTCAAGACTTTCTTCCAAAACTTCAAAATAATGAATTTTTTAAAGAGGTTAATTGGTCAAATATAAAAGAAATAGATGAATATAAAAAACTAAACTACTTAAATATAGAAAGTAAAGATATTTCAAAAGAAGAATTAAGTATAGAGTTTAGAAGAAGATTATTAGAAAATGAAAGAAAATTTTATTGGCAAGAATTTAAAAAAGGTTACTTAAGTGAAGATGCAACACATAAACTTATTAGTGCAATAGAAGAAGCATTAGATGAGTATCCTACAATTACACCTAGACCTTCTTTAGAAGAAATATGGAGAATTAAAAATATAGAGAAAGGTAAAACATCATTTTTAAAAAAACTATTTAATAAGTATTCATTTTCAAATCTTTATTTATCTTATGAAATCGCACGTTCTTTTATTTTAGCACAAGATGAAGTTTTATCACATGTAGAACAAATAGCTTGTTCAAAAGAAGATTTAGAACAAGTAAGAAGTGATATATTAAAAAATAAAGAAAATGCCCACATATATACAAAAAATATTAATAAATCTTTTCCAAAGATAATTGGAAGTATTCAAAGTAAAATAGCAAAAAGACTTTTATTAAATAAAGAAAGAACAGTAATAAAAGAATTATTAGAAAATGGAATGTTAGCAAAACCAGAAGCTGATAAAATGATTGAACATATAGAAAATAAAATGTTTATTTTGTCAAAAGAACAGGAATAAGAGATTTTGATATTTTATAGATAATAATCTTTATCTGAGATGATATAAGCCTTAATGTAAGAATAAAAGAATTGTTTTATTCTTACACTGTTCCAAAATTTACACGTGTCTTAATCGACTTAAGTAAAATAAATAGATATACCATTTATACAGAGAAGATATAATTAGCTTTCATATGTTGATATATGAAATATCTCAAACTAGAATGTCAGGCTGAATTCATACTCTTTATTAATATAATATGTTGTTTTATTATCTTCAATTTTTTAACAAGATTGTTAAAACTGTCATACTTCATTCTTAAAGTTTTACCATTTTTTAAATAGTTAATATTTTGTTAAAAGCAGTATAAGTGTAAGTTTTTTCACCATCACTTAAAACATTAGCATGAACATCATAAGTAAAAGAAAACTCATTATCTTCTGATGTTAATTTTGTAATAATTTGGTTTTGATTATTATATCTCATAGTTTTATTGTAGCTGTTATTTAACCTCATTCATTTTGTCTATGAATTTAGGTTACAACTCCATAAGTCCTTGTCTAAAAGAATGAGAATTAAAACCAGGTCCTAATATTTTTATTAACTAAATTTATTAATTAAATTTCATTCATTCTATCTTTAGGCTTATTACATGATGTAATAATATAATTATCTCCACTTCTTGTTTGATCAAAATACTTTATAATATCTTTTATCGATTGATTCGATTATCTCTAGTTTCTTTTAGCGTCAAATAGTTTTTGCATTCCGATAGAAATGTTTCTGAGTCCTCGCATAATACGTTGGATAAAACACATTCATTAGTTTATTTTACCGATTAATTTGCATCATCAAACGTTAAACCCATCTTCGTGTTATCGGTATTATTTGTTATCATTTCGGCATCCAAATTGTCATTCAAATTTTCTTCTATACCTACTAG
>JABSOL010000200.1 GCA_013215985.1 Campylobacteraceae bacterium
CCCTCTCCCTCCATCCATCTCCTCCCACTCCCAAGTGTTGAAGTAGCAGATGCCATCCGAGTGGAAGTCGACGCCAAAGCACGAGTCCGTCTCCCAGCACAGCTCGAGGAGAGAGCGAGAGAAAATAATTTTAATAGAATTAAATGGAGGAGTTGATTATTTAAATACTGTTATTCCTTATAAAGAAAAAAACTATTATGATTTAAGACCTAGTTTAGCTTTAAATCAAGAGGAATATAATATTTTAGATAAAAACTTAGCTTTAAATTCATCTATGCCTTTTTTATCTAAAACATATAAAAATAAAAATTTAGCAATTATAAATGGATTAGGATATAAAAAACCTAATTTATCTCACTTTAGAGCAATCCAAATAGTAGAAACTGCTAGTGAATCAAATGAATATTTAAATAAAGGATGGTTAAGTTCTCTTGAAAATTTTGAACTTTCACCGGAGAGACCAGCACAAGCTATAGTAATTGGTAAAAGAAAAAAACCTTATTTATTTTCATCAGATATAGATATTCTTCAAATAAAAAATGTAAAAGATTTTATTAAAAAGTCATCGTCTTTAAGAGATGAAACTTATTCTTTAAATAATTCAAATGAACTAAACTTTTTATCTAAACAAAAAAAATCTATACAAAGAGCTAATAAAAGTTTATCTTTATATATAAAAGAAGATTTTAAAAGTGAAAAAGATTTTGAGTTCTGCTCATTATCTAAATCATTTAAAGAAGCTCTAGTTTTATTAGACTCTAAACTTTCAATTCCAGTAATAAAAGTATCTCAGAAATCTTATGATACTCATTCAAATCAAAAAGAAAGACTAGATTCTTTATTAAAAGATTTAGATAAAAGTTTAGAGTCTTTTGTATATGAGCTTAAAAAAAGAGATTTATTCAATAATGTATTAATTATGACTTATAGCGAATTTGGTAGAAGAGTTAAAGAAAATGGATCAAATGGGACTGATCACGGAACAGCAACTTTCTCTTTTATTTTAGGAGGAGATGTAAAAGGTGGTATGTATGGTGAGTATCCATCTTTAGATAATTTAGATAAAAATAACCAAATTTACACTCTTGAGTACAAAACTTTATACAATACTATTCTTTCTAAGTGGTTTTTACAGAAAAACAACAAATTTAATACTTATGACATATTAAATTTCATATAATAAATAAAAAATATATAGGATTAATTATGGCAAAAGAACATCAATTTGATATTTCTGCAAAATTAGATTTTCAGGAATTAAAGAATGCAATCGTTCAAGCTCAAAAAGAGTGTAATACTAGATACGATTTTAAAGGTATTGAAAAAGAAATAGTTTTCAGTGAAGGTGCTAAAACTATTACTATTAATTCTGCAAGTGATAATAAAGTAGAGGCAATTTATGATGTTTTACTTTCAAAACTAAATAAAAGAGGGATTCCTATTAATTCGCTTGATGAAGCAAAAATGGAAGATTCTTCAGGTGGAAATAGAAAATATACTTATCCTTTAATTGATTCAATTCAAAAAGACGAAGCAAAAACTATTCAAAATGAAATTAAAAAATTAAAATTAAAAGTAAAATCAGTGAATCAAGGTGACGAAATTAGAGTTACTGGTAAGAATTTAGATGATTTACAAACTGTAATGGCTCACTTAAAAACATTAGATTTAAAATCACCTTTAGTATTTGATAACTTTAGATAGATTTTAAGAATATAGAAAAACTAGCCTTGGCTAGTCTTTTCTAAACTTTCTGTTTGCATCTCTTTTAGTCGTTTTTTTAGACTTAAGCGCAGGTTTAACATAAGGTCTTTTTTTAGGCATTTTCATACCTTTTTTCTCAGCTAGAGAAACTCTTTTAAATCTTGCAACTCTATGCTCTTTTTCAGTTAACTCAAAACCATCTAATTGCTCTTTATTAATTTCAAGCATTAAATCTTTTTGAATTTCAGCAAATTGTTTGTAATCTTTTACTGTTAATAAAGTAATTTCACAACCTCTATTTCCAGCTCTTCCTGTTCTTCCAATTCTATGAGTAAAATCATCAGTTGTTTCAGGTAGTGAGTAATTCACAACTATTGGCAATTGAGGAATATCTATTCCACGTGCAGCAATATCAGTTGCAATTAAAACTCTAATTTCACCAGCTTTAAATTTTCTCATAGCTCTTGCCCGTGCTGGTTGTTTAATATCACCATGAATACAAAGTGAAGATAAACCATCAAGGTTTAAATGTTCAGTTAAAGTATCTGCCATTTTTTTAGTATTTACAAATACTAATAATTGAGAATAGTTTTTACTTCCAATTAAAAATGATAACATCTCTTTTTTCTGTTCTGAATCTACAGAATAGGCAACATGATCAATTAATTTAACTGTTTGTCTTCTATTTGTAACTTCTACAACAACAGGTCTGTTTAAAAATTCTTTTGCAAGTTTTTTAACATTCTGAGAAATTGTTGCTGAAAACATCATAATTTGTCTTTGAGGAGAAATTAAAGAAATAATACTTTCAATTTCTTTTACAAATCCTAATTCAAGCATAGTATCAGCTTCATCAACAACCATCATATTAACAGAAGATAAATCTAAACCTTTGTTTACAATATGATCTTGTAGTCTACCAGCTGTTGCTACAATAATATCAACACCTTTTTGTAGTTTAATTTGTTGAAGTTTATTTGAAACTCCACCAAATATTTCAGCATGTACAATATTCAAGTGTCTTGAATAATGTGAAATTGCTTTTGAAATTTGTTTTGCTAGTTCTCTTGTAGGAACTAAAATTACACATCTAAGTGTTTTTACTTCATGGTGTTGAGTATCTTTAAGTTTCTCTAAAATTGGTAATACAAATGCAGCAGTTTTACCTGTACCACTTTTTGCAGCTCCGATTACATCTAAACCTTTTAATAAAATAGGTATAGTTTTTTTTTGTATTTCCGTAGGATGTTCATATCCTTCTTCTTCTAGTGCTTTTAGAATCTCATCACATAGTGCTATTGAACCAAATGTTTTGATAGTATGTCCTTGTTTTGCCTCTTTAATAAGAGGGCAATTTTTTTGCATTATAGCATAAAAACCAAATAAATTACCCTAAGGGTAAATTGTTGTTTTTTATCCTAATTCATCATTTAAATAATCATCAATTAATTTAACTAAATCTTCGAATTTCTTATCACCTTTTTTATTAAATAAAACAATTTCTTCACCGTGATCATCGTGAATAAAATGCTCTTCTTTAATAATATGAGAATATAATTCTTTTACATCATCAGTTGATTCTATTTTATTAAAAAGAAACCAGAATACTGTTGTTTCTTCATGCCGTAATAAACCATAAGTTTTTTCTTCATTAATATAATCTTGAATAGTACCGTTTGTAAAACTAGCACCTACAACTATATCATTTTCGTTTAATAACATTTCCATTTTTTCTACCTTTGTTTTTGAAATGGAATAATAACAAGTTTTCCTTAAAAACATTAACTAGTTTAAATATTTTTATTCTTTTAATATAAATAAATTTATAATTAGAGATATACAAGAATACAAGGAGGTAATTAGTGAATATGAGTATAAACTATTTTATCGACGTTATTGTAAAGATTGCAAATATTTAGATCGAGTTTATTTGTTATTTACAATAATTAAATACTTTAAATTTTAGACAAATTTTACCCAATCCGAAAAACACCTACAGAGTTTTTGTAGGTGTTTTTATTTATTTAGATATAATCTTTCCAATTATATATCAAAACATATGCATTTATATATCAAATATTTTAATTTAAAATGTTCATTAATAAATTGATTTGATAATAAATAAGGATAAAAATGAATGAATTTTCACTAATTGCTCGAAGTATAAATGACTTTTTCTCAAAACCCATGTTAAAAATAGCTTTTATACCTTTGCTTGTAGTAATTATTTTAATGTACGTAATATTTTTTATGGCAGCAGACTTTGGATTTTCTGCTTTACTAGATGTTATAGAAGCTGCTAAAAATGGTGATGAAATAATTGTTGATGATAATGCACCTATATTTTTTATATGGTTTGTTTATGTTGCAGTATTTTTATTTAAATACTCAATTACATCTTGGTTAGTAGGATTTTTATTTTATACAGTAGGTACAATTTTTATAATGATGTTCTCTGTATTTTTAACTTTAATAAATGTAGGTTTTTTAACACCTTTAATTTTAAAGATTTTACATAAAAAACATTATTCCCACCTAGAATTTTATGATAGATCAACTATCTCAGGTGCTTTATATATGTTAATAAAATCTATTTTAATTATGTTTGGTCTTTTTATATTATTAATTCCAGTATATTTTATTCCTATT
>JABSOL010000201.1 GCA_013215985.1 Campylobacteraceae bacterium
CAAATCATTTGCAAGCCTAATATCTAAAGTCTTTACTTCACATTTATTTTTCATTTTATAACTATTATTAATTTCTAAATTAATAACAGGTTTTTCAATACTATTTAGCATTAACAATTCCTGTTTACTAACAGTAAATACAGTAGAAATATTATCTATATCAGTAAATAATATCTTTGAATTTTTATTAAGTTTATCAGCTTTTGAAAAAACAAAGACTCCCGAAAAAGTCTTAATTTTAATTTTCTTATTTTCATTTATTAATAAGGCTATTTTTTTAAATAAAGCTTCTGAAGGCTCATATTTAACTTCTATATTATTATTAAGTAATGTAAATACTTCTTTTTCTAATGATATACCACAGTTAATACATGAATGAAAAACATTATAATAATTTATATTCTCATCATCTTCAACATCATTCAAGCAAGATGTGCAATAAGGTAAAATAGAATCATCTTGAATTTCTAAATTATTACCAAAGGGTAAATTTTCGCAAGCTTTAATGCTTGAAGCGGTGAAATAAATTGACATTGGTAAATATGAAGATAGTTTATTTGTAATTATTTCTAATATCTCATCATTTGCTTTTACATACAAACTAATAAAATCATTTTTTTTAAGAATCTTATATTCACAAGGAAACATTTGTACACAAGTACTTAGAAACTTCAATAAAGTTCCATTTCTTGATAAGTATTTAAATTTGAAGTGTAGTACCATTTATTATTTCTCTTTATTTAATATCAACAAGATATTTATTATTTTTGTCTTAGTAAATATTAATTTTATAAACAATTAAACTTTACTAAAATAAATTATATTGACTTATTATATGATTATTGAATAATCAAAAAAAAACCTTGTATCCGGAGATACAAGGTTTTTATTATTTTACGTAGAATTAAATTCCAATTCCTAAGATTTGATACTGAACATACCAAACAGCAACAGAAACAATATAACCAATTAAAATAGTCCATGAATATTTCATATGAGCACCAAAAGTATAAATACCATGTAGTTTCCCCATAACTCCAACACCAGCTGCTGAACCAAATGAAATTAGAGATCCACCAACACCAGCAGTTAAAGTAACTAACATCCATTGAGATAAATCCATAACTGGATTTGCTTTTAAAACAGCTGACATAACAGGAACATTATCTACAATAGCAGATAAGAAACCAACACCAATATTAGACCAAGTAGGACCTAAAACATCAGGATTATAAACAACTGCTGCTAAACCTAACCATCCAATAAAGTATAAAGCACCAACTGCTGCTAAAATACCAAAGAAGAACATTAAAGTATTATTTTCAATTTTTGACATTGATTCAAAAACATTAAAGTGATCAACACCATATTTTTTCTTTAAACCATAAGAATATAATTTAAGTAAAGATAAACCAAACATCATTCCCCACATTGCAGGTAAATGTAATACTTGATGAGACATTACAGCTGAAAAGATTGTAAATACACCAAGAGCAATAACAACTTTAGATCCAGCTGCCATAACAGGTTTTTTCTCTTTTGTAACATCAAATGCAGGAACATCAGTTGGAACAAATCTAGATAAAATAACTGCAGTAACTACATAACCAATGATTGAAGCTGGGAATAAGTATAAGAAATCAACGAAATCTCCCTTACCAGCAGTCCACGCCATAAGTGTAGTAATATCACCAAATGGAGACCAAGCACCACCAGCATTAGCAGCAACAACAATATTAATTGCAGCAGGTACTAAAAAATCTTTTCTTTTTTTCTCAATTGTAATTAAAACAGTTGATAAAATTAAAGCAGTAGTTAAGTTATCCGCAATAGGTGAGATAAAGAAAGCTAAAATTCCAGTTACCCAGAATAATTGTCTATATGTATAACCTTTTGATACTAATGAATATTTTAAAGAATCAAATACATTCATATGTAATAAAGACTCAATATAAGTCATAGCCACAAATAAGAAAAAGAAGATTTCTGCAATTTCTAAGATTAAGTGTTGAGCTTGAGTATGAACAAGATTCATATCTAAACCATTTAGTGCATAATATGCAGCTACTAGCATAAACATAAAAGTTCCGATAAATAATGCTGGCTTAGCTTTATCTATTTCATACTTTTCTTCAGCTGCTACAAAATAGTAACCAACTGCGAATATAAACAGAGCTGAAAGACCAGCCCATGTCATAGTAATATCAGGTATTGCTGTATTACTAGTGCTTTCACTTGCATATGCTGCTAGTGAAAAAAATAAAAATGACATTATAATTTTTAACATTTATTCTCCTTGATATAATGAGCTCCGAGTGAGTTTTCCCGTTTTAGAGCTGATTCTAATATTGATTTTGCCGTAAGAAGCCTTAAGAACAGTAGTCTTCCTAGGTTTTCTTTTAAAAATTTGTTTATTTTTTCTAAAGCTACTTCTAAATCAGCTTTATTCCTTGATATACTCGCAGATTTCCACATTAAAATTCTTAAATCATTTTTTATTTTTTTGTCAATTTTTTGGTTTCTTTTGTAAGAAATAATTTTTTTAATGAAATCATCTTTGTTAATCTTAAAATGATTTTTTTCTATATCATCAACTGCAATTTTAGAAAAAACTAAACCTTCTAAAAGTGAATTTGAAGCTAATCTATTAGCTCCATGTAATCCAGAACAAGAAACTTCACCAATAGCATATAAATTTTTCATATTTATTACTTTTGATTTTAAGTCAATTTTTACTCCACCCATTGCATAATGAAAAGCAGGAGAAATTGGAACTCTTTGCGCTGGTAAATCATAACCTAAGTCATGTAAGTTAGAATGAATATTTGGAAATCTATTTTTAAAGAATTCTTCGGAGAATGTTTCAAATGATAAGAATATTTGTTTGTTTGTTTTTTCATTGTAATCAAATATTGATCTTGATACTACATCTCTTGGCGCTAATTCACCATCTTTATGATAATCAAATAAAAATCTTTTATTATCTTCATCCACAACCCAAGCACCCTCACCTCTTAAAGCTTCACTTAAAAGTGTTTTTCTAGCAAAAGATGTACCTTTAAATACTGTAGGATGAAATTGCATCATTTCCATATCTTTAAGTTCAATTCCTTTTTCTAAACAAATACCTTGAAGTTCCCCTGCTACTGCTGGAGAATTTGTATGATATTTATAAATTGAACCAATTCCACCAGAAGCTATTAAAACATTGTTAGCATAAACAATAGTTTCATTATCGTCTTCATCATAATATTTAGCACCATAACAAATTCCATCTTGAATTAATAAATCATTAACTACAACATTAGAAATTATTTGATGATATGATTGTTCTAATAAAAATAGATGAAGCATTCTTCCAGTAGCATCACCATCACAATGAAGAATTCTAGGAATTTCGTGAGCCGCTTCTTTTGTAAAAGCTAAGTCACCTGATTTATTTAAATCAAACTTTAAACCATTATCAATTAAATCATTAATACACTCACGCGAATGTTCAGATAAAACTTTAACAGCTTCAACGTTATTATGATTAACTCCTGCTGTAAGAGTATCTTTTATATGTGATTGTATATCTTTAGAATCAACAGCAGTAGCTACTCCACCTTGAGCATAAAAAGTATTACACTCCCAAGGAGTTTTTTTACATAAAATTAATACTTTTTTATTCTTAGGAATTAATCTTGCTGCATTTAATCCTGCAACTCCTGCACCAATAATTAAATAATCATAAATCACGAATTATTCGCCTCTGTATCACTTGGCACATACTTAGGTGGTGCTTTATAACCACAACCGCTAGATACTAATATAAATCCTGATATAATTAGTACATGAAAAAACTTAATGATATTCTTACTCATATGAAACAACGACCTCAATTAAAAAAATTAAATAATAATACTCTAATAGATAAATTAGTAACAATCTTACCTCCTAAATTAAAAAAGGGAGTAAAATTTACATATATAAAAAATGATATTCTATTTTTCGTATTAACCCATTCTGTTTATAAAATGGAGTTTGAGTATAACAAACAAGATATAAAATCACTATTAAAATTAGTTGAATTAGATTATATTAAAGATATTTCATTTTTTGTAACTAATCAAGTAGAGAAAAAAATAGTAAAAAGTGAAAATAAAAAAGATGACTATAAAGAACGATCAAATGGTTATTTTGACAATAATTCTAATGATAAAAAAATACGTAAACATTTTGAAGATATTAGAAAAATAATAAAAGATAATAAAAGTTCAGAAAACTAATATTTTTTTAAATTATTATCTAATTCTTTATAGTTTTTACAATGTATTTCTTCAAAATTCCAAAAATTACTTGAATGATTTTTAT
>JABSOL010000202.1 GCA_013215985.1 Campylobacteraceae bacterium
TTATTATTTTATTAAATAAATATAAGTTTAATATAGAATCTTTACAGTTTGTTCATCCAAAAAAAGAGAAAGAAGCATCTTTAATTTTAGTATATGCTAGAAAAAATTCTAAGTCATTAACTAAAGTTATACCTCCTTTATTTGTTTTTGACAAAGGTGAATTTACACAAGATGTTTTAGATATTTATGAAAAATGTTCAACTCATAGTATTAAAGTAGATCTATGATTAATATATTAAAACAAGAAGGATTTAATTACTCTTTTGAAACTACTGGTTGTGAAGCCTGTGGTGGAAAATGCTGTATAGGCGAGAGTGGTTATATTTGGATTAATCAAAGTGAAAGAGAAGTATTAGCAAAACATTTAAATTTATCTTTAGATGAATTAAGAGAAAAACATTTAAAAAAAGTATCTTATAAATATTCTATAGTTGAAAAACAATTAGATGAAAATAATTATGCCTGTACATTTTTTGATTTAGAGAAAAAACAATGTTCAATTTATGAAGCTAGACCAATACAATGTAGAACATTCCCTTTCTGGGATTATTTTAAAAATAATGAAAAAGAGGTTTTCGACGAATGCCCATCAATAAAAAGTTTATAATATTATTTTATTTTGTTTTAATTTTTACTTCTAATTCTTTTGCCCAAGATAAATATTTATATGAAGATATAGATATTATGTCTGCAATTGAATATGAAAATAATAATAATTATAATAATGCAATAAAAATATATTTAAAACTTTTTAAAAATACTAATAATGATGAATATTTATTAAGATTAGTGATATTAAATTTAAGAATAAAAGATTTTAAAAAAGTAGACTTTTATTCTGATTTAAATAAAAATGAAAATTCAAGATATTATGAAGAAATATTAAGAATTAAAGTACTTGCTTTAATTAATTTACAAAAACTACCTCTGGCTTTAAAATATTCAAAAAAACTACTTTCAAAAGAAAAAAATGAAATTAATTATGAAGTAATAGCAAATGTATATTTTGCAAATAAAGATTATAAAAAATCAATATTACATTTTGAGAGTGCATATGCAATAAAAAATTCATCTGAATCATTATTTAATTTAGTAAATGTTTTATATGCTTATGTTTCAAAAAAGAATAAAGCAATAGCATACTTAGAAACACATACACGATTATATGGTTGTGATTATTTAGTTTGCTCAAAACTTTTATCGATTTATCAAGAACAGAAAAACCTTGATGGTATTATTTCTGTTTTAAAAAGAACATATTTTGATTCAAAAGATAGTACTGAATTCTCAAAAGAAAAAAACCTTCAATTATTAATAATATATTTAGAAGAAAAAGATATTAATTTAGCAATTAAGTTTTTGAAAAAACATAATTTAGCTGAACTTAAATTATTCGATTTGTATAAAAGAGCTAATAGGCCTAAAGAAGCTTATTCTATAGCAAAAGATATCTATAAAAGCTCTTCAGATAATAATCTTTTAGCTCAAATTGCTATTTTAGAATTTGAACTTGCAGAAAATAAAAAAGATGTTTTATCTTCTGTTATAAAAAAGTTTCAAAAAGTATTATCTGTTTTAGATAACCATATTTATCAAAATTATTTAGGTTACATATTAATTGAATATAATATAAATGTAAAAGAAGGCATTAATTATATTAATTTAGCTTTAAGTCAAGCTCCTAATAATATTGCTTATTTGGACTCTTTAGCTTGGGGCGAATATAAGTTAGGTAATTGTAAAATAGCTAAAAGACATATGAAAACAGTTATAGATGTTGTTGGATTATATGATAAAGAAATAAAATCACATTGGAATAAAATTAAAGGGTGTAAAGAATAATGATATTAGACGAAATAAACAGAAGAACCTTAGAAGATGTAGAAAAAAGAAAAAAAGACTTTTCCTTTGATTGGTTAGGAAGAAGTTTAGCTTCTAATCCTTTTCCTCCTAGAGACGTTAAAAAGTATTTAAGATCTACAAAAGACGAACCAATTAGAATTATTGCAGAAGTTAAAAAAGCAAGCCCTAGTAAGGGTATTATTAAAGAAGATTTTGATCCTATTTTAATTGCTCAATCTTATTCAAATTCTGGTGCTAATGCTATTTCAGTTTTAACAGAACCTCATTATTTTCAAGGTAATTTAGAATATCTTACTGCTATTAGAAGATATGTTCCAACACCACTTTTAAGAAAAGATTTTATTTTAGATAAATATCAAATTCTTGAAGCATTAGTTTATGGAGCTGATTTTATTTTATTAATTGCAAAATCTTTATCTACTAAAAATCTAAAAGAATTATATGAATATGCTCTTCATTTAGGTTTAGAAGTATTAGTTGAAATTCACGATAAAGAAGATTTGAAAAAAGCTATGTACTGTGGAGCTACAATTATAGGTATTAATCACAGAAACTTAGAAACTATGAAAATGGATATGACTATGTGTGATCAGTTAATTCCAATGATTCCAAATGGAAAAATTATTATTGCAGAATCAGGTATAACTGATATTGAAACAATTAAAAGACTTAGTGAAATAGGTGCTGATGCATTTTTAATTGGTGAGCACTTTATGAGACAAGATTCAATTGATGATGAAGTTAGAAAATTCAAAAACTCTTTAAATTAATAAATAGAGTTTTGTAAATAATTTACAAAACTCTATTTTTTCTCATCTTAAAGATTTAGTAAAATCTTTATTTAGACCAATTTTTAAAGATATTGTTTCATCATCTAAAATAGCTAGTTTTGAATTGAGATAAACTCTTTTCTTTTATGTTTAGCTTCTAATTCATCTTTTATATATTTGCTTCATTTACCGTTTTTAATGCACTTATTATCTCTTCTTATAAGTTATTAGGTATATATTCTAAGATGACTACATTTTTAATAAAATAAATCCATTGATCTTTTATATTTTTTAATTCATGTATCTCTTTGCTTAATTTTTATACAGTCATCATTTAATACTAGGAGCTCTTAATTGTACATTAGTAACAGCACTTGATAGTTTTAAAGTAAGTACTCATATAAATAATCTTTTATATCTTTATCCTCATGAATTAAAGTAGAAATCATATCTACTACTTTTTGTAATAGTTTAGGAGTAATGATTTTAAAACTTGCATTTGAAGATAATCTTTGAATAAATTAAAATACTTCATCTATAAATATTTTTAGATGTATTATTTTTAAAGTACAGCATCTTAGATGTTGTTTATCTTATTGAAATATATCTTTAATACTATTATTACGTCTTTTTTTCTTAATAATTTACTTTTGAGTAGTATCAAAACTTCTTATAACTAGAAGATAAGTAAATTATTCTATAACTGTTAAAGAATTTGAAATTGTACCAGTACATAATATTTACCATGTTTTATCAATACATCTTTTTAATTAATTTTTATTTTATAATTAAATTTTCGTTTATTTTACTATAACTATGATTCCCCTGCATTAACTAGTTTTAGATTCCAATTCATAAAGTTATAAAAATTGTATCGATAAAATCCAATATATTCATGTATCGCAAAATCCATAACCGCAAAGTTATAAGATAATGGAATTATAGATATTTTAGCTGCCATATAATCCGATCTAATTGGAATAGTACTTATGCCAAAATGAGAAAAATATAATTCACTTCTTTTTATATGAATTCCTGAGCTAACTAAAACAACTCTATCATATAAAGCACTTTTAATAATTTTGCTTGTAAACTGAGCATTTTGCCAAGTATTCATGCTTTTTGATTCTTCTATTATATTCTTTTTATTTACCCCAATATCTATTAGATGTTTTTTATAAACGGTAGCTTCTGATTCGCCATTTTTAAAAGCATCTCCACCACTAACTATAATATTACATTTATCTGAATATTTAATGCAATTATTATACAATCTAACAGTTTCATATATTCGTCCATATGAGAAAAAAGTTGCTTCAATACCATTTTTAACTTTTTGTGTTCCAGCACCTAAAAGTATTATTCCATTATTATTTAACCAATTAACTTTTATTTTATTATCATAACTGCTTTGTAGTTTAGTTAATAGATATTTAGGCGCAATTCCAACACCTACTAAAATAACTATTATAATGATAAAAATACTTAGAATATTTTTTGTTTTATTCCATTTAAAATAATTGAATAAAAAACATAAAAAAACTCCGATAAAAACAATTAATAAACTCATATATTCTTCCTATTTATTTGACTTTCCTATTATATCTTAGCAATCTAATGAATCTCTTAGTATATCCATAACTATTTATTAAAATAAATATCCGGAAATTTATTCAAT
>JABSOL010000203.1 GCA_013215985.1 Campylobacteraceae bacterium
ATTGCTGGCGTTACTGGACTTTTTTCAATCTATATATATAAAAGAGGAAATAAAAATTTATCCTTGTTGATTCTTTCTTTAATAGCTCTAGTAAAAGTTTTCCCAATATTTTTTATTGTTGGGTTGTTAATTTATGAATATAAAAATATATTATTGTGGTGTTTGAAATTATTTACCTCAAGCTTCTAGGTTAGAAGAAGAATTAAAAAGTAAATTTTCAGACATTACTATTACATTAATAGAAGGTAAGGGTGGAATATTCAAAGTTTTATTAGAAGATGAAATAATTTTTGATAAAAGTATATTAAAAGAATTTCCTAAAGATAATGAAATAAGTCAAATACTATTGCCCCTTTAGAAAGAAAAGAGAATATAATTTTCTTTTCTATCGTATAAATTCTTAATTTTTGTTATAATTACAAAAATATATGATAAAGAGAAAATATGATAGATAAAAACTTACCACTTATAGACCTACATAGACACCTTGATGGAAATATTAGACCTAAAACGATTTGGGAACTTGCAAAACTTAATAATATTAAACTTCCAGTTGATGATTTTAAAGAATTCATTCCTTATGTTCAAATTCAAAACCAAGAAGCTGATTTATTAGCTTTTTTAGAAAAACTTGACTGGGGTGTTGCTGTTTTAAAAACACTTGAAGATGTTAAAAGAATAGCTTATGAAAATGTTGAAGATGCTTTTAATGCAGGCCTTCATTATGCAGAATTAAGATTCTCACCATATTACATGTCAATGAATCATAATTTAATTATTAAAGATGTTGTAAAAGCTATTATTGATGGTGTAAATACAGCTGTTAAAGATTTTGATATTAAAATTAATCTTATTGGAATTTTAAGTAGAACATTTGGAGTTGAAAAATGTCAACAAGAATTAGAAGCAATTTTAGCTTATAAAAATGACATAATTGCTGTTGATTTAGCTGGTGATGAATACAATTTTCCAGGTTCTATGTTTGTTGAACATTTTAAACAAGTTAAAGAAGCTGGATTATTCATTACTGTACACGCAGGTGAAGCTGGTGGATCAGAAAGTATGTACCAAGCAATAAATGAATTAAATGCTACAAGAATAGGCCATGGTGTTGCCTGTGCTTTAGATGAAGAATTAATGGATTATATGCTTAAGAATAATATTGCAATTGAATCTTGTATTACTTCAAATTATCAAACAGGAACAATTAAAGATATTCCAGCTCATCCAATTAAAGTATTTTTAGAAAAAGGTTTAAAAGTATGTCTAAATACTGATGATCCTGCTGTTCAAGGTATTGAAATTAAAAATGAATTTGAAATAGCTCAAACTATTGTTGGATTAAGTGATAAAAATATTTCTACTTTACAACAAAATGCTTTAGATATTTGTTTTCTAAGTGAAGATGAAAAATTAGAATTAATTAAAAAAGTTAGAAATTAGTTTCTTAGTTATCTAAGAAATTAATTTTCTTAGATAATTATAAGTACTTGATATATACTTTTTACAGCAAGTATAGTAAGAATTATTTTTATTAGAAGTAATAATTTATTTGAATTAAACTTTTTCCTAAAAAAAGTTCCAATATAAGATCCTAAAATTGCAGAAATTGACATAGATATTATTAAATTAACATGCTCTAAAAATGAAAAGCCTAAAAAAATAAATACTATAATTTTTAATAAATGCGTTATTGCAGATAATGCAGCAACACTTACAACAACTTGATTATTGTTTCTACAGTCTTTTATTAGTTTTGGCATAGCTAAAGCACCAGTAGCACCTACAATAAGAGATAAAGAACTTTGTAAAAAACCTAGAATAAAATAATTCTCAAATCTTTTTATGTAAAAATCAAACTTTTTAGACCATAAAGATAATAATATATAAATTGCAATGAATAATGGAATATAAGTAAAAGACAAAAGTAAAAAGAATGAAGAACTTAAAGTAACTCCAAGAATCGAACCCATAAAATATAAAGGAACAGCTTTTTTATAAATATCTTTATATGAAAACACAGCTCTTGAAATATTCGAAAATAATTGACTTAGTCCATGAATTGGTATTAGTATATTAGCTGATAAAAAAGAGGGTAATATAGCAATTAAAGCCATACCTCCTCCAACACCTGTAATAGCAGAGAGCGTTGATGTTAGAAAAGTAAAAAAAGATACAGTAATTATTAGATCCATTATTATCCTTATATAAGAAAAATAATATATCTAAATTAAATGTAATATTAATAAATAATTATACTCTTTTATCTAATTGAACATCAATTGATAAAGCTTCAACATCACCTTGCAAATCTTTAGTTATTTCGATTTTTCGAACACCCATATATTTTTTAACTACTTCAATAATTTCAGCTTTCATTTCTTCCATAAATGGATATGAATTATTATCTCTATCTGACATAATTGCTATAGTTAATCTATCTTTAGCAGTATTTGCACTGCTTTTCTTTTTTAGCCAAGAAAACATTAATTAAATATCCCCCTTATTTTATTAATAAATCCACTTTTTACTACTTCAACATCAGGCATCTCTACATCAATTCCACATAAACGATTAGATATTCTTTCATATGCTTGACCAGCAGGAGATTTTTTATCTAAGATTACAGGTTTACCTTGGTTAGAAGCATCAATGATTCCTTTATCTTCAGGAACTTTTCCAAGCAAAGGAATACTTAAAATGTCAATAATATCTTCACTACTTAACATTTCTCCACTTTGAACCATTTTTGGGTTAATTCTATTAATAATTAAATATTTATTAACTTCTGAACCATCTTTTACTTTTTGAGATTTTGAATCTAAAATTCCAATTGCTCTATCTGCATCTCTAATTGAAGAAACTTCTGGATTTACAACAATTATTGCAGTATCTGCATATTCAATAGTATGTTCATATCCACTTTCAATTCCAGCAGGTGCATCTAAAATAATGAAATCAAATTCTTTTTTCAAAGAAGTTAAAAGTTTTAGAATCTTAGGAGATTCTAAAGCTGACTTATCTCTACTTTGCGAAGCTGCAAGAAAGAAAAAATTATCATTCATTTTACTTTTAATTAAAGCTTGTTTAAGAGATACTTCTTCATCCATTACTTGAACAATATCATATACTACTCTATTTTCTAAACCTAAAAGCATATCTAGGTTTCTTTGTCCTATATCAAAATCAAGAACTACACATCTTTTATTATTAGATGAAATTCCTAAACCTATATTTGCAGTTGTTGTAGTTTTACCTACACCACCTTTTCCACTTATTACTGCTATTACGATACCCAATTTGTCTCCTTTGATATAGGTGTTATTACTATTTTATTATCGATATATTCTATTTTATTAAGTCTATCCATTAATGATTCATATTCTATCTCTTGATTATGAAATAAAATATTAGCTTTAGATGAAGTTTTTATTATCATAAAATTTCCATTACATTTAATTAGACCATCAACGATTTGAGTAATAATTAAATTTCCATCAATATTTATAGTAGCTCCACTATTTACCCTATTAAGTAATAGTAAATCACCTTTAATATTTAATTCTTGACCACTTCTAACTAGAGTATCTCTAACTTTTAAATTATTCTGAAGTCTATTCGATAGTTTAGATAACTCTTCTGTTATTTTTTTTTGTTTTATTTCATGTATTTCTTGTTGTTCTTGAATTACTTTTTCAGCTGTAATTCTACCTTGGCTTTTAGGAAGATTTACATTAAATAAATATTTAATATCTTTTTCATTTAAATAATCTTGTATCATTTGGCTACTTTTGCCATTAATTACAATCAAGTAGTCTTTGAATAATTCATGGTTTATATCAAAAAATGATATAAATTCATTTTCGTTTGTTAAAGTCATTTCACAAACTTTTACTGAATATTGTCTAGTACGCAAGGTACTCCTTCTTATAAATATATTATATTAAACCTTTATTTTAACAAGAATATGATAAGTAATAGCTAAAATATGTATTAAAGTAATATGTATTATTGAAATATATTGTAATTTAATATTTTTATATAAGTTTGGAAATTTAAATTTGTAGTATTATTGCCGAAATTTTATATTAGGACCTTTATTTATGTTTATCAATTTTACAAAAGTTAAAAGAATATTTATAGTTATTACTATTATATTTACTTTTTTAGCATGTTCTTCAAAAGAAAAAACAATAGAGGTATCAAAAAATAGTATTAAAGATTATAGAGAAAAAATAAATTATGATAATGATAAAAACTTAAGTAAAAAAGAAAAAGATTTTTTAGATATTTTAGA
>JABSOL010000204.1 GCA_013215985.1 Campylobacteraceae bacterium
ATTAGAAAAATATTATATTAATTTTTTAAGTAAATATTCTATTTTTCTTTTAATATTACACTATTATCTTAAATATACTAAACTTATGTATTTTTTATGTAAAACTTATGTATTTTTTATGTAATTTTTACTAAACTCCAATTCTATATAAAATTTTATTGATTTATTCAATAATTATTATTTTTTATTTGTATTACACAAATTGTTTATTATTATTACAGAAGGATTACTTATGATTGGACTAATAGCATTTATTCCTATTTTAGCAACTATATTTTTTATGGTTGGATTAAACTGGGGAGCTAAAAAAGCTTTACCTCTTTCTTTACTTATTGCAATTATTATTGCTAAATTTGTTTGGGATATGGAAATATTAAATATATTTGCTTATTCTATATATGGTGGATTAAAAGCATTTGATATTTTAATTATCATTTTTGGAGCAATTTTAATTTTAAATACTCTAAAAGAATCAGGTGCAATGGATAGTATTAATGATGGGTTCTCTAATATCTCAAAAGATAGAAGAATTCAAGCTATTATTATTGCTTGGATGTTTTCTGCGTTTATTGAAGGTGCTGCTGGATTTGGAACACCTGCTGCATTAGCTGCTCCACTATTAGTAGGTTTAGGTTTCCCTGCTTTGGGTGCTGCAATGATTGCATTAATTATGAACTCATCTCCTGTTGCATTTGGTGCAGTTGGAACTCCTATGAATGGTGCTATGAGTACATTAATATCTAATCTAAATTCTGCAGGTGCAGATGTTAGTATATTCTTAAATCAACTAACTATTCTAGTTTCATTATTACATGGTCTTGTTGGTACATTTATACCTTTATTAGCAGTTGCTATGTTAACAAAGTTTTTTGGAAAAGAAAAATCATTTAAACCAGCACTTGAAGTAGCACCTTTTGCTATCTTTGCTGGTTTATCATTTTGTATTCCAATGTTTGGAATTGCTTACTTTTTTGGACATGAATTAGCATCACTTGTTGGTGCATTTATTGGGCTTACTTTAGTTGTAGGTGCTGCTAAAGTTGGTTTCTTAATGCCTAAAAAAGACTGGGGATTTAATGGATATACTGAAAAAACTAAAACTCTTAAAAGTATTAAAAAGAATAAAATCTCTTTAATCTCAGCTTGGACTCCATATATTTTAATTGCTTTAATTTTAGTAGTAACTAGAATTCCTGAATTTGGAATAAAAGATATTTTATTATCTTTAACAGTTGGAATTCATAATATTTTAGGTCTTGAAGGTTTAGATTATAATTTAAAATGGGCATATTTACCAGGAACTATTCCTTTTATGCTTGTAGCTGTAATTACTCACTTCTTACATAACATGAAAAAAAAATCTATTATCACTGCGTGGACTACTACATTTAAACAAATGACAGGAGCTTCAATTGCTTTAATTGCAGGTGTTGCTTTAGTTCAATTAATGTTAAATTCTTCAAACAATTTATCTGGATATGAAAGTATGCTAACAGAAATGGCAAAAAGTATTGCTAGTATTGCAGGAGAATCATATATTTATGTTTCGCCATTAATTGGTATGTTAGGAACATTTATGTCGGGATCTAATACTGTATCTAATATCTTATTTGCTTCATTACAATTTGAAACTGCACATATTTTAGGATTATCTCCTTTAGTAATTGTGGCACTTCAAGTAGTTGCTGGTGGAATTGGTAATATGATTTGTGTTAATAATATTGTTGCTGTTTGTGCTACTGTAAACATTTCAGGTGTTGAAGGTAAATTAATGAAATATAATATTATTCCTGCAATTTTATATTGTATATTAATAGTTATAATATCAATAATATTAATCAACTTAAATTTAATTCCAGCCTTAGTTATAGTAGGCAACTAAATATAATAAAAAGTGTTTTGATAAATCAAAACACTTTTTACTTACCTTTTAAGAGTGAAGTTAAATCACTTGGGAAAGGAAATATAACTGTATTTGTTTTGTCAGATGAGATATCACTTAATGTTTGTAAATATCTTAATTGTATTGCTTGAGGATTCTGGCTTATAACATTAGCAGCTTCAAGTAAGTTTTTACTAGCTTCTAATTCACCTTTAGCATTAATTACTTTGGCTCTTCTTTCTCTTTCAGCTTCTGCTTGTTTGGCAATTGCTCTAATCATACTTTCATCTAAATCAATATGTTTAATTTCTACATTTGAAATCTTAATACCCCAAATATCTGTTTGTTTATCTAAAATACTTTGAATATCAATATTTAATTTTTCTCTTTCACTTAACATTTCATCTAACTCATGACCACCTAAAACAGATCTTAGTGTAGTTTGTGCTAATTGACTAGTTGCATTATGAAAATTCTCAACTTGAATAATTGCTTTTTCGGGATCTATTACTCTAAAATAAACAACAGCATTAACATGTACTGATACATTATCATGTGATATTACATCTTGAGTAGGAACATCTAATACAATTGTTCTTAAATCAACTCTAACTGTTTGTTGTACAAAAGGTATGATTAGTATAAGTCCTGGCCCTTTTACTCCTGTAAACCTTCCTAGTGTAAATACAACTGCTCTTTCATACTCTCTTAGAATACGAATAGATGCTATTAATATAATTAATACAAGTACTAGAATATATAATAAAGTATATGGAATCATTTTTTTCTCCTTATAGTTAAGATTAAATCTTTTACAGATTTCACTTCTGCAATTTTTTTTATATCTAATTTAGTTTTAGATTTTGCAGTCCAGATCTCGCCATTACAATAAACTTTATATTCATTGTCTTTTAAAGAAATTATTTCTACATCTAATCCTATTAAAGTTGATAAACCTATATTAGTTTTACTTTTTCTAATTTTTAATAAATAGATCATTAAAAATACAAAAAAGACTAAAGAAGTAAAAGAAAATGCAATTATTAATGGAAAAGAAAGAGTTTGTCCTAAAGTTTTTTCATCAAATAATAAAAAGGAACCAGTAGAAAATGAAATAATTCCCGCAAAACCTAATATTCCAAATCCGGAAATAAATACTTCACTTAACATAAAAATTACACCTAAAATAATTAAGAATAAAGCCATTATAGAAAATGGTAAAATATTCAGAGCATACATAGCTAAAAAGGCTGAAGTTGCACCAATAACACCTGGAAAAATAGAACCAGGATTCATCATTTCAAAAAATATTCCATATAAAGCTATCATTAAAAACATATAAGCAATATTAGGATTAGAAATAGCTATTAAAAATTGTGTTTTTAAAGAAGGAGGAAAAAATATAATATTAATATCTTTTGTATTTATAATAATGTTTTTATTATTAACAAGTATTTTTTTATCATGTATTTTATTTAATAAATCATTTATATCATCTGCCATATAATCTATTACCTTTAATTTCAAAGCTTCTTCTGAAGATATATTCTTAGCTTTTTCAACTGCTGATATGGCCCATTCAATATTTCTATTTTTAAACTCAGCTATACTTTTTATATAAGCAATAGCATCATTTACTACTTTTTTTTCCATAGTAGTTTTTTCATTATTTTGTTTTTTGTCTTTCTTGTCTTTGTTGATAGGACTAGGAGTTTTTGGCATTAAATTAACAGGAGTAGCTGAACCTATATTACTTCCTGGTGTCATTGCTGCTATATGAGAAGCATACATTAAATAAGTACCAGCACTAGCAGCACGTGATCCTTTAGGAGATACAAACATAACAATAGGAATTGAAGATTTTAAAATATTCTTAATCATGTCTCTCATAGATGAAGATAAACCACCAGGAGTATCAAGTTCTATTAAAAGTAAGGTAGAATTTTGTTTTTTACTCTCTATAAGAGCATTTTCTAAGTATAAAGAAGTTCCAGGTGATATAGCATTATGTATTCTAATATGAGTAATGTTTGAAGAAAATAAGTATAAAGAAAATAAGAGTAAATAAAAAATTAATTTCATAATCGCCTCCTATTTAAAGAATACTATTCTTTTTCTATAAATTAAATAAGATTAAAAAGTAATATTTATCTTTAATTATGCTATTTCTATAATTGGTATTTTAATAAAAAAAGATAAATCATCATTTGATTTACAATAGATTTCACCTTTTAATTTATGAGTAATTAAATTATAAACAATATTATTAGATTAAGGAAAATGATGAAAAGATTCAACTTGTCGATAGTATCGGCAATCTCATTGACTTTAAGGATGCCTGCTGCCATGTGTTTGTCCTGTCGCTCGCGTCGGTCGTCC
>JABSOL010000205.1 GCA_013215985.1 Campylobacteraceae bacterium
TCATCATTTTCTAAAATTAAATCTTCATTCAAAAATGTATCAAAAAATATAGACGTATCACATTCTAAAGAACTATTTTCAAAAATAAATAAAATTAAAAAGAATACTTCTAGTTTAGATACTATTTATTTATTAAAATATATAGATAAAGAAAAAGATTTAAATAAAGTTATGAAAATTTCTAAGACTTATGGAAAAAATACAAAAGCTGTATTTAAAGTCTTAGGAAAAAGAATCTTAAAAGCTGGAAAATCTGTAATTAAATATACTTATTTGTTAATGGCGCAATTAATTTCTTTTATAATCTCAGCTTTTGTATTTGTTTTTGCAATTGTTTCTAAAATAAAATTTATTTTATCTTTAAGAAAAAAGTATTTTTTTAGATAGTTTCAACATCTATAACTTCTTTACCAGATAGTTTTTCTAGTTTTTGTTCAACAATGTCTAAAAAGTCCGTTCTATTTTTTTCATCCATATTATTATCTAACATTTCAGTAATATATTTAATACCATTTGCATTTATTTTTTTAACAGATGCTAAATAATGTACAAATGATATTATTTTTACATCATTAATTGAATAAAGTTTTTTAACTTCTTTTTTAGGAGGTAAAAGTCCTTTATCTTCATACATTTTAAGTGTTCTAATTTTTGCTGTTAAAAGCTCTGCAATGCTTCTTAATGGCATTACATCCTTATTATTATCTAATAAAGCCATTGATATCCTTTTATATTCTAAGAAAATTTCTAAAACAATTTTTGTAATATCTATTTTATTAAAAACTCTTTTTGAGATTCTACTATATTTTTTAAAGATTATGCTTTAGTGAGTATTAATTTATTAAGTTTTTCTAGATTTTATACTAAAATCATATACCTCAGTATAATAATTTTATATTTAAATGTATATTTTTAAAAATCAAAACTTTTCTTAATCTTATGTGTGAATAAAATAAGAGCTAAAAAACTCTTATTTTATAACCTATTATTTAGCAGCTTTTGCTTCTTTAATCCAAGCGTCAACTTTTGATTTATTAATTTTTAACCATGTTTTTACATGTCTTTTAATATCTTTTTCTTTGTTTTGACCATTTGCCATAAGCATATTTTCACCAGAAATATCATTTACATCAACTTTAATAATATCAAATAATTTTGCAATATCTTTATGCTTAGTTCTTACAGATGGATTTGAAACAATTTTTTGTGAATTAATACTAAATCCATAATCAGCACCATTTGCTAATTTAGTAGATGCAGTATTAGGATTAGCTGAATGAGTTACTTGTAAAAATACAACATCTTTTCCAGGAACTAATTTACCACTTACCCAATAAGGAGTCCAAGTATAATATAAAATAGGTTTACCAGTTTTATATTGTGCAATAGTATCAGCCATTAAAGCAGAATAAGAACCTTGTCTATGTTCAACTGTATCTCTTAATCCATATGCACTTAATTGATGCTCAATAACTTTTTCACATCCCCAACCAGCAGAACAACCAGCTAAATCAGCTTTACCATTACCATTAGAATCAAATAGTTTTGCGATTGCTGGTTTTTTTAAGTCATTAATATATTTAATATTATATTTTTCAGCAGTTTTTTTATCAATTAAATAACCCTGTGCACAATTAGAAACAAACTCAGAAAACTTAGTTAGTTTTTTCTCTCCACCTGCACCTTCTATTAATGTTTTTTGTAATGGATCCCAATGTGCTGCCATAAAATAAACATCATCAGATTTTGCATTATTAGCAATAGTTTTAAATGCTATTCCATATTCAACATCATTAGTAATCTCAACTGTATGCCCCATCTTCTTAAGAACCTCAGTAACAATGTATAGTTGAAAACCTTCTTCTGCAATAGCTGTTTTTAAAGCAGTAACTTTAGCAGCATATAAATTCGTACTTAAAACAAGTGCTGAAACTAAACCAATTAAACTTTTTTTATTTAACATATCTTCTCCTTAAATTTGTAATTAAACCAATTGGTCCTTTTTCATACCATTTTCGCTTATCATTTTTATCACTTTTTCCCATTTCTTGAGTTAATCTATCTAATATAACTGCAAGTAATACAATTCCTAAACCACCAATAGCAGCTAATCCAATATCAAGTCTTCCAATACCTCTTAATACCATTTGTCCTAAACCACCAACTGCAATCATTGATGCAATTACTACCATAGATAAAGATAACATTAGAGTTTGATTTATTCCAGCCATTATTGTAGGCATAGCAACTGGAATTTGAACTTTCCATAACATTTGAGATGAACTAGCTCCAAAAGACCTTGAAGCTTCAATTAAATCAGCAGGTACTTGTCTAATTCCTAAATTTGTAAGTCTTATAAGTGGAGGCAGTGCAAAAATAATAGTTACAATAACACCAGGTACATTTCCAATACCAAATAACATAACAATAGGAATTAAATATACAAATGCAGGAGTTGTCTGCATAGCATCTAAAATAGGGCGCATAACTTTATCTACTGTATCACTTCTAGCAGACCAAATACCTAAAGGTAAACCAATTACAATTGAGAATAAAACTGCTGTTATTACAAGTGATAAAGTAATCATTGATTCTTCCCAAGCTCCAATAAATCCAATTATAAAAAATGATATACAAGTTCCAAGTGCTAACTTCTTAGTTGATACTTGAAGTGCAAACAGAACAAAAAATATAATTACTACATAAGGGTTTAAATATAATAAAAAACTCTCAATAGATTTTAATACTATATCAATTGGAGCTTTTGCAGCTAAAAATACTTCTCTATAATTTAAAACTAAAGAATCAATTGCTGTATTTGTCCAATCATCTAAAGGAATAATAGCTTCTTCAAATGGTTTAAAGATATCAAATTCTTTAATCTTTTCAACTGGCTCTAAAGCAGCCTGACTCCAATCAACAGAAGATTCTCTATTTTCTTGTGCAGTAGATGCATTTCCCCAAGGATCACTAGCCATTGTCAACTCCTTCATCAAATACTTTTAATAGTCTAGATTTTGAAATAGTACCTTTGTACTTTCCATTTTCATCAATAACAGCTGTTGGGTAAATATGATCTGCAATATCAGAAATAAAATCACTTATTGCTAAATCTTGAGATATTGCTTTTTCATCTATTATTGCCGCATGTAAAGAACCATTTATATCTTTTTGTGCTTTTAAAGAATCTACTGTTAAGATTCCTAAGTATTTTCCACTTTTTTCCATAAAATAACCATAGTCTTCATCAAAATCTGCAATATATTGTAAAGCTGATTTAATACCTGTGCTTTCTTTATTTATAATAGTAGAGTGAACTTTTTTAACTATATGAGAAGCTCTTAGTACAGATGTAACATCAACACCTTTAAAAAATGACCTTACATAATCATTTGCAGGTTTATTAATAATTTCTTCAGGAGTACCAATCTGTGAGATCTGACCATTTTGCATAATTGCAATTCTATCACCAATTCTAATTGCTTCATCTAAATCATGTGAGATAAAAACAATAGTTCTTTTTTCTTTTTCTTGTAAAACTAAAAGCTCATCTTGCATTTCTGTTCTAATTAGTGGATCTAGAGCTGAAAAAGCTTCATCCATTAACATAATATCTGGATCATTAGCTAGTGCTCGTGCTAATCCAACTCTTTGTTGCATACCACCACTTAATTCATCAGGATAACAATAACACTGTGTATCAAGTCCAACTTGTTCTAAAGCCTTAAAAGCAGCTTCGTATCTATCTTTTTTAGAAATACCACTTAGTTCTAAACCAAATGCTGCATTATCTATAATATTCATATGTGGCATTAAAGCAAATGATTGAAATACCATTGAGATTTTTTTTCTTCTTATATCTATTAATTCTTTATCATTTAAATTAGTAATATCTATTCCATCAATTATGATTTGTCCAGAAGTAGGTTCAATTAATCTATTAAGTAATCGCACTAAAGTTGATTTACCCGAACCAGATAAACCCATTATTACAAAGATTTCACCTTCGTTTATTTCAAAACTAGCGTTTTGAACACCTATGGTCATATTTGTTTTAGCAAAAATATCTTCTTTACTTAAACCTTCATCTAACATTTTTAAAGCTTTTTTAGGATCTTTTCCAAATACTTTAAATACATTTTTAACTATTAATTTTTTCTTAGTGATAATTATTCCCTATCTTACATAAGAAATGTAAAGTTTTTACATTCTCTATGTTTTTATATATCTTATATTATGTATAAATATAACTTAAA
>JABSOL010000206.1 GCA_013215985.1 Campylobacteraceae bacterium
ATAATAGTTTATAACAAAATTAAACAATGTACTTTCAAAAAGTACTTAATTCTTTAGGATAAAGTTAAATGATTACTTAAACTATTTTAATCCTCACAAAATTCTATAGCTACTTTTAAAAAGCTGGTATATGCTACATTATCAAAGGTAAGTGAATCATGTAGATTTGATTTCATTTCATTTAAAGCTTTTGAATATTTTTCATAAAACTCAAAACTAGGTTTTGGTTTATATATTAATTCTTTTAGTTCAAAATATTTTATTATCATTTTTGTAGTAGTGGGTTTTACGAAGTACTCACTATGTCTATTTATACAATATGGAGTTACGCTTATAATAGTCCATTTTGCTAAGTTATATTGGGCTAAGAACTCTACTAAACCTTCAAAACCTGCTTTTTTATTACCATATAAAAGCTCATATATTTCTATACTTAACATATCTTTTTCATATGAATTTAAAGAAGAAAGAGCATCTTTTAATTTTAACTTATCAAATAGTGAAACCATAACTGATTTTTGTACTGTTTTGAAAAAACCTTCTATAAATAGATTTGGATTTGAGAAGTTCTCTTTTTTGAGTGCATTTTTTGCAAACTTTTCAAGTTTTTCAGGGTTATACTTTTTTATTTTTGGAAAAAAGTCTTCGTCTTCAAAACCTTTTGGATACCTACATAAAAACTCTGACTCTAAATCTTTTAATTTAGCTAAATTCATTTATTCTCTTTATTATTACAATTTTGATAAATAATTATATCATACCTTTAGTCTGTTATCTTCTAAGTAAAGTTTATGAAGTCACTTTTTAGTATATACTTTATTTTTTATGAAATATTGATATATGTATTGACTATATAATAAAAGGCGACTACAGCTAATCTATATAGCTGTAGTCAAAGCTTATGTCTTATTAAATCAATGATTATTGATTTAATCTATCAGTTAGTTTTTTTCCGAAAGCTTCTTCTATATAAGGAGAAATTTGCCATTGAGTTTTAAACTCTTCATATTGTTTAACAAGTTTGTTAATATTTTGAGGTTCTTCTAAAAAAGCTCTAATCATTATATTTTTAGGTGTATGTTCCATATCTATAAATTCAAGAACTTGTGTACGATAATCCATTATTTCTAATACATTCGCTCTAAGAGAATCTGTAAGTAAAGTAGATAGTTTTTCTTTTATAATTCCGTATTTCATCATTGGAATCATTACATCATTTTTTATTTTTTTAAGTAGTTCATGTTGACAACATGGAACTGCTAAAATAACTTTAGCTCCCCAACTTACAGCTTTTGCTAAAGCATCATCAGTAGCAGTATTACAAGCATGTAAAGAAATAACCATATCTACATTGACAAATTGATTAAATCCTTTAATATCCCCTTGTTCAAAACGTAAGTCATCAAAACTTAACTTTTGTGCTAAATCAGAACAGAATTTGATTACATTTTCTTTTAAATCTAAACCAACAATTTCAACATTGTATCCCATCTTTAATACAAGATAATCATAAAGTGCAAAAGTAAGGTATGCTTTTCCACATCCAAAATCAATGATTCGAATAGTTTTATTTTTATCTAAGTAAGGAATACAATCAGATACTAACTCTAAATAACGGTTTATTTGTTTAAACTTATCATATTTTGAATTAACAATTTTACCTTGTTCTGTCATGATTCCTAATTCTATTAAAAATGGCGATAGCTCACCTTCGTTTAGAATATATTTTTTCTTTCTGTTATGCGAAGTATCTGCAACTTTACGTGTACCTGCTTTTTTAGATATCTTTACTATTCCTTTTTTACTGATTAGTATATGATAATCAGAATCTACTGTATTAATAACTGCTTGCTTAAAATATGTTTTAATAAAGTTATTTATTTCTGCTTTTGTTTCATCGTTATCTAAGTTTTTATGTTCTACTTTTTTATCATAAAAATATTCAAATTGATGTTTCACTTCATCTTTAATAATTACTTTTTTTACTGTTACTTTGTTAAAAGTTTTTTCAGACTTATTTCTTACGCTACTAAAGATTGCATATATTATGCTTTCTTCATTTATTGTTTTTTCTATTAATTCACTTACATTTTCCATAATGGTAAAACTCCTATAAAATTACAAATCCAATTATAAGACTTATTTTTCGTATAATATCAAAAAAGACTTCATTTATCTATTAAAAATGAAGTTAATAATAGGCATATGATAGTAAATAATTAATAAATATGAGAAAACTATCTGCGAATGCAAAGAGTGACTGAACTCAAAGATTATTATGCTTAATAAATAACTTCAAAAATCAATCTTTTTTATAGATTTTATTAATTTAAAAGTAAGTATCTTTTCTTTAGTTTGAAATTTAATAGAAAAGCATTGATTTATTTTCTTAAAGCAGTAGTAAATAAATCAATAGCATCTTCAACCATCAAAGAATACCTATTTTCATTTATTTTAAAAAAACCTTTGTGTAAAACAATCCCATCAATCATACTTATTAATACTCTAGAAAGTGTACTTGGATTTATTGTATTTTTTATTTCTGTATTTTCTATTAAAATCTCAAAATTTTCTTTGTAAAAAGAGGTAATTTTTTCAAACATATCTTCATAAACTTTCATGAATACTTCAGATGAAAATTGAGAAGCAAAAGCTTCAAAAAATATTGGTATAAACTTACTATCTTCTTTATTTATTAATAAAGCATTTTTTATATAAGCTAAAAATTCTTCTAATGTTTGAAAATATTCTTTTGGAATCAATTTTTTTTCTAATCTTTCAAAATGTAAAGATGTTATATCTGATATTAAAACATCTTTTGATTTAAAATAAAGATAAAGTGTACCTTTTGCAATATTTGCTTCGTTTGCAATTTGGTTCATTGTGGTTTTATGAAATCCATATTTTAAAAAAGCATTTAATGCTGAACTCATGATATGTTTTTGCATTTGTTTTTTATCTACAACTTTGGGCATATTATTCCTTTATTTTTTTATTATAATATATTATGACTTAGTAGTCATAATAATCTTTATTTTAAAGATTAATAAGTTATCATTTTAAATGACTTTAAAGTCAATAAAAATACTTTAATTATTAAAAGGATATAAAATGAAAAAAATACTTTTAGCAGGAGCAAGTGGTTATTTAGGTAGGTACATTGCAAAAGAGTTAATAAAACAAGGTTATTTTCTAAAAGTTATTGTTCGTGATAGTAAAAAGTTCAAAGAAAAGAAAATTAAAGCTAATGAAATAGTTGAAGCTGAAGTTACTAAAGCTGAATCTCTTGCACAACACCTAAAAGGCATAGATATTGTTATTTCAACTATTGGTATAACAAGACAAAAAGATGGCCTTAGTTATATGGATGTTGACTATGGGGCTAATATGAATTTATTGAAAGAAGCAAAAAACTCAGGAGTTAAAAAATTCATTTATATTTCTACTTTTAATGCATATAAACTTAAAGATTTACAAATCATCCAAGCAAAAGAAGCTTTTGTAAAAGAATTAAAAAACTCAGGATTAGATTATTGTATTGTACGTCCTAATGGATTCTTTTGTGATATGGAAGAAATTTATAATATGGCAAAAAAAGGTTCAATATATCTTTTTGCTAATGGCACATTAAAACTAAATCCAATACATGGTAAAGATTTAGCTGAAGTTTGTGTTTCTGCGATTAATAATGTAGATAAAGAAATAAACCTTGGTGGACCTGATATTCTTAGTTTAAAAGAAATTTCAAATATTGCTTTTGAAGTTTTAGATAAAAAAAGTAAAATAATATATATTCCAGATTGTTTTAGACTTTTTATTCTTAAAATAGGAAAGTTTATTATTCCTAGTAAAACTTTTGGCCCGATAGAGTTTTTTTTAAGTGCTATGGCAAAAGATATGATTGCACCTAAATATGGAAAATATACTTTAAAAGAGTATTATTTAGAATTAAAAGATAAATCATAATTATTTTTTATTTAATATTATATATTAAATTATCAATAGAAGAGGGTGTAAAATAGAATGAATAAATACTTAACTTTGATATCTTTATATTTACTACCTTTTTTGACAGTTTTTTTAATTCTTTTTTATATAAAGAGTCTTATTGAAAAGATATTGATATATTTTTAGAAAAACTTTCATTAATATTAAGTTTTTCTTTTTTCTTTTTTTCTTTTTGGTTTTTTTGTTTTTTTGTTTTGTTTTTTGTTTTCAAATTTTTGATGAGTTTGATTT
>JABSOL010000207.1 GCA_013215985.1 Campylobacteraceae bacterium
CCACAATCTAAACTAGCGTATACCAAATATGCAGAAACATGAAAGTCCCCTTCGATTGAACAAATTTTATTTTAACGCATTTTGTAAAATTTAATATTTGAGATTTTAAATCACCAATTTCATCAGATTCAAAAGATGAAATAAATAATATGGCTGTTATAATTAATAATAATATAGAAAAAATAGAAAAGAATTTAGAAATAGATAAAGAAATTATAAAAGAGAGTATTAATGCTTTAAGTGAATATGAAAAAGGAGATTTTTCTTTAAAAATAAACAGAAAATCATCAAATAACGAACTTAATGATTTAACTTCAATTATTAATCAAATGGCTAATAATTTAGAAAATAATATTGATAATATTTTATCAGTCTTTAGTGATTATTCTAATAATGATTATACTAAAAAAGTTTCGACATTGGGAATTAAAGCACATTTAAGTAAATTAGCTTATGGAGTAAATGATTTAGGGGATAGTATTTCCGCCTTATTATCTAAATCTTATGAAGTTGGTGTATCATTGGAAAACTCTTCTGCCATTTTACTTTCAAATGTAGATGTTTTAAATAATTCTACTAACGTTGCAGCTAGCTCATTGGAAGAAACTTCTGCAGCGCTTGAAGAGATTACAAGTACTATTATTAAAAATACAAAAAATGTAAATCAAATTAGTGATTATTCAAATAGTTTAAATTCTTCGGCAATACGAGGTCAAAAACTTGCACAAAATACAACTTCTTCTATGGATGAAATTACAAATCAAGTGAATTTAATAAATGAAGCTATTTCATTAATTGATCAAATAGCATTTCAAACAAATATTCTATCTTTAAACGCAGCAGTAGAAGCTGCTACAGCAGGAGAAGCTGGAAAAGGATTTGCTGTAGTTGCACAAGAAGTTAGAAATTTGGCATCTTCATCTGCTCAAGCAGCAAAAGATATAAAAGAGTTAGTTGAGAATGCAACAAAAAAAGCGCAAGAAGGTAAAACGGCTAGTGATGAGATGATAAATGGTTATGATTCTTTATTGAAAGATATTAAAAGTTCAAGTGAGAAAATAGATGAAATCACAAAAAGCTCAAAAGAACAGGAAAATGGGATTATTCAAATTAATGATGCAATAAATAAACTAGATCAACAAACCCAAAATAATGCAAACATTGCTAATAAAACAAAAGAAATTGCTATTGAAACATCTAAAATTGCAAATGAAATTGTATCTGATGTGAAAAGTAAAGAGTTTATAGGCAAAGATAGTTTTAAATAAAATAGCTTAAAAGAATAATTTTAATGAATTATTCTTTTTCTTTACTATATTTTAGATATTAAACCTTTAACTTTTATCCTATATTTAATAGATAGACAAATAGTGTTATTTGTAATAAATAATGTGAAAATATCTAAAATCTAGAGAATTCAAAAAAAAGATCTAGAAGTAAAAGAATAAATACTCTAGATAGTAAATAAAATATTTTTATTTACTATCTAATGAGATTAAATTAGCACTTATCTTACAAAAGTGCTAAAAAACTCCTAAACTTTATCTATTCTTTATAAAGTTGTGATAAACTTTGGGTAATTAAAATATTAAAACATAGGATATATTTATGGCAAAACATCAATTTCAAACAGAAGTAGGTCAACTACTACAATTAATGACTCACTCTTTATACTCAAACAAAGAAATCTTTATTAGAGAATTAGTTTCTAATGCATCAGATGCAATTGATAAATTAAATTATTTACAATTAACTGACGAAAAATTTAAAACAGATGGTTGGAAAGGTGAAATTGGTATTTCATTTGATGAAAAAGATCAATCATTAACTATCTGGGATAATGGTGTTGGTATGAATGATGAAGATTTAATTTCTTCTATTGGTACTATTGCAAAATCTGGAACTAAATCATTTGTTGAAGCAATGACTGGTGATGCTAAAAAAGATTCAAATTTAATTGGACAATTTGGTGTTGGTTTTTATTCTGTATTTATGGTTGCATCTCATGTTGATGTAATTTCTAAAAAAGCAGGAGAAGAACAAGCTTATAAATGGTCAAGTGATGGTTCTGGAGAATTTAATTTAGATCCTGTTACTAAAGAATCTTCTGGAACTGTAATTTATATTAAACTTAAAGATGATGAAGTAAGTGAATTTGCTACTAAAGAGAGAATCACAACTATAGTTAAAAAATACTCAGATCATATTGCTTACCCAATTATGTTAAATTATAAAGAAGAAGTAACTGAAGAATTAAGCGAAGAAGATACTAAAGCAGGAAAAGAAGCTAAAGTTACTTTAGAAGCTAAAAATGAAAAAATTAATGAAGCTACAGCTTTATGGATGCAACCAAAATCTAAACTTAAAAAAGAAGAATATGCTGCTTTCTATAAATCAATTTCTCATGATTCACAAGATCCTATGGTGACTGTTCATACAAGAGTTGAGGGTGTTAATGAATATACTACTTTATTCTATATCCCTGAAACTGCTCCAATGGATATGTATAGAGCTGATTATCAAGCTGGTGTTAAATTATATGTTAAAAGAGTATTTATTACTGATTCTGAAAAAGAATTATTACCAACTTACTTAAGATTTGTAAAAGGTATTATTGATTCAGAAGATTTACCATTAAATGTTTCAAGAGAAATTTTACAAGAAAATAGAGTAATTGCTAATATTAAACAAAGTTCAGTTAAAAAGATTTTAAGTGAGATTAAAAAATTAGCTAAAGATGAAGAAAAATATGCAAAATTCATTACTCAATATAATAGAGCTTTAAAAGAGGGTGTTTACCAAGATTCTACAAATAAAGAAGCTATTTTAGAACTTGTTAGATATAAATCTACAAATAGTGATAAAATGACTTCATTAGCAGCATATAAAGATAGAGCAAATACAGAACAAAAAGCTGTATTCTATATTGTTGGTGATAATGAAAAAGTTCTTAATAATTCTCCATTATTAGAAGCATATAAAAAGAACAATATTGAAGTATTAATTTTAGATGATAAAGAAATTGATGAAATTATTACTCCTGCAATTGGAGCTTATAAAGAATGGATGTTTAAAGATATTTCTTCTTGCGAATCACCTGCAATTGAGCAAAGTGAAGAAGAGAAAAAAGAAGTAGAAGAAAAATTCGAAGATATTACTAAAAAAATTAAAGATATTTTAGGTGAGGCTGTTACTGATGTAAGAGTTACAAATAGATTATCAGAATCTCCTTCTTGTGTTGTTAAAGATGTAAATGATCAAATGGCACAAATGGCACAAATGATGAAAGCTATGGGTCAAGAAATGCCAGAAACTGCACCAATTTTAGAAATCAATCCTGATCATGAAATTGTTACAAAATTAAATACATCTTCTGATGATTCATTAGTTGATGATATTGCATGGTTATTATTAGATCAAGCAAAACTATCTGAAGGTTTAGATATTACTGATGCTGTATCTTTTGCACAAAGATTAAACAGAATTACTGCTAAAGCTTTATAAGACTACTATTTACAAGGTTTAGGCCTTGTAAGTATTTTAAAGAGTATGAAATTATAATTTATGCTCTTATCTCAATTTCCTGATATTTTATTTATTCTTATTTCTAGCTTTTACTAATTTTAAATATTTTTACGGGTAACTTTATCTTTTATAAGATATCTTTATTCAAGTAGAATAGAATTTATATTTCCTTCTGTTTCTTATAATTAATAAAAATTAAAAGTTTTAGATTATTACCCCTTTGTCTATTAAATCTAGTCAAGATGTAGATGATCCATTTTTTGAACAAAATATTCCACAGTGACATTTTCCATCTTTAGGTATTTCCACTTTTAAAGCAGGTTTACATGGACATACTCTATTATCTGCTTTATTTCTTTCTTCTTTTGTTTTACCAATAATGATAAAACATGGACAGTATCTTTTTGAATAAAGTAATTTATTTCTAGTTAGACCTTCTTCAATCATTTCATTTAGTTCTTTATCCTCAGAGGGTAAAAAAGATAATTTATCTCTTACTTTATTTACAAAGTCTTTAGTTTTTTTTAATTCATTTTGAAATTCTTTTGAGTTTATATCAATATTGTTTGACATTCTAAATCCTTACTTAAATAAATTTTATTATTATTTATTATATTGAAGAATTGTTTACTTTTTGTATATAATATAATAAAATTAATAAATATTATA
>JABSOL010000019.1 GCA_013215985.1 Campylobacteraceae bacterium
TATTCCTTTTATAAAAGATGAAAAAAAGATTGATAAACTAAATATTTATGGAACTTATATTAATAAAACTCTTCGTTTTAAAACTACAGATAAAGATTTTGAATTTATACTTAATGGAAATCAAGAGTTGAAAATTAAATTAAATAATATTGATTTAATATATGAAAGTAGTGAAATGAATGAAGAATCAAAAAAAGAATCAAAAAACCCTTTTAAAAGTATATTAATACAAGGACGAAACTCTAATATTTATTTCACTCAAGAGAAAAAAATTCTTGCGAAATCTTATAATATTAGGATTTTTGGTGATGAGATTGTAATTAATACTTATTATGGAAAGTCTTCATTATTTTATAAAAAAGATAAAAATAAAAACATTACAGTTAAAGCTATAAATCTAAGTGATGAGTTCATTAATGCTTTTTTTAATAAAAATATTATCAAAGGTGGACTTATTAATATCAATGCTAGTGGTAATGGATCGTTTTTAAAAGGAAAAAGTGTAGTAAAAAATTCATTAATTAAGAATATGGCAATTATTAACAATCTAATTATTTTAGTTAATTCATCTCCTGCATTAATTAATCCATTATTAGCTATTCCTTCTGTTTTAGAGCTTATTACTCAAGACGGTTTTGATGTAAATGGATACAAAATAGTAGAAGGTAATATTGACTTTATATTTAATTTAGAAAAAAATATTTTAGATCTTACTAGGGTACAAACAAAAGGAAATTCTGTTGATTTTGATGGATTTTTAGAATTAGACTTTAATAAAAATAAAATAAAAGGTGATATTTATGTTATTTTTATGAAAAGTTATTCTTTTTTAGTTAAACATATTCCTTTAGTTAATTATTTATTATTAGGTGAGAATAAAAGAGTTGATACAGAAGTTAATATTTCAGGTTCAATAGAAGATCCTAAGATTGAAACAAACCTTACTCATAACTCTCTAACTGCGCCATTAAACATTATTAAAAGAGTTATTACTCTTCCTCTTAAAGCTATAGAAAGTTTAATTCCTGATGATAAAAAGTAATAGGAATAGTGTTTTTTATTACTTTTCTTAATACTTTTTTCCTCTTATAATAGGGGTCTTTATTCAAATTCAATCTCTGAATTAAGTTTATATTTACAATAGCATTAAAAAGAATATTTATTTAATACATTATATGAGTTTTAAAGATAGTAGAAGAGCTTTCTAATTGTATTTAAAGAGATAACTAAGAAATGATTTTATTCATTTCTTAGAACATCTATTACATCAATTTTTGTAGCTTTTGAAGCTGGATAATATGATGATAAAAGAATAATTATAATAGCACCTATAATAATTGATATAAAATCAATAAAATCAAGTTCTATAGGAAGTTTAGAAGTTCCATAAACATCTGCTGGTAATGATATAATATTAAAGTTCTCTAATATCCACATTCCACCAAATCCTAAAGCAATTCCAGATAAAATACCTGCAAAACCAATTATTACTCCAAGTCTTAAAAATATTGCTTTAATTTCTTTCGTACTAGTACCCATAGATAAAAGTAGGGCGATCTCTTTTCTTCTACTCATTACAGTCATTAGAAGAGAAGATATAATATTTAAAGCAGCTACTAATATAATTAATAATAAAACAATAAATAAAGCCTTTTTTTCCATTTGCATGGCTGAAAAGAAATTACCATTTTGCTGCCACCATCCTATAATTCCAACAGAAGATTGATCTAAGAATTTTTCAATTCTTTTAATATCTTCCATTGCATTATCAGAATAAATATGAATCCCATCAAAAATATTCTTATCTTTTTTAAGAATTGTTTGTAAACTTTCAATTGGTGTATACATATAAGCTTTGTCATAAGCATTTAAACCTGATTTAAAGTTTGTTTTATAATTAAATCGTTTCATAGTAGGAAGCATTGAAAAACCACTAGGATTTAAAGAAGTAAAATAAATAGTAGTTTTTTGATTTGCATTTAAATATAAAGTATCTGAGATACCAATACCCGTAATTAAATCATATTTTTTAAATTCAATATCTTTTACAGCTTTTTTGAATATAGTGTTTATTTGTTCTTCTTTTTCTTTTATTATTCCAAATAATAAAGCTCCTGTCATTTCATCATCTTTTTGTACCATAGCTTGTGCTGAGATATAAGGTGAGAATTTAAGTTCTGGAAACTCTTTTTCAAGAGAACTTAGTAGTTTTTGATCAACAGCTTTTGTATATTTGGGAAAAATAGATAAGGGATAGTTCATTGTGAAAAGTTTTGATTCAAACTCTTTAATAGTACCATTCATAATAGCCATAGTAATGATTAAAACCATTATTCCTATACTAACCCCAACAAATGCTAAAATAGCACTTATTGAGATGAATGGGTTCTTTTTGTCATAAGATAGATATTTTTTTACAATAAAGTTTACTAATTCTTTATTCAAATTAAGCCCTAGCTGCTAAACCTTTTTTAGGTCCGCTCACTCCACAACATTGTTTGAATTTTTTACCAGATCCACAAGGACAAGGTTCATTTCTAGCAACTTTTTTCTCAATTTTTGATTCATGATTAAAGTTTGTAGAAAAGTTTTCTTGTGATTCTTCCATTTCTTCTTTAATTTTATTTAAAGCTTCATCTTCTTTTTCTTGAAGTTGAACTGTAAATAAAACTTTAATGATTTCATGTTTAATTGAAGCAATAAGTTCTAAGAACATATTATAAGATTCTTTTTTATATTCAACTAAAGGATCTTTTTGGTTATAACCCCTAAGCCCAATACCTGTTTTTAAAGTATCCATTGTATATAAATGTTCTCTCCAAGCATTATCTAAAATTTGTAAGTATAAAATTCTCTCAATTTCTGATTTTTGCTCAATTGAAGCTAGTCCCATTTTTTGTGTATAAACTTCTTTTATTACTTCTGTTAATTTTTTTTCTAAGTTTTCAAAAGAGTCAGAAAGAATATCTTCTTTCGTTACAACCAAATGTAACTCTTCTTTAAATTTAGAAATAATAAATTCATAGTTATAATCTTCAGCAGGCATTCCTGAAATGATTTCAGCTGATGATAATAGGTTTGTAATATATTCAGTTCTATTTTCATCTAATTTTTCATCAATAGCAAAATCAGGATTTAATAAGTTATTTCTAAAAGAATAAATTACTTTTCTTTGTTCATTTGCTACATCATCATATTCAAGCAAGTGTTTTCTTGACTCAAAATGCATAGTTTCAACTTTTTTCTGAGCATTTTCAACTGCTCGTGTAACCATACCAGATTCAATATGCTCACCTTCTTCAATTCCAAGTCTTTCCATAATAGTTTTGATTTTATCAGAACCAAATATTCTTAATAAAGAGTCTTCAAGTGATAAATAGAACTGAGTAATACCAACATCACCTTGACGTCCAGATCTTCCTCTAAGTTGATTATCAATTCTTCTTGATTCATGTCTTTCAGTACCAATAATAGCTAAACCACCTAGAGCTAAAGTTTCTTTTGTAAGTTTAATATCAACTCCACGTCCAGCCATATTTGTAGCAATAGTAACAGCTCCAATTTGACCAGCGTCTTCAATAATCTTACCTTCTTTTTCATGTTGTTTTGCATTTAAAACAGTATGAGGTATTTTAGCAGCTTTAAGTAAAGCATGTAAGTGTTCTGATTTTTCAATAGAAGCAGTTCCAACTAAAACAGGTTGACCTTTTTTATTAAATTCTCTAATTTTATTACAAACAGCTTCGAATTTCTCTCTTTCACTTTTATAAATTAAATCATTTCTATCATCTCTTTGCACTGGCAAGTTTGTAGGAATAGATACAACATCTAAATTATAAATTTCAGCAAACTCAGTAGCTTCAGTTTGAGCAGTTCCTGTCATTCCTGATAATTTATTATACATTCTAAAATAATTTTGGAAAGTAATATCAGCTAAAGTTTGTGATTCATCTTGAATTGAAACATTTTCTTTTGCTTCTAATGCTTGGTGAAGTCCATCAGAGAATCTTCTACCTTCACTTAATCTTCCAGTAAACTCATCAACAATAATAACTTCATTATCTTTTACAACATAATCAACATCAATTTCAAAAATATAATTTGATTTTAATGCTTGATCTAAGTGATGAGATAGTTTTGCATTCTCTAAAGAGTATAAATTATCAACTTCAAATAGTTTTTCAGCTTTTTCAATACCATCATCAGTCATTAAAATTGATTTATTTTTTTCATCAACAGTAAAGTCACCAGTATAAACAGTTTGTTCATCTGCTTTTTTAGCTTCTATTACTTCACCTTTTTCTAATTGCATTGCAATTCTATCAGCTTGTGCATAATCAGCAGACTTTTGATTTGTAGGTCCTGAGATAATTAAAGGAGTTCTTGCTTCATCAATTAAAATTGAATCTACTTCATCAACAATTACATAATTATGTTCTCTTTGAACTTTTTCTTCAATATCTAAAGTCATATTAGATCTTAAGTAATCAAAACCAAACTCATTATTAGTTCCATAAGTAATATCACAATCATATTGTTCTTTACGTTCTAACTCATCTCTGATATCACCAGTAATTGTTCCAATAGTAAAACCTAAAAAGTTATATAATGGAGCTAATTCTTTTGCATCTCTAGTTGCTAGGTAATCATTTACCGTTACAACATGTACACCTTTATTAGTCATAGCATTTAAAACAACAGATAATGTAGCAACTAAAGTTTTACCTTCACCTGTTTTCATTTCTGCAATTCTACCATCGTGTAAAACTAAACCACCCACTAATTGAACATCATGGTGTCTCATATTAAGTGTTCTTTTACTAGCTTCTCTTGTAATCGCGAAACTATCATAGATTACATCGTTTAGTGTTTTTTTGTCAGTTAATACGTCATTTCTAATATTTTCAAATGCTTTTTGTAGTTCATCATCATTTAGTATTTTGTATTTTTCTTCTAAAGTATTTATGATTTCTATTTTTTTTAGATATCTTTTTACTTCTTTATCATTTTTTGTTCCAAAAATCTTTGAGAAAATATTTAACATAAAATTAATTCCTTTTTGTTATAATCGTGAAGATTATATATCAATAAAGGTTAAAATATGTTTTATAAAGTACTAATTATCAATGTTTTTGCAATTATTTTAAATTTACATGCCCTTGACTTCAATAAATTAAAGTCAATTGAGAGTGATTTCACTCAAACTATCGTAAATTCTTCAAATAAAATCATTAAATATAAAGGTAAGTTATTTATCCAAGAACCCTCAAAAATACTTTGGAAGTATAATACTCCTGTTGTTAAGAACGTTTATATCCTAAATACTTTTGTGATTATAGATGAGCCTGAGCTAGAACAAGCTATTTATACAACATTAAATTCAGAAATAAATATTTTAGCTCTATTAAAATCTTCAAAAAAAATAGCAGCTAATGTTTTTCAATCAGAAATAAATGAAGTAAAATATAATTTTTTTATAAAAGATAATAAAATTACTAAGATTAAATATGAAGATGAATTAGAAAATAAAGTTACAATTTCATTTTCTAATTCGATCTATAATAAAGAGATAAAAAAAGAAGTATTTGTATTTAATGCACCTGATTATTACGATATTATAAGAAAATAGATAAGTTTAGTTTAGTTTAAAGTTTCTTAGCTATAATTCCGTCTTAGGTACGGCAGATAATAGCTTGATTAAGTTCAAGAGGAAAGTCCGGGCTGCAGTGAAGCATGGTTCTATTTAAAGAATAGCTATCGTAAGATAAGGGACAGTGCAACAGAAAGTAAACCGCCAAGATTTATCTTGGTAAGGGTGAAACGGTGGGGTAAGAGCCCACCAACATTTTAAGTAATTTTAATGGTTATGTAAACCCAACCAGCAGCAAGAAGAGATGGTATTAAGCTTCACAGCGTATGCTCTTCGCAAGATTGTTTAAGTAATTTAACAACTAGACAAATTATTATCCACGACAAAACGCGGCTTACCGCTGTACCTAAGCTCTAAAAGTACCATTCTATGGTACCTACAGACTTTGAACAATTAAATTGTTCCCATATTGTTCCCAAACTACCTCAAATTCTCACTTGAAAATAAGTTATTTTTCACTATCAAACAGGTTAAAATTAGAGCCTAAATCAATTACACTTGCATAATGTGTTAATGTAACTTTTGCTGAACTATGACCTAATAATCCAGATAATTCATTTATACTTAGAACTCCATCTTTTAACATATGAGTTGCATATGTATGTCTAGTACATGAAAGTTTTTTATACTCAACTTTCGAATCTTTTAAAACTCTAATCCATTGATGTCTTAATCTTCCTGAACCACTTATATCACCCAAAAGAAATTCTGTATCAACTTTATCTTTTAAAATATTAAGGCTATTTTCAACTTAAGTGTAGGTATTAGAATATTTAATTATTAATTCGAATACTAGCCATTCTCAACATTTCTTGGGAACTTAAGTTTTTATTCTTATCTAATACTCTTTTCCATCCTAAATAGTTTGATAAATATTTTGTAGATACACCATAAAACCCTTTAAACCAGGTTTTTAACCTACTATTATATGCATTAACATTTTGAATATGATAAGCTCCATTTACATATTGATGTTTACTTACATTAATACATTTATGTACAAATTTAAAATGTTTTGTAAAAGCTTTGTATATATTATTACCATCCGTACATAGAAGAACATCTTTATCTAAAATTGAAAGAAGAGATTTTATTAGCGCTTTTTCATTTGCTTTTTTTAAAACACTATCACTCATATTACCACTTCTATCTCTTACAATTAAAACTGGTATTTGTTCACTTGATAGTCCTGCTCTTCTTGCTCCACTGCCTCTTCTTCTCGCAATTCTTTTTAAATTACGCTTTCCTTTTGAAGATTGAAGAAAAAAAGTTTCATCTGCTTCTACAATTCCATGTAAATGTTTATCTTTTAGTTTTGAAATACTTGTTAAAAACCTATGTCTCCACCTAAAAGAAGTATTATTTGAGATATGATTATGTTTAGCACAAGATTCAATACTTTTACCTTCTATTAAATCTTGTGTAAAACTATTCCAATGTTCTTTTAGTCTTAAATGAGCTAATGAAGTATTAGTTAATGCATTAAATGTTCTATTACATTCTTTTCATTTGTATCTTTGAATTTTTGCATTAATTCCCCATTTATAAAAATCTTGACTCTTACAATGTGGACATGAATTTATATTATTAAATAAATTCTCTATACTTTTAATATTACAGCGTTTATGAAGAAGTGATTTTAAGTGATTTTCTTGTGTATGGCTTAGTGTATCTATCTTACTTAGATATATTTGAAATTCTTTGGTATGCATTCTCTTGCCCTCCCCATTCGTTTTATATATCTAATTATATCACTTTCTACATTTAAGGTTTAAATAGCCTTATTTTTACTTATAATTATAAAAAACTTTTAAATCTTATAGGGATAACTCTGTTCAAAAAACTGTGTTTAGCCATTAAATACAAAGATTCAACCAAAATCAGACAAGATATACAAGAATATATCATATTTTATAAAATCTATTTTTATTTTCATAATTCTTGTAAAAAGTTGAGATTCTTATAAATTTATCTTGAGATTGACTGTGAATTTGGTTTAATTCAGACTAAATTCACAGACTCGAGTATTTGTTATATCACTCTTGTTTTTGAAGTCCTTCTAGTTTCATACAAGTTTCTATCTCATTATGAATTTTATCATGTTTCCTTTGATGTACTTTTAACCAAATCTCTTTTGATTTTCCTTTAGCCTCTGTTATAAATATAATATCATCTATACTATTTTTATGAACAATCAAATTATATAACTTTTTATTAACATTACATTTTTTTTCCGCAATTGTAATTTTGTCTTTATTCACTTTAGATTTATCTATATTCATCCATGATATTCCACCACAACCTGTTAATCCTATAACGATTGTTAATCTAAATAATCCATTTGTTAAGTTTTTCATTGTATTTCCTTTTTCATTTATAAATTAGCTTTAATGGCACCTTTACTTGTAACTATGAATCAAGGGAACAAACACAAGCTGGGTTTTCTTTAAAAATTTCGCTTGAAAAAACATCTATTTTCATTTTATTCCTTCTTATAATACATATATTTAATAATTAAAAAATTATTATTGAGAAATATAACGTTTAACTTCAGCGACGCTCTCTTTGCGTTCGTCTGAAAGGTCTTGTTATATTGTTTTACAAAATGCTTTCATTTCCAACATCATCAGTAGCATCTTCTAATTCATACTTACCATAAATCATAAGCTCCCCAGTTTGTGCATTTATTATTAAATCAATTTTTAAATCTTTGCCATATGGATTTACTTCATAGTCTTTTTCAATTACTGTTTCAATCCAATATAGTTCTGGTTCATCATCTTCTTTTAATGGAATATTTTCAACAAACTCATTGAATATAACTTTAAGCTTTTGATAATCTTTATAAAACTTTTTATCATGCTTATATCTACTTATAAAAGTGTGATCGCTCCATAAATCAATCTCTTTATAATCTTTCTCAATAAGTTCAAATAGTTGATATGGCTTGTATTTATATTTTTCATCATAATCTATATTTTTAGTGATTTTTTTGTTTTCATTGAATTCTATTTCAGTAATAAAAAAACCAGAATTTCTAAATTTCAACACATAATCTTTAATTTTACCATTAAGATAATATACAATATACTCTTCTAATAAACTAGGTTTATCATATTCAATATAATCTATATAACCTCTTACTGACGATGTTTGTCTTCTTTTTTTACCTTCTTCAATATAAAGAAATTCATCAATTTTTTTTCTTTGACTTTCTCCATACATTTTAATATCAAAGTCTTCAAACATAGCTTTTCCTTTAATTTTCTCATACTCTATTTGATATTGTGATTTATTAACACAGCCATTAGCTAATAATATAAAGAAAGTCATTATTAGTATATTAAGTCTCATCATTTCTCCATTCTTAGAAGTTTAGATTGTTGTAGTTTTTTCCATTGCCAAGAATAAGAAAAATAGTTTCCTTTTTTATAATCCATAATATTTCTTGTACTACTTTTTTTCATTCGGAATTTTGTATTATAAGAAAAAGTGTGATATAAACCCAAAGCATGAAATACTTCATGAGAAATAATACGATTACCTTTTTTATATATTATTACAGAACTAGAATTTATATCATCTGCTCTACCTAATAAGTTAGAATTTGGACCAAGAGGAACATTCTCATTTATAAAAAATACTTTTATTTTATGTTTATGTTCTGGGAATTTTTTATTAAAAAGTGGGTTCAAATAATCATTTAAGTCTTTGTATCTATTTATTATATTTTTATTTTTTTGATTCTTAATCATATAAGGTTCTAAGCCATCATCTCCAACTAAATCAAACAAACCATCGAAGGTTTCAATATTTGCTTTTATATAAGCTTGTCCTAAAGAGTTTGTTAAATTTTCATTATCATTTAAAAGAATTTTTCCTTCTGTTTCGTTTTTATAATTAATTTCTAACTTAACTGGAACCATAATAATATCAAGCTCTTTTCTATCATTATTAGCAAGCACTTCTAATTTTCCTATTAATTTACCATTTAGTTTTGCTTCTATAAATGCATTAGAAGAAAATTCTTTTGCTTTAATTGCTAGTTTATTACCAATATTTACCACTTTAATACTAGGATTTGTAGATGTATATTTTATCTTATCAAAAACAGCTTTATTTTTTTTATCACTAAACATTTGAAGTTTAACTTTTTTATTTGGATAAAGTGTAAGTTTGGGAATAAAGTACTTTTTATCATTATCTCTTTTTATTGTTTTTTCTTCTGTATAGTTTTTAGTAATTTTTTCTAAGTCTGTTTTATCTTCTAAAACATAAGAGTATTTTTTTTCACCTGCTAAATTAGTATCACCATTTCTAAACCAATCAAATCCATATTCACCTTTATATTTTGAATGTGGTCTAAAGTGTACTACTTCTCTTACAGCTACAATAGGAATAGTTTTTTCTTCTTTTAAGTGAACATTTTCATGTTCTATATTAATATTTGTTTGCATGTAAGAAATTTCATCAAGATTTATATTTTTATCTTTTACTAAATTTTCTATTTTAAAGTTATATTCTATTGATTCATTTTTAATTGAAGTATTTATTGTTTCTTCATATAATGAGTGTTTATCTTTATCTAATAGGTTAATAGTTAATTCATGATTTGTGGAGTTAGGTACATTTGTACTTTCTCTTATATTAATTGTCTCATCAATACTAGCTTCATCCATTTTTTCAACAGAGAGATTATTTAAAGATTTGTGTATGAAAATGCCATTTCTTCTGTATATTGTTTTTTCTTGAGGATTGTTTTTTCTTTGTTCTACGCTTTTAGCATATGCTACACTTGCTGGTTGATATGCTCTTTTTGTATCAATTTCTTCAAAATACTTAGATGAATTATTTCCAGCTCCACTAGATGCTCCAACTCTTTTTTTATAAACTCCATCTTCACAAATTTGAACTCTTTTAAGTGCTGATTTTAAATGTTCATTTATATCCCAAGAACTTTTATTTAATAATATCCATCTATCATTTCTATATTTAAAAGCAGGCTCATTTGGATAGTTTTCTAAATCAAAGGTTTCCATTTTAGAAGATTTTGGAAGAACTATTTTAGATAAATTTCCATAAGATATATCATCTTTATGAACTTGATTTTTTAGCATTTAAAACCTTTAATTAATAATTAAAAGAATTATATAATTTATTTACTTATTTTATGATTATGGAGGGATATAACGTCGGTATTGAGGAACAAGGTAAGTAACGGTCAACTCCATTAAATTGTTTGCATCTCTTGCGAACAATTTAACCTAAAAGTTTTCTCTATTAATACCTCGTTTGCCTCCTATTTCTTGTTATGTGTGGAACTTCAATTTTATGTCTTATATACAATGTTATTAGGACAAGAGATTCTGTTAATTGTTCGATATCTTATAAAAATGACATTATATATCTTTATAAATTAAAATTTATTCCATTAAATCATCTAACGTGAAATCTTTAGAGATATTTACTTTATTATAATATTGATTTACTTTTGTTCCATAAGTAGTAAGCATAATCATTTTTAAATCATATTTTTTATTAACAATTGCATTTTCAATAAATTTAGTTTTTTTATTTAAAAGATTATCTGCATATGTTTTATCAATTGTAAACTCATCATTATAATATTTACATTCAACAATGTCATAAGTATTATTTTCATATTCTATTACTAGATCAATTTGTGCACCCTTATCATTAAGTATTTCTTTTTTTGGATAATAGTTCCAATATCCAAGGCTTTTAAGAACTGAAGACAAGCCTCTATGTTTTAAATATAAATGTATATTTGAAATACAAACTGTTTCAAAAGCAAATCCTTGCCATATAATATAATCTTGTGAATTTGATTTGTTTTCAAAATAATTAGACATAGAGGCTATATCATTTTTACTTAATGCTTTAATCCACTTATTATAAAATAAGCAAAAAGAATCAATAATTATATACTTAGTATCTTTTGTTTTATTTGAAAATCTATTTATTGCTTTAACAAACCCTGTATGGATAAGTTCATCTATATGATTTCTTATTACGCTTAATTTATTATCTTTAATAAGTTTTTCTAATTCTTGGATAGTATATCCAGCTTGTTTTTTTGAAAGTAAATCTATAATATTTTTATGTGAGCTTGCTTTATCATAAAATAATGATTTAAATATACCTTCATACTCATTATATAAGGGAGAATTTAAATTAAAGAATATATTATCTATATTTTGTGAGATAGATAAGGAAGAGTCCAGATAATTTAGGTATTTTGCGATACCTCCTAATACCATATAAATATCTACAACACTTTTATTATCTATTTCAAATCTTTTTTCTTTAATTAAATATTCTTTTGTTTCTTTTAAATCAAAAGGTAACATAGCTAATTCAATATCTACTCTATGATATAAAGGTCCAGTTGTATCTTTTAATATTTTGTTTTTGATCCAAGATGCATTAGAACCACATAGTATTACTATAAGGTTATTGTTATGTTCAATATAAGTATTATAGAAATGCCCAAAAGCACTTAAAAATCCTGCTTTATTATGTCTATCAATCCAAGCAATTTCATCAATAAATAAAACAACTTTTCCTTGATGCTTTTTGATCTTTACTTCATTATCTATTACTCTTTTTAAGAACATAAAAACTTGATGCCATTTATTAATTTCTTTGGTAGGTTCAACTTTAAACCATTCATAAATTGCTTCAATAAAATAATCTCTTTGAATATTAGAGTCTTGATCTGCACTACCCGTAAATTTAAAAAATAAACAATCTTCTCTATGATTTTTAAACATATAGTCAATTAAGTATGTTTTTCCAATTCTTCGTCTGCCATGAACTACAACTAATTTACTTTCTTTTTCTTCACAAAGTTTATGGAGAATGTTAAGTTCTTTTTTTCTTCCTATCATAGAAAAACCTTTTTTTATAGATTATTCATTTATTATAGTATAAAAACATAATAATCTATATAAATATAAGAGATAAATTGTTTTTGATAGTTAAAAAGAAAATAATCTTATATATATATTGAACTTTGTAGGTGAAAAACAAGACAAAAGATTTAATCTATATTTAGATTTTTTTCATCAAAAAAGTATGTTTTATTAATGTTATTTATTAACTCTCTAATTTATGATAGCTAAATTGCTATTTCTTATTATATGAGGTCTTGTTATATTTTTATTTATTCTTTTAATAATTTGGTATTGTCGTATCTTGATTTGTTATCTATTCTAATTAACATGAAATTCCAATCATCCATTTTGTTTTTTCCTTATTATTTTTATCTAAACTTGGAAGTCTTTTTATGGGAGATGTGCAACCTCTTGGTTTAATATATTCTATTGAAATATTAATTGCGTCTTCAAATGTTATAGCACCCTTATCTTCTCTCTCGATGGTAACATAATATGGATTTTCAAACTTTACAATATAACTATTTAAAATATATTTAATTTTATTGTATGAAATCTTTGCATAGTTCTCTTTAACTAGTAATAGTTTTTTACTTTTTATTGGATTATTTAGTATTTTATAATATTTACATCCATCTTGAGATCCAGCATCACAAGCTTTTCCAAATAATTCAATAGCTAAAGATTTATTTCTTTTCAAACCTTGACCATTAAAATGCATTGCTCCTAAATTATAACATCCCGCAGCTTCCCCTCCATTACAAGCTAGTTTATATAATTTAACAGCGATAGAATAGTTTTGTTTGACACCGTCTGCTTTCTGATACATGGCAGCTAAATTATTACACCCTGTCACAAATCCGCCATCACAAGCTTGTTTATAAAGTTTTCTTGCAATAACTTTATTTTGATTAATACCATCTCCAATATCATACATAAGTCCTAAATGATAACATGCATCGTAATAATTATTTTTACAAGATTTTTGAAATAAAGGAAACGCTCTTAGATATTTTTTTTCATTATAGTACATAGTAGCCAAATTAAAACAAGATGTTATTTGGTTATTACTACAAGCATATTGGTATAAATTAATAGCTTTTTGAGAATCAGGTTTTACTCCTAAACCACTTTCAAAGATAGTTCCTAGGTTGTTGCATGAATCGATATCACCATATTCACATGCTTTTAAATAGTATGATATTGCTTTAGGATAATTTATTTCAACAATATTTCCAAAATGGTAATTAGAAGCTAAGCTGTAGCATCCTTTGGAACTACCTAAATTACATGCTTTTTTATATAAGATTAAGCCTTTGTTCACATCAATTTTAGTACCTTTACCTTGTAAATACATAAATCCTAAGTTGTAACAACCTCGATAATAGTTTCCACTACAAGATTTATCAAATAATTGAAAAGCTTTTTTGTAGCTTTGCGAAATACTTCTCCCAGAAAAATAAGAACGACCTAAATTATAACAACCGATACTGCTATTGCCATCACAAGATTTAGTATATAATTCAAGTGCTTTTGATATGCTCTTATCTACTCCTTTTCCAATACTATACATTGAAGCTACCTCATTACAAGCAGCAAAATTATTATTAGCACAGTCTTTTTTAAAATATTGAAATGATTCATTATAATTCCCATTGTTATAAGCTATCTCAGCTTTTGAAAAATTATTTCCAAAACATATATTTAATGTTGTAATTAGAAAGAATAAAATCTTGTTCATTGTTTTCCTTTAGAAAATAGAGTTTTAATACTAGATAATGTTTATCGTGATCGGAAGTGCTACTGTTCGTTACTCGTTTTTGTTATATACTATTTAGCTTCTATTACTGTAAAATATGATTTTAGAATAATAGCTTTTGAAGTAAGTACATCTAAGACTTTTATTTCTATTCTATATTTTCCAATTACTTCATTATCTTCAATTGTTATACCAAGATAATCTACACTTAACCCAAGTGTTTTACTTGAGATCATTGGTTTATTTGACCAAACTTCCATAATAGGTGTATTTATATATATTGAACCATTGGGTTTATATACCGTCATTCTCATCAATACATTTACGTTTTGGTTTTTGTCAACACTTGCTCCACCAAATAGAATAAAAAAATCAATTTCTTTATTTCTTTCAATCGTAAATATAGTTGGAAGTTTAACACCTTTAGAGTTAGTATTCCAATTCTTTAATAATTGTTCTTTATTGTCTGTTGAAATTATTCTTACAGAAAATTCACCTTGTGATTGCATATCACTTGAATTTGGTATTTTATTACCTTTATCATCTAGCCATTGAGCATTTAAAAATATGATGGAAAATAGTAAAAATATAATATTTCTTAATAACATGCATTTCCTTTGTATATATAACGGCTAAATTGAAGGATGAGCCGATTAAAAGGCTTCTCGATTTAATTTATAAATATCTTTATGCAACACTTAAAAGCTAGAATTATCACCGTTGAAGCCTCTTTCTTCTTCCAATCTATTGTTATATCATTTAATCTTTTAGAAAGCCTTCTTTTTTCATACAATCATCTGCCTCATCATATACTTTTTGCTTTTCCATTTTATAGTGATTTCTCATACCTTCTTTTGCTTCTTCAGTCTTTTGCATATTAATTAATAGTTTTTTAACACTATTATTAGAATTTACTTTTCTAAGTTTCTGCCAGTACTGACATTTATTTGTAGCTTTTTTTACATTAGTTTCATTAGCTTTTGTTTTGTCTAAATTTACCCACGTTGTACCACAACCAGATAATCCAATAACTATTGTTAATCCTATTATTCCATTTGTTAATTTTTTCATTATAACTTCCTTTTTATTTATAAAATAGCTATACCTTAGATATAACGTTTGATTTCAGCAACACTCTATGTTCCATTCTAGAATTTATTATATTTTTACCGATGATTTATTAACTTTAAATAATTATGTATCGCTCATGGTTATACTAGAAGGCATGGACAATTCAATTTTAGATAAATTCTAACAAGATATGTCATCTTTATGATTTGATAGTATATGAAAAACTTTTAATTCATAAGTAAAAGAATTATATAATTTATTTACTTATTTTTTGATTATTGAGAGATATAACGTTTGACTTCAGCGACGCTCTGCGTTCGTTTGCAAGGAGACTGTGAAAGAACTCAATCTCAATTAATTAAAATATTCTACAATAAACATACTAAAAACAAGCATATTAGAACCACTAAAATGGTATAATACCTATCTGTAAAAGGCTTATTATGGGTATATATAAACAAGGGTTAGATAGAAAACAGCAATTAATATTTCCACCGTCATTAGATGAATTAGTTGATTCTAATAATATGGTAAGAGCAGTAGATTCATATGTTGAGATATTAAATATATCTGATTTGAATATAAAAACCAAGAAGAGTTTAATTACAGATTGACAACCAGCTTTCCATCCAAAACTATTATTAAAAATTTATATCTATGGATATTTAAATAAAATAAGAAGCAGCAGAAAATTAGAAACTGAAATAAAAAGAAATATTGAGTTAATGTGGTTAACACAAGGCCTAACTCCTAGTTATAAAACTATTGCTAACTTTAGAAAAGATAACCCCAAATCCTTACAACAAATTTTCAAAGAGTTCTCGATTTTATTAAAAGATTTAAAATTAATTACAGGTGATCTTAGTACAGTTGATGGAGCTTTTTTAAGAGCTAATGCGAGTAAAAATGCTTTAATTATGAGAAGAACATCTAAGAATGAATTATCTAAAATTAATAAAGATATAAAAAGCTATATGGAGCTTTTAGATAAAAATGATATAAAAATATCTGCTGATTATATAAAAACTTTAAAAGATAAAAAAGTAGAAATAGAAAAAGATTTAGAACTACTTGATACTTTAGGTAAAGAGCAATACAATAGAACAGATAAAGATGCTAATGTTATGTGCAAGCCTGCTCATAATCTTATGGCTTACAATTCTCAAATTGCAGTTGATGATACTTTTAAATTTATTGTTGCTACTGATATTTCTACTTATGGTCATGACCATGACCAGCTTTATAATATGTCTATTAAATCACAAGAAATAGTAAAAAATAAAAATATGATAATAACTGCTGATAAAGGTTATTATTCAAGTCAAGAAATTAAAAGATGTGTTGACGCTGGAATTGAAACAGTAGTACCATTACTAAATACTGGAACTACAAAGAAAATAAAAAATGCTAAATTCTCTAAAAATCAATTTACTTACAATCATAAAGATGATTGTTATATCTGTCCTAATAATCAAATCATAAGTAATTCTGGTACAAAATATAAAAGACATAACAGAAGATTAGATGTATATAGATTATCAAGTCTACTTTGTAAAGCTTGTCCTTTAAAATCATCTTGTATTACTGATAAAACAAATTATAAACAAATGTATAGATGGGAATTTGAATCAATCATAGATGTTTATACAGCTAAAATGAAAACTAAAAAAGCAAGAGATATTGTTAAGAAACGTGGATCAATAGTTGAGCATCCATTTGGAACAATAAAAAGAACTTTAGGTTGGGATCATTTTTTAGTCAGAACAAAAGTAAAAGTTCTAGGAGAGAATTCTTTAATTATGTTTACTTATAATTTTAGAAGACTTTTAAATCTAATAGGGATAGTTCTGTTCAAAAAACTGTGTATAGCCATTAAAAACAAAGATTTAACCCAAATTAGACAAGATATAGAAGAATATATCTTGCTGTTTGGAGTTTATATATCGTATTTTAGAAAATCTATTTTTTATTTTCAGATTTCTTACAAAAAGTTGAGAGTTTAATAGAATAATCTAAAATTGACTGTGAAATTGGTTTAATTTAGACTAAATTCACAGTCTGAAGGTCTTGTTATATTTAATCGACGACATTTAATTTTTAATAATTCGTTATCGTATCCCCGTTATTTCTTTTGTATTATTTTATTTCAATAATATATACATCACAAATTGGACATTTATTATCTTTTATATCTTTTTCGAAGTATGTTTCACTACAAGAAGGACATTTAAAATATATAGGTTCTCTGCATATATACTTTCCAAACAAATAAATACCAAGTGCAATACTTAAAAAAAGAATCCCTTCTCCTATGTCAGGTTCAGTTAGTCCATGTCTAGTTGGAACTGGAATATTAAGTAAATTAAGAATACCTAATAAACCTATAAAAAAAGTTCCAACTTTTATACTAGCACTTTCACATCTCCATTTATTAAAAATAATTCATCCTTTAATATAATATTTGACTTAATCTACTCCTTTGCATTCGTATACAAGAGCTTGATATATTTTTATTTATTCTAAAGTATTATAATTATGTGATTTATTATTTATAAGTATCTCTCTATATTTAGAGCACCATGAAATACACCTAAAATATCTATCTCATTTTCATTTTTTAGTAAATACGCAATACGGTAATGACCATAAAGTAATATTCTTATTTCTTTTTCTTCACTATTTTCATAAACGTAACCAATCTTTGGAAATGATTCTAAAATTTGTACTTTATTATATATTTCTCCAACAACTTTTTTGGCAATAGTTTTTTTATCTAATGCTATATAGTCATGTATATCTTTAAGCCAAAATTCTGCTTCATTTGTCCAATTAATAGTTACCATTGTTTGATTTTATTTTTCATTTCTTCATTTGAAATAGTTTTATTATCATTCGAATTTTTTAATCCATTTTGAATCATTTTATCAAAAGCAAGTTCTTTTAAAATTTCATCGTAAGACGTATCTTCAGGTAATGAATCTATTATATTTTTTGCCACTTGTTTTGGTGCTGTCATAATATTCTCCAATATTTTATGTATACATTATTTTAACAAAATAATTTGTGTTATACCATTAACTGTATTTTTATATGATATAACGTTTGACTTCAGCGACGCTCTGCGTTCGCTGCAAATACTTGTTATATTTTTACTTTATATTCTCTAATACGTATATAAATATGTCATTACCAAATAATTAGTATCCTGTCACCGTTATTTGTGCGATACTTAAAAGATCTGTATTTTGCACTTGATACTCCTTTTCTCCTCCGATTTGTTATACACTTTTTATTAGTTTCTTTCTTCTAATGCAAGTTTTAAGCCTAATCCAATTAAAATAATGCCACTTGTTCTGTGAATATATTTTAATATAGTAGGTCTTCTTTGTATCAAAAAAGATAATAATCCAGAGATAAATCCAATGGGAGCTTTAAGAGCAAAAGTTAATATAGCAAACGTAAATCCTAATATAAAAAGTTGCATTGCTTCATTTTCACTATTTGGTATTACAAATTGAGGTAAATATGAAAAATAAAATATAGCAACTTTAGGATTCATTACATTTGATAATGTACCTTGCCAGAACATCTTTTTGTAAGATATTTTTGGTAAATTTATCATATTTATAGTATGGTCTTTACTTCTTAAAAGTTGATATCCAATATATATTAAATATCCTGCACCAATGAATTTTATAATATTAAATAGAAACTCAGATGCTAGTAATAAAGCACCTAATCCTAATGTTGCTAATAGTGTATGTCCTAATAATCCAACACTTACTCCAAAGGCAGTTATTATTCCAGCTTTTTGTCCTTGTGCTATTGAACGAGACATAACTAAAATCATGTCTTGACCTGGTGTTAAAATTATCACTGCTGATGTTAGTAAAAAAACTAATGTTACGATTTCCATTTTAAAATCCCTTTTTTATAACAGCAATATTGAAGGAGAAGGCGACATTTTCTTTTTATTATATCTCTATAGACACGATAAATCACCCTTATACCTTATATATCACCTGATATTTGTAATATATTCCATAAAGTTTGCTACTTTAATTTGTTTATTATCTTTTAAACTTTTAATAACTTTCTCTGTGTCTTCTTTTGTTTTATTTTGATTAAATTTGAATTGAGCTTCTATGTTTGTAACATTGATTTCAAAAAATCTAAGAAATTTTGTTAAATCTTTAAATTTTTCTTCTTGTGGTAATTTCCAACCCTTTTGCCCTTCATATATCTCTGTTGTTTCATTTAATAGTTCCCATACTTTTTCTTTATCATCAATATATAGTATATTTCCATAAATATGAACTACACTATAATTCCAAGTTGGAACATTAAATACAGTTTCATAATATGTTGGTGAGATATAAGCGTGTTCTCCGTTAAAAATGAAACATACTTCTTTTATTTCATCTATATTTGCATGGATATTAGAACAAGAAACATGTCCATATAATTTACCATCTTTAAATCTATTGATTGGAAGATGAGTAACTTCGATTTTTCCATTGTTTTCTGATGTTAATATAGCAAATGGATTATTTGCTATAAATTCTTCAATAATATTTCCATCTGTAATTTTAAATGCTTCTGGAGTGTACAAACTTTGATCCTATAAAATAAATTATATTTATGTATTTGATTTTATATATAAAACCTTTAATTCATAATTAATAAAATTATATAACTTATTTACTTATTTTTTGATTATTGAGGAATATAACTATTTATTCATTCCCATTGTTGTCCATTTACCCCATATATCAATTATTAATAGACATTTTAAATGTCCTTTTATAAACGAACGAAGTACGTATAAATGGTCTTTAATAATAAAAATCAATTATACTACTATTTATCTTAAAATTTAAATGTAATTTTAACCCTTATATCAGTGTTATTTGGACATTAATGTTCGTTAATTGGTAAATATCTGGTAAAAGAGACATTATGTCCCTTAAGTCAAAATATTAATTAGTAAATATAATTTGATTCTAGTTTTCTAAACAAGGAATATTGTCAAAATAGAATAGCTTATTAATTAATAAAAACTATGATTTTTTGGAACGGCATAATTTGAATATTAAAAACTTTTTTGTAAATATAAATAAAATAATAGAATAATTATATTATAAATTTTAAGTTTAGAAACATGACCAAATTTACAATTATATTTAACTTTTATGCACTACAAGAAAATTAGAAAGCCCATTTTATAGGAATAAGTAGGATAAAATAGGTAATAAGGTATATTCATAATATACTTTTATCTCTTAAAATAATTGAAAATTTAATCTTTTACCAAGAGCTGCAATTACACTTTATGTTGTTGATAAAGTTACAGATGTATTTATTGGTTCTAATAATCTGTTTAAAATAAATCTACTAGTATGCATTTTTTTCAGTCCTCTTAGTTTTTTTGTATAGCTTTTTCTTTAATAGCTTGTTCAATCTCAACAGAAATCACTCTTTATTACAATTGATTATGAATTTGCATATAATTTTTTTCTAATTTTATTTTATTAAGAGTATAAAACTCTCTTCAAAACTGTTAATAGATGCTGATTTGTAAAATAAAATAGTAATTTTTTTCATAATATTTAATCAAAAACAAATAGATATTTACTGTTCCCAAATTGTTCCCAAAAAACGTGTTTTTTCATAAAATTACCGTCCCACTACCCCTGTAGAGCCATATAGTAGGGCCTGACTTGACACGGCTTACGTCGTGCCTATTCTTCTACACCTACGTATGAGTAGGGCATCTAGACTTTTCAATCTAAATTGTGTCTATAATTACGTTATGTAATGAAAATTTTTTTCCTAAATCATTCTTTTTAAATTCAATTACACTAGTATAATCTGCTAATATAACCTTAGGTGAGATATGTCCTAAAAGACCTGATATTTCATAATACTAGCAATATTTTCTTGTAACTTTAATTTTGTAAAAGTATGTCTGCTACAAGACAACTTTTTATGTTTAATATTTGCTTCTTTAACTATTTTTCCATTTTACCTACATCACCAATATCATCAAATAAAAAAATATATTTATTTTTAATTTATTTATTAACATAGACTTGGCGCTAAGCATTAAAATACTAGGAATACCACCACTAAAATTCAGGAAGTAAATATAGTACTAGCATAAAATAAAAAAAGACAATATAATCTAAGATAAACCAAAAAAGGATTACAATGAAATCATTATTTAACTTAGCATACAATGTTACCTGTTTAGAGGAATCTATAGCTTTTTACAAAGACTTTGAAGGTGTATTTAAATCATGAAAAAGATAATTGTATTTTTATACTTAACTAATAATAAAAAAGCCAAAAAATACCTATCTTATTTTAAGGAACAATTAAAGGATTTTGATCTTAAGACATTTGAAGAGTTAAAAAAAGATGAACTAGAAAGATGTAAAGTTGCGATAGTATTAGATTCAACAAAAGAACAGTTACAGTCCTTTCCTAATTTGATATGGGTACAAAGTGTAAAAGCAGGAGTAGAAAAACTAATAGAGCAACTTAATGGTTCACAAGTACAAATATCACGACTAATAGACAATCAACTCTCATATACTATGGCAAACACTGTTTTAGCGTGGGTTTATTGTATACAAAAAAATATTTATGCATACAAAATACAACAAAATAATAGTATTTGGAATGAAATAGAAGAACAAGAAAATGAAGATACGAATATAGCAATTTTAGGATTAGGTGAGTTAGGATTGAAAAGTGCTAATAAGCTTTTAGAAAATGATTTTAAAATAAGTGCTTGGGCTAGAAGTAAAAAAGATGTAAAGAATATAAAAATGTATTATGGTGATGATGGACTAGATGAAATATTAACACATGCCGATATAGTTGTATGTTTATTACCATTAAGTAAATCAACAAGAAATATTATAAGTAAAGATAAAATAAATCTTATGAAAAAAGGTTCAGCATTTATAAACTTTGCAAGAGGTGCTATTGTAGATTATGAAGCAATAGAACTTAGTATAAATAATGGACAGATTAAACACGCAGTATTAGATGTATTTAATACAGAACCATTAGATAAAAATTCAACTTTGTGGGCTAATGAAAAAATAAGTATTTTACCTCATGTTTCTGCTATTACTAACCTAAAAACTGCATCTAAAATATCATCTGATAATGTAAATAAATATTATAATGAAGGTAAATTTCCCTCATTTATTAATAAAGAATTAGGTTATTAATCAAATAAATACTTTTAATATAACGTTTGACTTCAGCGGCGCTCAGCGATCGCTGTAAGATTTTGTTATATTTAATCGATGACATCTAATTTTAAATGATTCAGTATCATGTCCATGTTATTTCTTTTGTATTATTTTATTTCAATTATAGCTACATCACAAATTGGACATTTATTATCTTTTATATCTTTTTCGAAGTATGTTTCACTACAAGAAGGACATTTGAGTTATGTTATTCTTTTGCAACAATTCTTTAAAAGAATTGGATGTATATTGTGTTCCAGGGCCAGAATGAAATAATAGGATTTCTTGTTGTAATTGACATCTCTAAAGCATCTAGAATAAGGCTTGTTTTCATATTTTCATCAATTGACCAACCAACTACTTTTCTTGAGTATAAATCAATTACGGTAGCTAAATAAAGCCATTCTTGTGTTGTTTGGATATAACTCATATTTCTCATCTGGACTTGCTGCATAAAAATTTCTATCTAATATATTTGGCGCTATTTCATTGTTATGATTTGAATCAGTTGTATTAACAAATCTTCTTTTTATTTTTGCTTTTAGATTATAATATTTCATAATCTTTGTAATTATTTTTCTTGAAACTATTACACCATAGTCATCTTCAAGCTCTTCTTTGATTCTGATAGTTCCATATGTTCGTTTAGATTTTTTAAATATTTCTTTTACTAACTCATACAATTTAACATCAATTTTATATACATTCGAGCCATTAAAAAGCCAAGAATAATATCTTGCTGATATTTAATACTATACACATCAATTATATTGGGAAGTTCATACGATTCTTATTTATCCATGTATATATTACAGAACTTCTTTTGCAAAGTAGGCTGTTACTTTTTTGCGCGAAGCCTGCCCTTGGGGTATAATATATCACGCTCTTGTTTTGCTATCACAAGCTCTCTTTTTACTATTTTAAGTTCATCTTCTAAAGATTCTGTTCTTGTTGGTTCTTGAAATTATTTTCTTGTTTTTGTTGGAATATTATTTACTTTCTTATAAGTGTTTATCCATAGGTACAGTGTTTTTAAATTCAGGTCTAAATCTTTTTCAATTGTTGAAGTTTTTTCTTCACTGTTTAATGCTAATTGAACAGTAGAATCTTTATACCCTCATGGAGTACCTAGAATTCTTGTGTATACTTTTTGTTTGCAATCTTAATCTCTTTTTAGGTTTTTATTTTAACATAGACTAATAAATTCTCATATAATAGAATATTGTTAATATAATACTATATTTACATATAGTTCTTAAGAGATAATATATCGTAATAAGAAAAAGTAATATTATACATCTGTAATATAATTTTTACTTTTTTTAATCTATCTCTCAAAGAGTTTTAATTTAGCAGTTTCATATTCTTTTATAAATCTTGAGACTATTGATTCTATTGTTTGAATTTCTTTAGAAAACTCAATAGAAGGACCAGCACACCATATAGTTTTATAAGTGGCAGAAAAGGCTGCTTTTTCTATAACTTTCATTCCTTTATAATAAGTCAGCATTTTAATGTATTTTTTCAATTGTTTATTTTTTATCAATAATTTTTCAAAAATATTCAATTCTGTACCAAGTTTTTTTTGGTAAGGAGTATTTATTACAGTGCAGGGCGTTCCTGATATTTTTGATGTCAAAACTATATCATTAGCTCCATAATTAATAATTGCTTTTTTATATTCTTGAGTAACTAAAGATTCTTCACTTGGAATAAAAGGACTTCCTATTGAACATCCTTCTGCTCCTAAACTAATCATAGATAGTATTCCTGAACCAGTACCTATACCACCTGCAGCAATAATGGGAATTTTAATATGTTGTTTTAATAAAGGTATTAGAATTGATGAGGGTATATTTCCTCTATGTCCTCCAGCCCCTGAATTTACAGCAATAACAGCGTCAGCTCCTAGCGATTCTACTTTTTTTGCGTAGTTGAGATCTGTTACATCACAAATAATTCGAACGCCTTTATTGGATAGTTTACGAATAGTCTCTTTTGGGCTGCCTAAAGAAGTAATTACAAAAGAAGGAGGGTGCTTTTCTAAAAGTAGAAGATGTTCTTTTAAATAAACATTGGATTGATTAACAATAAGGTTAATTCCATATGCCCCTTTACAATTATTTTTTAAATCAATAAGTGCGTTTTCAAAATCATCAGGTGTTCTAAAATTTAGAGAAGGGATACATCCCATTATTCCTGCTTTTGATGCATTAATAATCATTTTAGTATTTGAAACAAGAAACATAGGAGCTAGAATTATAGGAAACTTTATTTCAAAAGTATTAGTTAGCCATGTATTCATTTTAAACCTTTACTGGTATTGTTTAATGTAATAAGTTATTAAATCCAATTATAACACGTTAATTTTGATAATAAAGTAAAATAGTTTTACACGTCTAATCTTTTTTTAAAGAGAGCATATAAGAATGTAGTTAATTAAATAGTTTATTAAAGTCTTTATTAGAAGAGGGAGAGTTTATATTTAAATTAATTTTCTTCTTTTTATAATATATCCAAAGATGCTATTGAAGAGTAGAATAATTAATATATGTTTTACTTTCTATAGTTCTCTTGTACGATTTTTTTGTGCTAATATAAATTCCATTCGTAGACCGATCAATCTAAATGCACGAAATTGTTATCCCTTATCAAAAGGATTATATCTTTGAATATAATTTCCTTTGAAAAGTTAACTCTGCATATGGTCTATCAAGTTTTAAGTGGAATTTTTCTCTGCTGCTTTATTTTTACTCTTAATCTCAATATTCTAATCAATTTTCTGAAAACTATAAATCCCATATATAAATAATAAGTCCGATAAGAAAATTAAAATAAAGAAGAGAGTGTAAATAATTTTATGTTTGTAAACTGAAGTTCTTATATTTTTCTGCTTAATCTAGCTATTAATAAGAGGCGTAAAGTTCCAAAATAGCAATAAGAGATACTAAGAGGATTAGAAATAGGAATCATAATATATTTACTTCTCAGTCTACAAATGGATACTTTAAATAATTTATAACTTTGGGTAAAACTCTTCCCCCCCCTGCATATATAATTAAATATTATTGTTTTTATTTAAACTTGACTTTTCTATTTCTGGATTACACAAGTATCCATTATGATATTAATAAGTTTTTGAATTTATTTACTTGTATCACTATGTAATTCTATTGTTAAAAATATGTACAAAACTAATAATAGTTTTGTACATATTTTTTATTTTCGTATTCAATCATAGCTTGCTCGTGAGCTGTGACGCGCGACGTATTCACCATACATATGTTAATGAAGGAAAAAAAAGGAAATTGAAATACCATCACAGGTTCATTATGGAAAAAAATTCCCCTTGAC
>JABSOL010000208.1 GCA_013215985.1 Campylobacteraceae bacterium
ATCAGTTTTTATTATCTCATAATAAAAAAAGAATAATATTTAATTCAATGAAACTTGAAAAAAAAGATTTTATAATTGAATTAAAAGATAATGCTGGTGGAATACAAGATAGTATTATCTCAAGAGTATTTGAACCTTATTTTACTACAAAACATAAATCTCAAGGAACTGGTATTGGTTTATATATGTGTGAACAAATTGTATATAGAAATCTAAAAGGTACTATTACTGCTAATAATTCTAATTTTACATATAAAAGTGAAAATTACAAAGGTGCATCTTTTACAATAATAATACCTTCTAATATAGTTTAAAAATTAAATTTAGAAGATATTTTTTCTTCTAGATCTTTTATTGTTTCAATTGCACCTTTTTCATAGTTTGAAAAACCCCAGTTAACTAAAACAGAGTCAATACCTGCGTTAAAAGCAGCTTGAGTATCTTTTTTTGAATCACCTATCATTTGAGCATTACTTTTTAGAATATTATGTTTTTTTAAAATCTTGTTTACCATTTCAGGATGTGGTTTTGCATTTTTCACATCGTTATAACCTAAAATAGTATCAAAGTATTTTGCAATGCCTAAGTGGTCTAACATTCTTTTTGCATATGCAGAATTTGCATTTGTTGCAATGCTTAAAGTATAGTCATTTTGTAAAGATTTAAGTAAGTCTTCAATTCCATCGTATAAATGTAAATTATCTAAGCAGTTTTTTTGATAATACTCTTCAAATAATGTTCTTTGTTCTGAAGTAAATTCTTTTGTATTATAAAAAAACTCTGAAGCATTAATTCTTGGATCATTAATATTTTCTAAAATATAATCTTTTTCTAATTTTGTAAGCCCTAAATTAATTCTTACATGGTTAATACTATTTGCTATTGCAAATCCACTATTAATTAAAGTTCCATCCATATCAAACATTAATAAACGCATTTTTATCCTTTAAATTTTAATTATTGTACTGTTTTTCTTAATAATATTTGATTAAATAAATAATTAATAATAATTAACACATTAATCTAATTATGTGTTTAAGTTGACCCCTTTTACATGTACAAAATTAAATAAAAGCATTAAATATTATATTTAGTGCTTTTATTGAATTTTGGCTAAAATAGCTGAAATTATTAATCAGGAACTATATGGAATCAATCTCAATTTTAAGTATTATTACAATTGCTTTTTTAGGATCATTTGGACATTGTGTTGGAATGTGTGGTGGAATTGTAATAGCCTATACCACTACAAAAGTTAATAATTCTTGGTCAAAACAAAAACAAAGTTTATCTCACTTATTATATTCATTCGGAAGAATCACTACTTATACTATTCTTGGAGGTATTTTTGGTGCTTTAGGATCTTTATCATTATTTTCACAAAAATCTAATGCAATATTTTTAATTCTTGTAGGAATTTTTATGTTATTAATAGGTATTTCTATTTCTGGAAAATTTAAATTTTTAACTCTAATTGAACACTCATTATCTAAAAATCTATGGTATAAAAATACATTTAGAAAATTATTATCATCTGATTCATTAAAAAGTTTTTATTTATTAGGAGCTTTAAATGGTCTATTACCTTGTGGTTTTGTATATGTATTTATTATTATGGCTTTAGGTACTTCATCATTTGTATATGGAGCATTAGTTATGTTTATTTTTGGATTATCAACTATTCCAGCTTTATTTTCTTTAGGATTTTTTATAGGATTATTTAAACAAAATACTTATAGAGAATTATTTATTAAAATAGCTTCTATTTTAGTTGTATTTTTTGCCTTACATACAATTTATAAAGGTTATATGTTTTTCCCAAGTTCTTAAGATATTAGATGTATTAAATAAGTTTAAAAAAACTTATTTAATAAAGACTTTAATTTTTTAGGTAAATGAGCATATACCATTTCTCTATTTTCTACAAATTCACCATTTTTATAAATAGCTGTGTCTAATGTTAGTATTGCAGTTTTAAAATCTAGTAAAACTATTTTTTGTCTTAAATCATCTTCATAAGATAAATCCATTTTTCTTAAATCTACAAGTTTTGGTTTTGGTCTTCTTGCCATTGTTAGCCTTTTTTATAATTAGTTCGTATTGTATCTTAAATTTTAAACTAAGAAAGTAAAAGTTTAATAATATTTGCACTTAACATAAAAATCAATACAGATATTAAAACTTTTTTAATAAACTCTTCTCCACCTTTAATCGCATAATGGCTTCCTATATAAGAACCTAACATATTAGCTATTGCCATAGGAATTGCAATTAACCATAAAACTTTTCCTGCTGCAATAAATGCAATAGCCGAACCTACATTTGTAGCTAAATTTAGAGGTTTTGTGGAAGCAGTTGCTACAATATAATCTAAATGTAAAAACTTTTTTAATGATATTGTCATATATGTACCAGTTCCAGGACCTAATAAACCATCATAAAAAGCAATTGGCGAAGTAGCTATTATAATATCTTTTTTTGTTAAAGTAGTTTTTTCTTTATCTTTGTTTTTGCTTTTTTTAAGTAAAAAGATTAAAGCTACAGGAATAGCTAATAAAATTGCCCAGGTAATAATTTCATTAGGAACATACATAACTAATCTTGACCCTAAGTATGAAGTTACTAAACAAGGAATAATTGCTATTGAAACTAAATAAAAAGATATCTTTTTATTCATGGCATATTTAATTGTTGCCATTAAAGTACCAAATAAAGAAGCTAGTTTATTTGTTGCTAAAACAAAAATTGGAGGAATTCCAGCAAATAGTAAAACAGGAACTTGAATCATTCCTCCCCCACCAGCAATTGCATCAATATAACCAGCAATAAAACCAGTTAAAACAAATATAATTAACCAAGTATTCGAAATATCATCTAAAAATTCCATTTGTACTCTTTTTTTAATGTAATTATAGCTTTTTTAAGTAAAATAACAAAAAATATATTAGGGGATAGATGAAAATAGAAGAAATTAAACAAATAGTTATAGATAATTCTCATAATTTAACAAATGAGTATAAAAGATTATTTCATGGCCGTGGAGCTTTATATGAAGGTTTTGAGTACTTATTAATTGACTCAATTAATGATATTTTATTTATTACATTTTTTAAAGAATCCCAAGACGAAGAAGAAATTATTGATTTAGCTAAACACTTATTTGATAAAAACTCATATAAAGCTTGTATTTTACAAAAAAGATATATTTTTAAAGCACCTTCTGAAGTTATATTTGGAGAATTAAATCAAAATCATTATGTTTATGAACTTGGACTTAAGTATAAAATAAATCTTTTATCTAATCAAAACTTTGGTTTTTTCTGTGATATGAAAGTAGGGCACGAATATATTTTAGATCATTCAAAAGATAAAAACGTATTAAACTTATTTTCTTATACTTGTGCTTTTTCATTATGTGCAATAAAAGGACAAGCAAAAAAAGTAGTAAATGTGGATATGTCTAAATCAGCTTTAAGTACAGGAAGAGAAAATCATAGAATAAATGATCTTGATACTAAAAAAGTTAAATTTATGCCTTATAATATATTAAAGTCTTGGAATAGAATTAAAAAAGAAGGTCCATATGATTTAATTGTTATTGACCCTCCATCTTTCCAAAGAGGAAGTTTTGCAGCATCTAATGATTATATTAAAATAATTAAAAAACTTCATACTTTGGCTGGACAAGACTGCACGATTTTATCTTGTTTAAATGCACCAGAACTAGATACAAAATTTATTAAAGATTTATTTGCAGAACATGCACCTGAGTTTAAATTTATTAAAAGACTGGATAATATGAACACTCATAAATCTTTAAATTTAGAAAAAGCTTTGAAAAACTTAATCTTTGAAAAAAAAGAATAAGTACATAATTAATTAAAATCTTTTAAAAAGAATTTTTAAAAGATTTTAATATGATTTCTTTTGAGTCTGTCTTTGTTTCTTGTGTAAGAATAATATTCACAAAATCTTTAGATAAAAAAGAAATATAAAACTTTTTAACATACTTATATGAATAAGATTTATTAATTACAGGATAAATAAATTTTTTAATAAAATACACTTGCATAAACATAAATAATAAAAAAGTAATTAAAGAATAAATTAAATATAAATATGTATAAAATAAAAATCTTTGTGTATATATAATACACACATTTGCCTGGATGGCCGAG
>JABSOL010000209.1 GCA_013215985.1 Campylobacteraceae bacterium
TAATTTAGATTTTTTAAAAAACCCTTTTAAAAAAGATTCATAATATGCTATATTACCAATATCATATTATGAAAAAATCAAAAATCAAAAAATAATAATTTCATACTACAAAAATAACAAAAAAATATTTACTTCTTTAAAAATAAATATAAAAGAAGGTAATTATAAAAAAGAGTTAATAAAAGTATCAAAGAAAAAAGTTACATTAAATAAGAAGAGTAATAAACGAGCATCTAGAGAATACAAAGAAGCATATAAAATTTATAATACAAAAACAAAAGATTTATTATGGACAAAAGATTTTATAAAACCTCTTAATTCTAAAATAACTAGTAACTTTGGAACAAAAAGACTTTATAATAATGTTTTAAAGTCTTATCATTCAGGAGTAGATTTAAAAGCTAAAACAAATACAAAAATTCTGGCATCTAATGCAGGTATTGTTGTTATTTCAAAAAATAGATTTTATGCTGGTAATTCTATTGTAATAAATCATGGACATGGAGTTTATACAGGATATTATCACTTAAATAAATTATTAAAAAAAGTGGGTGATAAAGTCACAAGAGGTGAAGTTGTAGGCTTATCAGGAAGTACGGGGAGAGTAACAGGTCCTCACTTACATTTTTCTGCAAAAGTAAACGGTATAACAGTTAATGGATTTCAATTAATATCTATATTAAATGAACTAAATGATTAAAGGGAAAAAGAAGTGAAGAAGTTTATTTTATTTGATAATGATGGAGTTTTAGTAGAAACAGAAATTTGGTATTATGAAGCAAATAAAATAATATTAAAAACTTTAGGTTTAGATTTAGAATTACCTTATTATTTAAAAATAATGGCAGATGGTGGAAATGCTTGGCAATTAGCTTATGAAAATGGAATTAGCGAAGAAACAATAATTCCATATAGATATAAAAGAGATATAATTTATCAAGACTTTATTTCTAATAAAAATATAGAAATTCCAAAAGTAAAAAAAATATTAAGAAATTTACAAAAGAAATACAAAATGGCAATTATTACAACATCAAGAAGAGCTGATTTTGACTTAATTCACAAAAACAGAGGTATTGTTGACTTTATGGAGTTTTCTTTATGTGTTGAAGAATATAAGAGAGCTAAACCCTACCCTGATCCTTATTTAGCTGGTATTAAAAAACTTCATGCTAGAAAAGATGAGACAATAATTATAGAAGACTCACAAAGAGGACTTACTTCTGCTTATAATGCAGAAATTGAATGTGCCATTGTAAAAAATGAATTTACAAAAACACATGACTTCACAAATGCAAGTTATTTTATAGATCAACTTGATGACTTAGAATCTTTATTAGAAGAAATTTAAAAAAATTTATATTTTAAATATTCTTTTAATTGATCCAAATCTAAAACAGGTGTACAAGATATTTTAATATTATTTAATAATTCTTTTGTAAAAAAAAGAATCATTAGTATATTTAGAAACACTAGCCAATAAATAAAATATAAATTGAGGTTTTGATTCAATATCAAAAATTTCATTTAATTCTTTATAAATAACCTCTTCTTTCTTCAAATGATTTTTAACAGAATTTAAATAATCATAATGAAAGACTTCCATCCCAGCATATTGAGATAAAGTTACAGCTGATATAAATATATTTTGAGATATTTATTCGACATCTCTTAAATACGTTTTGGGAACAATAATTCATCCTAGTCTAAAGCCTGGCATACAAAATATTTTGTGAAGCTATTAATAACAAATACATCTTTTGAGAACTATAAAGCACAGTGAGCTTCTGAATCAGTGTAATGAGCATGATAAATCTCATATGAAAGTAAAGAAAGTTACAAAGCATTAATATTTTATTTTCTAAATGTTCTTTTATTAAATGATAACTTGTATTTTTATCTATTTCCATAAATATAGGATTAGAATCAAGTATATGAGTAAAGTTTTTTACAAGTGTAAGAAGGATCACTTATCCTAAATTATATTTATACTTTAAACATATAGTATATTCTATTAAAAAAAACCTGATCGACCAGGTGTTAAAAAGATTTGATTTCATCTATATCTAAGTTATAGGACTTTTTATAATATTTTTTAATCTTTGTTCCAATAAACATAAAGACTCTATATATGAAAAATGATTATCATCAATTGATTGATACATGACATTCTTTAACTTTTGGGCTTGAATTTAAATCAGTTTACCCTATTTAGAAATGAATAGCGTTTGGATATTTTTGTGATTCATTAACAATATCCATAAAATAAAAGATGTAATCTTTTTATATATCATATTTGCTCTCCCAAGATAAAATATATACTTTTTAATTGTAGCAATTAATAGTTAAATTTTATTTTTTAGATTTATTATTTAAGTTTTACTAATCATTATCTAATAATAAACAAAAAATCTAGATTTATTTAGATATAAAAATATAACATAAGCTATTTTATTAAAATATTTAGCTAAAATGCAAAAATATAATGAATAAAAAAGGCAAATAATGCAATATTTTGGTGAACTACAAACTAAATACGATGAAGTTTTTGTTACATCTTCTTATATGTATTTTAATCATGAAGATGAAGATGATTTAAGTATAAAAGATTTTAAACAAAAAATAAAAACTGCAAAAGATAGAAAAAAGAATATTATTGGAACAGTATATATGTACAATCCAATAGTAACACCAATGGGATTTGATTCAACTAAATTTTTACTTGATCAAGGATTTGAAGACTATGACAAAATGATTGAGTTAAAATCTGAAAATCATATTACTGTATATAAACAAGCTATGCAAAAATCTTGTGTTGGAAAAGTAGTAGAAATCAAGAATTTATTCAACTTAAATGAAAAATTTATTGACTGTGCAACTTTATTAGATAAATTTAATTCTGATATTGAAAAATATAATTCTAATCAAAACACTGAATTTGATAGAGATTTAATGTATTTTGATCCAGTAAACTTTATTCCTAGTGGAAAATTTGTATTATTTTCATGGGGTGAAAAATTAAATAAAAAAGAATTCCCTTATATTTATGAATATGCAAATACAATTTATAATACAACAGTAAGATTAGGTAAAAAAATAATCTTTGTTTATAAAAAAGAAAAAACTCATGATGGTGCAATTAACTTACTTCAGTTTCCAACACCTATGCATAATGTAAAATATAAAGCTTCAATTGCGAGTGCTTTAAAAGATGCATTTAGAGAATTTCCACCTAAATGTTCTTCATATATGTAAAAAATCAAAATAAAATAATCAAATTTCACTAAATTTTGATTATTTTCCCATATTTCCTTAGAATATAATATTATTTTAAGGATATAAGGTTATTATTTCACTCAACTTATTTAAGACATCAGTTTTATTTAATAGGGGTATCGCCAAGTGGTAAGGCATCAGCTTTTGGTGCTGACATTCTCAGGTTCGAATCCTGATACCCCTTCCATTTTAATGTTAAATAATAATTCGACCGGGGAGGTTGGAGAGTGGTCAAATCCAACGGATTGTAAATCCGTCGCCTACGGCTTCGAAGGTTCGAGTCCTTCTCTCCCCACCATTTAGATAGTGGCCTGATAGCTCAGTCGGTAGAGCAAAGGATTGAAAATCCTTGTGTCGACAGTTCGATTCTGTCTCAAGCCACCATTTGATTATTATTTAAACATTTAAAATAACACATTGCGAGTGTGGCGGAATAGGTAGACGCGCGGGACTTAAAATCCCGTTCCGGTTTCGGAGTGTGAGTTCGATTCTCACCATTCGCACCACTATTATTTAATAGTACCATTATATCGAAGGAGAGTTGACAGAGTTGGTCGAACGTACCGGTTTTGAAAACCGGCGAGGGTTATACCTCCGGGGGTTCGAATCCCCCACTCTCTTCCATATAAAAAAGAAAAGAAATCTTTTAAAAAATACTTTAGATAAAATATACATTTATTATTAATGTTACCTATTAATCTAATATCATTGGCCTGATAGCTCAGTCGGTAGAGCAAAGGATTGAAAATCCTTGTGTCGACAGTTCGATTCTGTCTCAAGCCACCATTTGATTATTATTTAAACATTTAAAATAACACATTGCGAGTGTGGCGGAATAGGTAGACGCGCGGGACTTAAAATCCCGTTCCGGTTTCGGAGTGTGAGTTCGATTCTCAC
>JABSOL010000210.1 GCA_013215985.1 Campylobacteraceae bacterium
AAAAGAATATTTATCATAAGAAAAAAGAATATCAAAAGAAAAAACAAAAGTATAACTTAAAAAAAATAATAAAAGCACTTTCATTACTTACTCCTTATGTCAAAGAATAGAAAAAGAAATTTAGATTTTGCTCTAATAAATAATACTATTTATTGTTTAACTAGAAGTTAAATAATAAAATAATTTATTTACTTTTATATTATTTTAAAAATATGCATGTATTATGTAAAGAAAAATAGATATTAGGAAATAAAATGTTAAGGAAAAAATTAAAGAATAAAGATTTTGGTATTCTTTTATATGGAATTACACCACCTAAAAGTACTAATAATAAAGAAGAGTTAAAAATCATTGCTGCAAAACATATTCAAAGAATTAAAAAACTTGATATTGATGCTTTAGTTTTATATGACATTCAAGATGAGAGTGCAAGAACAAGTGAAATTAGACCTTTTTCTTATATTAAAACAATTGATCCTTATGTTTATAAAAATAAATATTTACAAGAATTAAAAGTACCTAGTATTATTTATAGATCTGTTGGAAAATATACTAAAAAAGAATTTAAAAAATATTTAGAAGAAACAAATGGAAATAAAAACAATTATTCAGTATTTGTAGGAGCTGCTTCAAAAGAGCAAAAAATAAATATTACAATTAAAGAAGCTTATAAAATAAAAAAAGAAGTTAATAAAAACTTATTCTTAGGAGGAATTACTATTCCTGAGCGTCATACAAGTACAAAAGAAGAGCATTTAAGAGTTTTTTCGAAGATGTCTAAAGGTTGTGAGTATTTTATTACTCAGTGTGTTTATAACCTTGAAGCTACTAAAATATTTTTAAGTGATTATGCAAAGTATGCAAAAGATAATAATATAAAATTAGTTCCAATTATAATAACTTTAACGCCCTGTGGTTCTTTAAAAACTTTGGAGTTTATGAAGTGGTTAGGTATTAATATTCCTAATTATCTAGAAGAAGATTTAATAGACTCAAAAGATATTTTACAAGAATCAATAGATACTTGTTTATATATATTTGAAGAACTATATAAGTTTGCAATTAAAAGAAATATTCCACTTGGTTGTAATGTAGAGAGTGTGGCTATTAGAAAAGTTGAAATTGATGCATCAATATTTTTATTACAAGAAGTTAAAAAAGTAATAAAAAAGTATAAAAAGATAACAAAATGACATATTTTTCTCTTTTAATTAGAATTAGTGCTAAAGTCCTAAATAAAGGATTTTATATGAAACAAAAACTTATATTAATAATAAAAAAAAAAGAATATGCTATTTGGAAAAGCGAATCATTAAAAGGCACAAATAAATATGAAGAAGCATTAAAAGTATTAGATTTTTACAATAAAGAACTAATCTCATTTACTAAAACATATTTATAAACTATTTTAATTTCCAGTAAAATATCTTTTTTTCAGCACCTGAAGAAAAGAGTTCATACTCATTAATAAATTTAATATTATCTACTACTGCAAAATGTCCTTCTAAAGTATATAATGACTTTTTACTTTTTAGACTAAAAACTTCTAAATTGGAATCTTCATCTTTGGTATAAATAGCATTTAAAGCGCTTGGACTTAAAGCCACACAATATATTAAAAAGTTTGATTTAAGATGATAAGCTTTTTCGCCTTTTTGATAAACCCCTACTCTTCTATCTTTTCCAGCAGTAATAATAGTACCTTTAACATAAGCTAATTTATAAATACTATCAACATTTTCACTTGAAAAAGTTTTTAAGATATCTCCTGTTTTAACATCAATTAGTGAAACTATTCCACTCTCAGAAGCAGAAACAAGTGTTTTTTTATCAGAACTTAATTCCATATCTGTAAAATAACTCTCTTCAATTTGTCTTTTATAAGACATATAAGATTCATTTAAATCATAAGACATAAGTTCATTGCCTAAAGAAGATAATATTATTTTACCCTCTGATGCAAATCTTGCTTCTTTAATGCTAAGTTTATCTTCTAGTGAAATAATTTTTCGTAGAATTCTATTCTCATATACCCATACTTCTCTAAAAGCTTTAACACTAGATCTAACTATTAATAGTTTATTATTTAATTCATCAATTGATAAAATCTTGCTGCGTACAAGTTTTCCTTTTAGCGTTTGTTCAAGTGGAAAAATGATTTCATTAACCATTTTTTTGCTTTGAAAATCAAAGATTTCAATTGAACCTTTAATATTAGCTATAAATAAGTATTTGTCATTAAATACAAAATCACTAACAATTTCTTTTGTATTAATAATATAAGAAGCTTTGATAGTTTTTGAGTGTAAGTTTAGAAGAAGTAAAATAAGTAGGGATAATATTTTCATGAAATATTATAAAGAAAAGAAGCTTATTTATAAATAAGCTTCTTAAATAATCTATAATGCTTCTTTGATTAATTCTTTTAATTGATCTAGTCCAAAAGAAACTAAGGGTTTACCATTTACAAAATATGAAGGTGTTTTTGTAGCACCTAAAGCTTCTGCATCAGCTAAATCTTGACGTACAATTTCATCATACTTAGGATTTTCCATAGCTTTTGATAATTTTTCCATATCTAAACCAGTTTTTTCTAACATAGTCCATAGTTTTTGAGGATTAACAGAATGACCATCTATCCAGTATCTTTGAGTTTTAAACATAAATTCTAGAGTTTCAGCAAATTTACCTTGTTCTCTTGAACCTTCTAACATTTTAACTGCATAATTAGAGTTCTTATGAAAAGCTGCATATCTTAAAACTAATCTAATATCATTTTTATTTTCAGCCATTATTTCTTTTACATAAGGATGAAATTGAGCACAAGTACCACAAGCAGGATCAAAAAACTCTACTAAAGTAACTTTTGCATCTTTAGGACCTATTGAATAAGAATAAGGTCTTTCATAAAGTGCTGCTTTTTCTTTTGCCATTGTTTCATATTTAGCTAATTCATTATTTTTATAAGCGTAAAAACCACCAATAAAAACTAATAATAAACTAAAAATTGAAATAAGCACAACTTTTTTATTTTGCATAATATAACTCCATTTTTTAAATTATAAAATTCTAACACAATACTGTGTAATTAGTGTGCAAGTAATTTAAAACTTAAACACAAAAATTATATTATCAAACTTAAGTTAACAGTAAGTAAAAGTCTTTTGGAGCATCTATTTCAAAAGTAATATTTTTATTAGTTTTAGGATTTAAAATACTTAGTTTTTTAGAATGTAATCCCATTCTAGAACCCTCTTTACCATATCTTTGATCACCAACAATTGAATTACCCATCCAAGATAAATGAGCTCTAATTTGATGCTGTCTTCCTGTTTCAATATTTACTTCTAATAAAGTTCTTTTTTTAGACTCTTTTACAAAAGAATAATGAGTAATAGCAGACTTAGCGTCTTCATGTTCACCTACATGCATTTTATAAATCTTTTCATCTAGTCTTAAAGGCTGAATTATCGTATCTTTTTTCTTTTTAACTTTACCCTCAACTACTGCTAAATATGTTTTTGAAGCCTTAGACCAGTTATCCATAACAGATTCTCTCATCTCTTTTGAAGTAGCAAATAATAAAATACCTGAGGTATCTCTATCTAATCTATGAACAGGCCATAATTTAATCTCTTTATTAGATGTTGATAATTGTTTTTTTAAGATATATAATGCAGTTTTTTTACTCTCACTCTCACTTGAAACTGATAATAAACCAGCAGGTTTATTAATAGCTATTAAATCATTATCTTTATATATTATTTCTAGTTTTTTTAATGTATCAACAGAAGTTCTTTTATTTGTTCCTATTTCTACAATATCTCCAATATTAAGTTTAAAATCATGTTGTGTAACATATTCATTATTAACTAAAATACAAGAAGTTTGTAATCTTTGTTTTATTGTTTTTTTAGACCTAGTACTAAGTTTTAGAAAAAGAAAATCTAGAACTTTAGATTTTTCTTCAACTGTAAATTTTTCTGCCATATTATTAACCTATGTTTTTTTTGCAAGTATAGCAAATATATAGATTATAAGCGAATAGAAACTTCTAAATATTAGAATTAAATCATCTATTTTATTTATTTTGTTATAATTAGTGAACTTAATTTGTTGTGTCCTTACCCGTATTTCTTA
>JABSOL010000211.1 GCA_013215985.1 Campylobacteraceae bacterium
CTCATCATAACAAAGAGCTAAATTCTTAGAATCAAATTTCGCATTCATTTCATTAATAATTGAATTTACTAAAAGTAGAACTGATATACTTTGAATATTACATTCAAGTAAAATCTTTCTATTAGATGAAGAATTACCTAATAAAAAACCTGCTAAAAAAATCAAGTTATTATCAGAAGATAAAGATATCTTTTCAAAAAGATCAACTTTACTTTTTGATAATTCAAAAGATTCATTTATTACTTTTTCTTCAATATTATTTCTTTTTTTAGAGCTTTTAACTTGATAATCTAAGGCTTTTATTAAAGCAAGTGCATTTACATCTCCTGCTAATACATTATTACTTAAAACAATATAATCACTAGAAGAGGCATAGTTTGTAGCAAAATCTAGACCTTTTTGAAATACATCAAAAGCTCTAATCGAAGTTGTTTGATTTATTGCTTTAGAGAAATGAAGATCAAAATTATGTATTTTAAAATGTTTTAGATCTGGAAGTTTTTTAGCTCCTAAATCAAGGAATTCAAGAGATGAAAAAGATTGATTTAGGTGTACTGCTCTTTTTACAAAAGTTGAAGTAAAAAGATTATCTTTATTTTTTTTAGAATTATCTAAAGATCTTAATTCTCCCGTACATAAAAACTCAAAATCTAATATGTTTTTTAAATATATATTTTCTTGATTTTTAGCTCCTAAAATACCATCGATTTCACAAGTTAAAGAATAAGAACAAAAAAATAGAAAATCTGCTTTTTTTGCTCTTAAAGATTCTAGAAAATCATTTTTTCCAAGTATAGTTTTATATCTCATTATTCTTCCTTTTTATAGAAAAGATTATAACGAAACTAGCTGATTTAAAAGTGGCTTTTAAATAAAGAAAGAGAACTTTCTTTATTTAACTTTTTTTAGTATTTCTAAAAATTCATCAGCGTTTTTATAACCAACGATTTTTGCAGATTTTATTTCTTTTTTATCTATATTCCAAAAGATTAATCCTGGAGGTCCAACTATATTAAACTTGTTCTGTAAGTTTTTATCATCTGTATTATTCTCCGTAACATCTGCTTTTAATAAAGTATATTTATTTAACTCTTTTATAACTCGTGGATCTTTAAATGTAAAGTTTTCTAACTCTTTACAAGATATGCACCAATCAGCATAGAAGTCAAGCATAACAGGTTTTGTAGAAGCTTCAATAGTTTTATATAGTTCATCAATATCTTTAATATATGTCCATTTTAACTCTTGGTTTGAGTTTTGAATAAGAGTTGAAGAAAGAGTGATTTTCTCTAAAGGTTTAAGTACATTTGTAGCACCTGTAACAGCTCCTATGAATACAATAATTCCATACAATAACATTATCGTAGTAAGTAGTCTTGATAGGATATGTGTGTACATTTGTAAGTATAAAGCAGAAGCTATTAATATTAAAGACCAAAGGTACATAATAATAGTAGGATCTAAAACTCTATCTAACATATAAATAGCAATTGCTAACATAATTAGACCAAATACTTTTGAAATTGAATCCATCCAGGCTCCAGGTTTTGGCATATATTTACCAGCTCCTAATCCTATTAATAATAAAGGAACACCCATACCAAAAGATAAAATAAATAAAGCAGCTCCACCTAAAAGTGCATCACCTGTTTGTCCAATATAAATTAGTGCTCCTGCTAATGGTGCTGCAACACAAGGTCCAACAATTAAAGCAGATAAGAATCCCATAACAGCAATTCCGAATACACCTTGTTTTTCTTTTCCATCTGTAGTTTTATTTATTTTATTTTGCAAACTTTGAGGAAGTTCAAGTTTAAAATATCCAAACATAGATAAAGCTAATAATACAAATACACCAGCAAATACTGATAATACAATAGGGTTTTGTAAAGCAACTTGTAAATTAGCTCCAAATAATCCTGCTATTACTCCAGCTAGTGTATAAGCTAAAGACATAGAAAAAACATATATAAAAGATAAAAAGAATCCTTTTTTTGCAGATAGTTTTTCTTTTGAAGAAGCTTTAACAATTATAGAAGATAAAATTGGAATCATTGGAAAAATACAAGGAGTTAAAGATAATAATAATCCAAATCCAAAAAATGTAAGTAATACAATTGCTATATTTCCATTTTTTAAAGAAGCTGTAATTAAATCACTCTCTGATAAATCTTCAGATTCTTGAATGCTCTTTTGTTCTGCAATTTTTGTCACATTTGACATAGTTTCTAAATCAATAGTAATCTCTTTCTTCATAGGTGCATAACATAAACCAGCAGTTGAACAACCTTGGAACTTAACTAATAAAGTATATGAAGAAGATTTAACTTTTTCTTTTAATAAAGAATAAGGAATGTCAACTATTACTCCATTGAAATGAACAATATACTCGTGATATAGTTCAGGTTTTTGGATATCTAAATCTTTTTTAATATCTATTTTTTTTGGTTTAATTATATATATTTCTAATTTATCATCATATAAATATATATCTGGCGCTAGTTCTAGTTTAAGAACTACTTTATCACTTTTTGTAACGAAGTTTATTTGTATTGCTTCTTCTGGGCTTAAAAACTTTTGCTCTGCTGCAAACAAGCTCAGAAAAGTAAATAAAAATAATAATATTTTTTTCACGTCTAATCCTTTTATTATCTATATTCTAATTAAATTAAGTAAACAATAATTTAATGAAAATATTTCTTTTTATTTTCATAGGCTTTAAAGCCAAACTCTTTTTTAATATTTATTTTATTACTTGTTTTAAACTTTTCTGCAAATAGTTTAAAACTAAATAAGTACATTATATTTATTTAATTTGAGAATAAAATTTATTCATTTATTCTCCTAAATTATGATGTATTTGTAAGTCCGTATCAATTAAAACTACATTTACCTCATCAGGAATATCAATATTATTTGAGATCATGAATGAAGTACTATAAATACCACTTTTTAATGTAGAACTTGAAATAACTGTTGAAGATATAATATCTTTTTGCCGTTTACTCTTTGTTAAGATATGTGAAAACTCTTCATCTTCAACAATTCTATTTCTTTCATACGAAGCAGAAGTAGTAAGTCCTTGGTTATATAGTTTTACTGCTAATAAGTTCTCTGATGTATTTTTTGGGTTTTTGATACCTACTTTAAACATCTCACCATTAGGTTTTTTTCCTAAAACAAAAAGATCTCCACCAAAATTTACAATTGCTGAAATTATATTATGTTTTTTTAATATCTTAACAGCTTCGTCTACTGCATATTCTTTAATAACTCCACCTAAATCAATTAGTGTTTCTTTGTATTTAAAACTTAAGGATTTTTTATTTATACCCCAGCTATCGATACCTGTTTTAGAAATTAATTCTTTTAACGATTCTTCAATTTCTTTTTTACTATCTTTTTTATAAGACTTATTTAAAGTACCCATAGTAATATCAAATATATTATTAGTTTTTATACTTAACTCTTTTACACTTTTTAGAATTTCGGAAGTTTTATTATCAACTTTAACTTCATTAGATGATCTTAAGTTAATTACTTTTGATAAATAAGAGTCTTCATCATAAAAATTATATTTTTTCTCGAGATAAAAACTGTTCTTTTTTATTTCTTCAAATGCTGCCTTAGCATTATCATATTCACCTGAATATACTTGAATACTACAAGGGCTTGTCATACATACAAATTCAAAATTATAAAATTCCATTAAATCTCACTATTATTTTTTTCTATGTGCATTATACCACTGCTGCTTTTCTAAAGGACTTAGAATATTAACTCCATCAACTAATTTAAAATAATTAATATTTCGCCCATAAGTTATTGCAAATTTATTATCTTCTAAATCAAATGTATTAAGAACATTTGTACTTAAAGTTAAATTAGCAATTTTATTATCTTCATTTATATCAATAATGTTAACTTGTTTAGAATATAAAGATGCAAGTAAATACTTAGAGTCTTTTGACATCTTAATACTTGTAATATTAGCACTTGTATTTATTTCTTTTATAAATTTAATTGAGTTTTTATCAGATATATTTACATTCAATATTGTACTACTTCCTACAATACTTAAGTATAATTCATTC
>JABSOL010000212.1 GCA_013215985.1 Campylobacteraceae bacterium
ATATTGTCATTTGAAGCACTTTTTCTTGGACCGGAAGTGTTTATCCTGTTTATTTTAATATCTTGTATTATTTGATCAATTGGAGAGTAAGTATTTGTATATGAAAAAATAGTATATATGTTAAAGATTACACTTAAGAATAATAAGAACTTATATTTACCTAAAACAGGAGATACTAGTATTGAAGCTAGTAAAATAATAGGAATTAAATGTCTTAAGTTTTCAGGATTCTGAGCAAATATAATCCAGATAAAATATCCTATGAATAATAAATAAAGTAATAAATATTTTTTATTAAACTTAATAAAAAACAAGCATAAAAAAGGAATATTAGCTAAAGTAAATATGTTTGAATACCAAGAAACATCAGAATTCTGCCCTATTCCCCATAAAGAAAAATGTCCTTGAGTAAATCTTATTCCTTCAATAACAAATAATTCACCATTATAAGCGAATATATATAATAGAAAAAAAATAGAAGTTATAAAAAATGATATAAATATTTTTTTTAAAGATTCTTTTTTTAAAAACATTAAATACATAAATGTTATTAAAAAAAGAATTAAATAAGAAGGTCTTGCAAAAAGTGCTATTGAAACCATTAGTCCTGATAACTTATACTTTTTAATCTGCATTAAGTAAAGACTTAAAAAGAAGAAGAATAAACCCATCGAATCACTTAACATTGATAATGATAAGTTTACTAAATAAGGTGAGCTTAGAGTTAATATATACGAAATAAAAGCTATATTCTCATTATGTATTCTTTTAATATATATAAAGACTACTAGGGGTAATAGTATTGCGCAAGTTGCACTTAGAATAAATAAAGATTCTTTTGCATCTTGAATAAAAAAGTTTAAAGATTTTCCAAATAAAATTAAAGAAGCATATCCTGGAAAATGTGGTGAAAAATCAATAACTGAGAAGTTTATAATTCCATTTCTTAAAAATAATGAGTCATCATTATAATAAGAAGCAGGAAAGCTGAAAATAAAATAGGCATAAGCTAAAGTGCTTATGCCTATAAATATTTTATAAAAAGAACTTAGATTGATAAAAGTAACTCATTAATAATATTTTCATGTTTTTTAAATTCTTTAAGATTAGCTGGTCTTGAACCAACTCCGAAAAGTCCTGGATTACCAATAGCAGCAGTACAAGCTCTTAAGTGTTTTTTTAATATTTTATCAGTTTTTTTATCTAAAGAAACTGATAATAATTTATAAAACTTATTTGCTTTTGCTAACATGACTTTTGTAATATTAAATGTTTTAATATTTTGAGAAGCACCATCTAATCTTCTTAAAATTTCTGCTGCATATGAAATTTCTAAGAATTTAATTACTTCTTTTTTATCTTGATTAAAAATAGCAGAATCTAAACCATCATATAAAGTATCAATAAATGAATTACTTAAGTATTGATAATGTTTTCTATTAGCTCTAAATACTTTTTTCGCTTCTTTGAAATCATTTGCATTAAGAGCTTTTGTAATAGCTTCTCTTGCATCAATACTAACTTCAGCACCAGCTGCTGCATACGAATAAGCATTAGCTGCTGTGTATGTAAATAATAAAACTAAAATAACTCTAAATAAACTTTTCATTTTTTTCCTTATGCTACTGAATTTGTTTCTATTACTGTTTTTTCATTTCTGTGATTGAAAATTTCTTTCTGAGTAATGTTTTTTCCTAGAACTTTAGAAGCTGCCATTAAACCAGTTTCCATTGCTGTATCTAAGAATATATATCTGAATGTTCCTTGACGTCCTGCCATTGTAAGGTTTTCAAACCTTGCTAGATATTCGATTGTACGGTCTCTATTAATATTATAATCAACATCCATCATATTATATGCATGCTCTGTTTTAAAAGAAAAATAATCAATTATTTTATCTTCTATTTCAAAGTTAAGTTTTTTTAAATCTTTTTTAACAATCTCTAATAATTCTTTTTCATCCATATTCCAAACATTATCACCTACATTACAAGGAAGTTCTAACATAATTGAACTTTTTCCCTTAGGAGCCATATGTTCAGATCTTCTTTTTGGTTCTTGAATTCTAGTTGGTAAAAGTTCAAAATCACTTACATACTGCCAAGTATGAGGTGAGAAATCTTTTATATCTAAAGCTAGACATAAAAATCTTAAAGATCTAAAACCTAAATTAGATTCAAATCCTAATTTTTTAGACATCTCATTTAAAGGCATAGTTGAAATAATATGATCTCCTGAAAAAGAACCTTGTGGAGTTTGAATTTCTTGAATTTTGTGATCATTAAATACAAAACTTTGAACCTCAGCATTTCGTACAATTATTCCACCCAATGCTTCAAATTTTGCAGCCATTTTTAAAGGTAATCCACCAAATCCGTGTTTTGGGTATCTGAAATCTCTTGCATAAGTTCTTGCAGTTTTTTTACTTTTAAATAAAAGTTTTGAAATAACATCTTTTAAATCTATTAATGAAATTCTCTGACCTGCCCAATCTGAACTTAAAGTTTCAGGTTTAACACCCCATAGTTTTTCAGTATAAGGTCCAAAAAAGTTATTATATAAAGTTTTTCCAAATCTTGAAGTAATCCAAGTTTTAAAGTTTGTATCATCTGGTTTTGAAAGTCCTAATACAACTTTAATTGAATCTAAAAAAGCTCCAAATAACATTCTAAAAGGAGCTACTTTTATTAAGTTTTTTAAATTTAAAGGATATTCATATACTTTATTTTGATGTAAAATAACAGAAGATCTTTGAGCTACTAATAAATCATCACCTAATACTTCTTCCACAAAAGCTAGAAGTTCTTTATTATGAGTAATGAATCTATGACCACCATAATCAAAACGATACTTCTCACCTTTTACATCTAATACTTCAGTTTTACACTGTCCACCAACAACATCTTCTTTTTCAAGAATAATTACTTTTTTTCCATTTTGAGCTAGTTCGATTCCAGCCATTAAACCAGAAACTCCACCGCCTATTATTATTACATCACTATTTTGCATATGTATAAGTTTTTCTCCATAAGAATATTGCGCCTATCATATAAGCAGCCCAAGAAATAAAATGAAATAATGAAGGAGATGAGTTATAACCAAATAAAGCTCTTAAAAAAGTTCCTACCATTGATCTATCATCTAAAACAGCTGAGATATCATATATTACAGGAACATAAACTGGAATTAATTCAGCAGCTTGCATCATTGATACAGCAGATCCAAATAAACCACCAGCAATTATTAAAATTAACAAGCCTGTGTATTTAAAGAATTCTTTAATAGGAATGTTTTTAGCACCTTTCATTAAAGCATATACTAAAGCTAGAGAAACTACTAGTCCTAAAATAGCCCCAATTAGACCTTTTTCCATAGAAATATTTTCAGTTAAAGATAATGATGAGAAAAATAATACTGTCTCAAAACCTTCTCTTAATACTGCTAAAAATGCTAAAAACACCATTCCCGCAATATTACCAGTAGATACAAGATTTTTTACGTTTTCTTGCATTTCACCTTTTATTTGCTTAGATTGATTTGCCATCCAAACTACCATATAAGATAAAACAATGGTTGCGAACAGAAGTATTCCAATCATTAAATAATGCTGGTAAAGTTCATTATCCATACTGTAAAATAAAACTTGAAAAATGTATGCTATAAATAATGAAACGATAATACCTACTACTACACCTATGTATATATACTTATTATATCTTCGTGCATCTAGTTTTCCTAAATAAGAAAGTATAATACCTACTATTAAAAAAGCTTCTAAACCTTCTCTAAAAGTAATTAAAAAACTTGCTAACATCAATATCCTTTTTAATAACTATTATCGTTTATATTAGCATAATTTATTATTAACTGACTTAATCATATTAGTTTATTTATTAAGATTACTTATATTTATCTCTTAAATTTATAATGTCATATATTAACCTTGATATTATTTTAGCCCCTAAATTATTTTCATCATATAAAGGATTAAACTCTGTAATATCTAAAAGTTTTATTT
>JABSOL010000213.1 GCA_013215985.1 Campylobacteraceae bacterium
TCACCCCATCACATTTAAAAAAATACAAACTGCAAATAATAGTAATCTACTACTGGAAATTTATTATTACATACTAATAATAATATATTAAGTGATTGAATAAATCACTTTAATCTTAGGAAACTGCTTTGAACATTGAACTTATTATATCTATGTATATAAAATCACTTAAAATTATATTTGATTATAAAAAACATAGAATAAGGCCTCAAGACTAATATTTAAAATATTACTTTACAAAACTACAAGAATTAAACACATATTAAAAAACTAATTTATAAATTAAAAGGACATAATACGCAGAATATATTATTTACTTTTCATTAGGCTTAATGCCAAAACTTTTACTAGAAGATAAATAAGATTATCATTATTGGATTTTATTGTTAAACAATAAATATATGGCTTATATTATAAGCAAGAGAAAATAGGAATATAATGAATAAATTACTAAATAAATACACAAGCATTGCTTTAGTAAAGGAGATTGAATCTCCGGAGAATCCAAGTGGATTAGAAAAAAGAGTTGCTTTAGTGCCTAATGATGTTAAAACTTTAGTAGATTATGGAATAAAAGTATATGTTGAATATGATGCAGGTACTGGAGTTGGGTTTGAAGATGAAGAGTATATAAACTCTGGTGCTATTATGCAAGAAGCTAATGACATTTACAAAAATAAGGATATGATTATTAAATTTAAAGGACCATCTTTAGAATCTATTAATGATATGGATGAAAATTGTACATTATTTTGTATGGCACATTTCCATTCTTTTCCAGCTCGTGCAAAAATGTTAGAAGATGCAAAAGTTAACGTAATTGCTATGGAAGAAATATTAGAATCTCCAAAAGCTCAAGATAATGAAATTATACTTGGAAGACTAGCTATGAAAAAAGCTTTATCTTCTTTTATTGATTCTGGTGAAATCAAGAATTTAAAAGTATTTATAATTGGAAGAAATAATAGATTAGCTGCTTCAATTAGAAGAGCAGGGAATAGAGCACCCTATAGTCTAAGTCTTTTAAGTAAAGATATTAAATTTAATGAATTAAGTGAAATAGGAAAAAATGCTTTATATTTTTATGATTCTTCAGATTTTAATGATAAAAATAATCTTATATCGGAACTTAAAAAAAATAATTTAAATTTATTTGATTTATCTGAGTATGAAAAAACTCAAGCTGAAGTTGATATTAAAGAATATAAATCTACTCATAAACCCTTAGAATTAGGTTTAAGAAGAATTCAATGTCTCGAAATTACAGGTATGGCAGGTGCACGATATGGTTTAAAACTTTTAAAAGAAAATAAAAAAGATTTAAATTTAAAAGAAGCGAAAGTAGTAGTTTTAGGCTATGGAAATGTAGCAAGTGGAGCTATGCTTGAATTATATAATCAAGGTATTAAAAAAATCAATATTTTAGGTAGAAGACAAACAAATGCTGCTGTAATTGAAGAATATATAAAAGATGCTGACTTAATAATTAATGGGGCTGAATTGCCATCTGAAATTAGAGGAAAAGTTTATATACTTACAAATGAACATTTGAAATATAATCTTTCTGCTAAGTCTGTTGTTATTGATCTTGTAGGTGGAAGTCAAACTAATAGAAGTCCTATTGAAGCTGTTTTAGATTGTACTTTTTTAACTGATCCACATTTTGTGAAAAACAATGTAACTGTTTCTGCTTTATGGGGATGGCCTATGCTTGGGATGATGAAAGAAAGTACGATTAGATATTCTTCTCAAATTATTGATGTTTTGCTTATGAAAGAAAAATTAATAGAAGGTTTAAATGCAAAAGAACTAGGTCTGAAAAGAGCTTTAGTTTGTGGGCCTTTTAACTAGTTTTTTATACTTATTATACTAAGCTTGAAAATAAGTTTTATTTATTTTCAAGCTTAAAAAGATTATAAATAAAACTTATTTTTTACTCATTGATGTTATTTGCTATTTTAATTGTGCTTTTAATTTAGGTGTAACATACTTAATACAACCTTCAGTTAAAATTTTTGCTTTAATTGAATCTTCATCTTCTAACTTAAGTTCTTTTTTACAATAATCACTTACTGTTTTAATTACTTTTTCATCAGATGAACTCTTATCTAAAACTTTTGAATCTAGAATAGCTTTAATAACTTTATCTTTCATTCCAATATCTTTCAACTCATCTTTCGGCATTACTTTATCAATTGCTGCACATGATGAAAATACTAATGAAAGACATAAAGTCATTCCACATAATATAGAATATTTTTTAATATTTAACATTTTATTCCTTTTATTTAAATACTTATTGTATTTATTTTAGTGATAATATTATATTAATTCTTAATATAATATATAAATTATTTATAAATTACTCTATGATTAGAATTTTGAATAATCCTATTATTAGAATGTCCAAATATATTAAAAAACTGTTTTATTTGTTCTGTAGAAATATTTATAGGAGTTTTAAGTACATTCCATTTAACGCCCTGAGTACAAGGTGGAGTAGTTAAAGAACCGATAAACTTGTAATATTCTCTATTTATTGGCATTAAGTCTCTAATATCAATAGCGCTAAGTTTTAATGATATAGTTGAATTTTTTTTTAAAGGTAGTTTAGAGAAAATCTTTTTAAGAACTTTATTCTCATCTCCTTCTTTAAACATAATAGCAACAACTACTAATTTACCATCTTTACTTGAATGAACATAATGAGCTTCAAGAGGAAAAGATTTTGAGTTTATATTATTTTCACTTGGAGTATGGAAATGAAATTGTTTTAATTCATAATCTTTTTGATCTAGAATTATTTTACTTCCTTTTTCTATATTAACTTGAAGTGTATGTCCATTATTTATAAGTTTATTTGATATTGTATTATAATTAAAAATTATAGGTTTTATATATACATCTTTTGTAGGAATTATATTTATAGGAGATTGAAATTTACCACTTTTACATATTTTAAAATCTTCATTTAATTTATGCCAATTTTTAGCAGATGTTTTTCCTTTATAAGACCATTGTGTTTTTTGAGCACAAGAAGAAAATATTAAAGAACTTAGTGTAATTAGTAAAATTGTAAATATTTTATTCATATCTATCCTTTTGATTAGTCTATTTTAAAACTGACAATGCAACTATAAATCCGTTTTTTAATAATTTAATCTAAAAAAACTTCTTTTACATCACTTCTTGTATTTTTTAAGGCTTTATTACTTAAAGCTCTAACTGTATATACAAAAGATATTTTTACTTTATTTGAATTGTTTTTATTTGCATGATGAAGTGTTTTGCAGTGAAAAAGTACAACATCACCTTTTTCAAGGTTTTTATGAATTCTTAATTTGAGCAATTCTTTATTAGATGCATATTCATCTAAAAAGTTTGAATCCTTATCAAAACATTCTTTTTCAAAGTTAATTTTATGTGAACCTGGAACAAACTCTAATAATCCATTGTTTAGATTCTCTTCATCTAAACTTAACCATACAGAGATTAAATTGTCATTTTCAAAGTGCCAGTACCTTCTATCTTGATGCCAAAATGTACGTGAAGAAATCTTAGGCATTTTTGTCATAATTGAATTATGATGAGCTAAAGTTAAAACAGGTGCTTCTTTTAAAAGAGTTTTTAAAATAGATCTTATTTTTTTATTTTTCATCCATTCTTTAAAAACATTTTCTCTTTGATAAACTTGTTTTAATCTTCGTACTGTTAAATTATTTTTAGAATTTTTTGTATATTCTTCTTCACTCTCAATAGGTTTTATTTTATTTTCTAAGTGATATTTTGCTTTTTCTAAAATATTATTTTCTTGTTTATTAGTCTTACTCCATTTTTTTAAATCTGCTTCTGTTGCTTTTCTATATATCTTTTTAAGTGGTTCTTTTTCTATATTTCTCTTTTTTCTTTTTATTTGCAATGCCACTAACTCTCCTTTCATGGTAATTTTGCCAATATCATGACCTGCTTTTTCTCCCTGAACAGCTACCCAGTCTCCACT
>JABSOL010000214.1 GCA_013215985.1 Campylobacteraceae bacterium
AAAGCTTCTAATATTTCTATTAAAGCATCAACAGTAATAATTGAGAGTAAAAAAATTAGTCAAGAAATAAAAGATGCCAGTCATCGTTGGTTCTATTCTTGGGTACATAATTCAGATACAAAAGATGTAAAAGAAGAACAAATTTCTTCATCTTTAACTGCATCTAATGATATTTTAATTGAATCTACAAATGGTGATATTAATTTAAAATCTGCGAAATTAAATGCATCTAATGATGTTAATTTAAAGTCATTTAATGACATTAATATAAACGCTAGTATTGCAAAAGAAGAAAACAAACATACAGTATATAGAAAAAACGAAAGTGCTTCTTTACATACAGGAACTAACTCTGATTCTTCTATTTCTGAAAATATTTCAAAAACTGAAATTAATGCAATTTCATCTATTAATTTTGATGCAAGTAATGATGTAAATATTTTATCTGCTTCATTAAAAGCTAAAAAAGATATTAATATATTAGCTAATAAAAATATCTCTATTGGTGCTGATAGTACAAATTCACAAAATCACAAAAGTGATGACAAAACTTATTGGGGTGGAATTGGTGGAGGATCTGATGTATCATCTACATCTTCTGATACTTTAAATCATTCATCTGATTTAGAATCATTTGATATTAATTTATTAGCTTTAAATGATATTAAAATATCAGGAAGTAAAATAAATGCAAAAAACGATTTATCTGTACAAACTTCTAATGAGTTAATAATTGATAATGTATTAGATTCATGTGAATCTACATCATCTTCTAGAAATGGAACAATTTTTAATATTACTAATAAATCAAATGATTTAAATGAAGCTTCAACAACTTCATCTGCTTCAAATATAAAAGCTGGTAATACTTTAAATTTAGTATCTTTACAAGATTCATCAATTATTGCAAGTAAAATTGAATCTTTAGGTGAGTTAAATATTACATCTTCAAAAAACATTAATATTATCAATGCTTATGAAGAGAATAATAAAAAAGAAAACTCAACAGCCTTAGAATTAAATGCATCTGCTAAAAAAGATGGAGATGTTCAAGGAACAGCTAGTATTTCTATTAAACATACAGCAAAATCATCTGATAACTTAAATAAAGAGACTGTATCTTCAATTATAAAAGCTGGAAATATTAATCTTAATGCAAGTAATGATATTACAATTACATCATCAGATTTAACAACTACAAAAGGTGATCTAAGTATTAATGCTGAAAATGTTAATTTTAAAGCAGCTCACAGTGTAAATGTTGATAAATCAACAGAAGTATCAACTGAGGTTGGAGTTTCATTTTCAGGTGGTCTAGAAAAAGGTAGAGTTTCTATTTCTGGAACTCATATTAATAGTGACAAAAATAAAACAAGTAAAACTGCAGATGTAAGTAATAATGATATCGCAGGAAATTTTATTATTAATGCTTCTGATACTGTTAATCAAGAAGGAACAGTTTTAAATGTTAATGGTTCATATGAAATAAATGCTAATAATTTAAATGTTGCTGCTGCTAATGATACTGTTGACATTAATAATACTGATTTATCAGTATCAGTTGATGTTGGTGTTGAACTTGATTATTCAGGAATAACTGCACCTATAAAAGATTCAATTACAAAAATTTTTAATACTGATATTGCTGGAAATGTAAATAAATTAAAAGACTCTGTTGTTGAAATTATTGATTCTTCTAAAAATGTTGTTAATTCATCTGGAAAAAGTATATTAGCAGATGGAATTGATATTTTAAAAAGTGCTAATGATATAGTTAATCAAGATGTAATTGGTCAAGTTAAAGATTTAGCATCTTCTATTAAAGATATTAAAGATAATTTATCATTTCAAGATGTAGAAATTCCTGAAGCAAAAGTTACTTTAGATATTGCAGTTGAGAAATCATATGAAAACTCAAAAAAAATCAATAAAAATGTAAATACTGTTAATGCATCTAATATTGTTATTAATGTAGGAAATAAGGTTACAGACGAAGCTAGTAATTATATTTCATCATCAGATATTAGTATTTTAGCAAATGAATATGAAAATAAATCTGTTAAAAATACTTATGATTTAGATTCAGGTAAAACTACTGCTTCTGTTGGTGGAAGTGTTGGAACTTCAACTGGTGTAGATGTATCTGTTTCTGCTTATGGAAAAGGTACAAATTCTATTCATTTAATTAATAACTCTGAAGCAGTAAGTGGAAGTTTATCTTCATCGAATGATATTGACGTATCTGCTAATAAAAATGTTATATTTGAAGGTACAGATTTATCTTCTTCAAATGGTAAAATTATTGTATATGCAGGAAAAGATGTAGCATTTAAAAAAGTTGAATCTACAAAATCTGACTTTAAAAGAGAATATTCTGCTGGTCTTTCAATTGCTGGAAGTACAATTCCAAAAGGTTCTAAATCTATTTCTGGTAGTCTAGAAGGTTCTTATTCTGATGAAAGTGATAAAAGTTTAAGTACTAGTGGAAGTAATATTTCTTCAAAAAATGTAATAGCAATTTTATCTTCAAATAATTTAGACTTAGAAGGTACTAATATTACAAGTGATAAAAATATTGATTTACTTGCTTCAAATAATATTAATATTTCTTCTAATGTAGAATCAAGTGATAAAAGCTCTCAAAGTTATTCTGGAGCTATTTCTGCTGGTGGAAATAAAGGAAAATCTGGAAAAGGTTCTAAAAACTTTTCTCTTGAATTAGATTTAGAAAAATCAAATGAATCAAGTAAAAAAGATATTATATCAAATATTACTGCATCAAATAATTTACATACAGAAGCTTCAAAGATAGATTTTAAAGCTTTAGAAATTAATTCAGATTCTTCAAATATAATTTCATCAAATGGTGATATTAATGTTGAAGGAAATAAAGAAGTAAATGCTTCTAATTCATGGGGATTCGCAACTAATATAAATGCTGGAACTTCTAAAAAAGATACATCTGTAAAATCTAAAAAAACAGGTGCAATTGGAATTACTGTAAATGTTGGAAATACTGATGAAGTAATTTACAAAAATAGTAAAATCAATGTAAATGACTTAAATATTGATTCTCATAAAGATTTAAATCTTGTATCTACATCAATTAATGCTAATAATCTTGTTATTAATACAGTTGGAGATTTAAATTTAATTAACCAAGCCTCAAGTAAAAAATCTTTATATGCTAAAGTAAATGCAGGTTTAGCACATGAATCTCAAAAAGATGTTAAAAATGATAAAAGAACAAAAACAACAAAAGTAAAAGATTATTTAAAAAGATTAGGTAAAACTGCAACTTTTGGTGTTTCATTTGAAAAAGATAATAACTAAAATGTAATTGAAGAGAGCTCAATTACATCAAATAATTCTGTAAAAGTTAATGTAAATAATAATGTTACATTAACTCAAGTAGAAATTAATTCTAATAATTTAGAGTTAAAATCAAATGATAGAATTACAAATTCTATTGAAAACTCTAATTCAAAATTTGGATTTGATGGAAATGTAGCTAAATTAATTAAAAAATATTTAGTAAAGATAGTGACAAAAGTAAATAGACTACAAATAACTAAGAAAAATAATTAATAAGTTAAGCTTTTTTGGCTTAACTTATTTACTAATAAACTAAAGTATTCATTTCAAAACTTATATATTATAATCAATATAAAAAATTAAAATCATAATCTTTCTTCAAGTTTTACAGCTAAATACTTAAATGATGTTTTTCCAGGTTTTGAGTATAATTGATACTTCTTTTGTTAGAGGTTTTGATAAAAGTTCTTTATCAAGTGAAAAAGATTGGTATTTATATAATGACTTTTCAAAGAACTTATTTTTCTCTCATTCTGTTTTAAGTTTAGAAACATCATTTGATTATGGACAAATAATCTAAGAAAAGAAAAAAGCATATTCTTTTGGAACTTTCTCTAAATATAGAAATAAATCTTTTACTTTTGATCTATCATTAGCCAAAGCATATTTAATAAATAGAACAT
>JABSOL010000215.1 GCA_013215985.1 Campylobacteraceae bacterium
TTATTTTTACATACTTTTAATCAAAGTAAAAATAGAAAACTTAAGATAAATAATATTTATTCTAGGAAAAATGAGATTTGTTATTTTAAGATGAAGAATTTAAACTATGAATATAGTTCAAATTCTTCTTTATTAAGAATTATAAATAAAACGATATGTAGAGATATTTCTACACTGTACCTTGTTCGTACATTGCTCTTAGTTTATCTTTTTCTTTTTTTCTTCTTATTTTATCAGCTTCTTTTGATCTAAAATCTTCTAATGAAAATTTTAGTTCTACTAAAAATGATGCTGCAATAAAAATAGATGAATAAGTCCCTACGATTACACCTACAAGCATAGTAAATGCAAATCCGTGAATAATCTCTCCACCTAAAGCAAATAGAGTTAATACAACAAAAAATGTTGTTAATGAAGTAAGTGTTGTTCTTGATAAAGTTTTTGAAACAGAGTTATTAACTAAAGAAGAAAGAACTTTATCTTTAGTAGTAGTAACACCTTCTCTAATCCTATCAAATACAATAATTGTATCATTAAGTGAATAACCTAAAATTGTTAAAATTGCAGCTAAAATATCTAAATTAACTTCAATCTCAAATAATGAAATCATTCCTAAAGCAATAGTAATATCATGAATTAAAGCTAAAATTGATGCAATCGCAAATCTCCACTCAAATCTAAATGATACATATATTAAAATTACAAGTAAAGATAAAGATAAGGCCATAATACCTTTTTCTCTTAGCTCTCCACCAACTTTTGGTCCAACCATATCAACTCTTCTGATTTCAAACTTACCTGTATTATCTAATAGTTTGTGCATATCATCACCCACATCATTAGATAAATTAGAAGAAGAACCTGTTAACTTGATAATAATTTCATCAGGTGATCCAAACTCAGTAATTGAAGCATTAGAATAAGATTTAGTTTTATTTAAAATATGTCTAATATCATCAATTGGAGCAGTTTTATCATATTTTACTTGAACAATTGTTCCACCAGCAAAGTCAACACCATAATTAAGCCCTTTTGTTAATAATAAAACAATAGAAGCTATAATTAATAAAGCTGAGAATCCCAAAAATGGAATTCTTTTTCCCATAAAATCATATATTTTTGCGCTTTTAAAAATTTCCATTATTTAATACCAAACCATTTTCTTAAATTTTTATCTCTTGCCATTTTAGAATTTAATGCTTCATAAACACCATGTGTTCCTAAAATTGCTGTTAACATTGAAGCTAAAATACCAATAGAAATAGTTACTGCAAAACCTTTAATAGGTCCAGTTCCATATGCATATAAAATTACTGCAACTAATAAAGTTGTAATATTTGCATCAAGAATAGCTCTCATTGCATTTGAATATCCATCTTCAATAGCTTTTTGAATAGATAAACCTTGTTTTAAAAGTTCTCTAATTCTCTCAGTAATAATTACATTCGCATCAACTGCCATACCAATTGTTAATACAATTCCAGCCATTCCAGGTAGTGTTAAGGTAGCTCCAAACATAGCCATAACAGCCACAATGATAAAGATATTAGTAATTAAAGCCATATTAGCAATAAGTCCTGCATATCCATAATATACAACCATGAATATAACAACTAAAGCAAATCCAAAAATTAATGCCATCATAGAAGCTGCAATACTATCAGCTCCTAAAGAAGGACCAACTGATCTTTTCTCTAATAATCTAACAGATGCAGGTAAAGCTCCTGATCTTAAAGCAATAGCAACAGTACCAGCTTCAGCAACAGTAAATCCACCAGAAATTTGACCACTTCCTCCACCAATTCTCTCTCTAATATTTGGAGCAGAATAGATTTTACCATCTAAAACAACAGCTAATCTTTTACCAACTGATCTTGATGTAAAGTCTCCAAAAATTCTAGCACCACTTGAATTAAGTGTAAAGTTAATAATAGCTTGGTTTCCTTGATCAAATGATACTCTTGCATCAATGATTTGAGAACCAGTTAAAATTGGTATTTCTTTTACAAGTAATTTTCTTGAAGGATCATTTGAGAATTCTAAAATAACATCTCCATAAGAAGAAGCTTCATCTTCGCTCATAGTATATGATTGATCAGCTCTTTCTTCATCAACTTCCATTAATTCTAAATTAGCAGGTTTTGAGATAAGCTCACGTGCTGCTTTCTCATCAGCTGCAGTTTTTATACCAGGAAGTTCAACAACAATATCTTCATCGCCCTGTCTAATAACAGTAGGCTCAGATAATCCAAATTGATCAAGTCTATTTCTAATTGTTTCAACAGCTTGTGATACAGCTAAATCTTTTGTGATGTCTATTTCAGCAGGTGTTAAAGATATTTCATACATTAATTCTGTACTTTTTGAAATATTTAAACCTTTAATAGTAGCTAACATTTCATCAACTTTTTTCTCTTCATCAGAGTCTAAAATTGTAAAAGATAAACTTTCATCATTAAAACTTAAATCGTCAATAATAATATCTTCATCATCTGTAAAATATTTTACTGAACTAGCAATTGTTTTGATTTTAGATACAACAGCTTCTTGTGTATTAACACCAAGTAGCATATGTAATCCACCTTGTAGATCTAATCCTAGGTTAATTTTTTTACCTGAATCAGTTTGCATAAATGAAGGAATTGCAAATACAACTCCAAAAATTATACTTAACATAAATATTACGAGTCTATAGTTAAAGATTTTCAATCTTATTCCTTCGGAGTGGAGTAGGAGAATTACATCAACTCTTAAGAGTTGATATAATAATTAGTCTTGTTTTTTTGTAACAAATTCTTTGATAAGTTTCATTTCAGTATTGTCAATATTCTTTACTCTAAAAGAATCGTCTTCTACTTTAGTAATTTCTACTACTATTCCACCAGATGTTACAACTTTATCACCTTTAGCTAATGAAGCAATCATCTCTTTATGAGTTTTTGCTTGTTTTTGCTGTGGTCTGATAATTAAAAAATAGAAAATTGCGAATAACGCAACTAACGGTAATAGTGAACTTATTAAGTCTGCACTTGAGCCTTCCATGTATAATCCTTTGTATTGTTTATTAATTGGATTATTTTATCGAAAACTTTATAAGTTTAACTTAAATGATTATGATTTAAAAGTAATAATATAAACTTAGTTTCATTTTTTCTTTATTTCTCTTATATAAATCATCATTTTCTAAAGATAAATTAAGAGCTAAATTCTTAGAGATCTTCTTTGTAAGGAATAATTCATAAATATTATTATTGATTTTATCTTTATATCTATTATAAGAATAAGATACAGATAATTTTAGACCATTAAAATAATTAGATACAAAAAGTACTTTTCCACCTAAAGATACTATATTATTCGAACTTTTATAATAAAAATCTGTATTTACTAAAAAGGAAACAAAGTTTCTATCATTTCCATATGTAAGACCTAGTTCAGGTTTAATATTAAAGTAGTCACTTTGATTTTTAAAATGATTATAGGCTAATTTAATTCCCCATGATAAAGGAGATATTAATTCATTTCTTTTTGAAAAAGATTGTATTTCTAATAAATTAACATAATCTAAGAAAATAGAATCTTTATCTTTTTTTATTCCTATTGATAAAAAATCAATATATGCACCTTGTAAATAACCATCATAAATGTCATATATATTGTGATAAGCAGGTTTAATTTCTAAAGTATAAGTATCATCATTAATTACAGATATAGCAAGCCTAGCTGAGTTATGCGATAATAGTGGATTTTTGGGTATCTTAATATTGTATTCACTTATTTTAGCAAATTTACTTCTTTGTTTTAACAATATAAGATATTTTTTCAAATACTCTTTTGAAGATAATTTATTTTGTGATCTTTGAAACTGTATATATTCTATTTTTAAATCTAATGCAGACATTTTATCTTTATTATCTAAATTATTAAAAAATGATTTATATTCATCTTTAAAATATAAAGATATATCTTTTTTATTTTTTATTCTA
>JABSOL010000216.1 GCA_013215985.1 Campylobacteraceae bacterium
TTCCAAATAAGTATTATAATACTTATTTTGGATAAATATACTTATAATAAGTACTATAGTCCCTATAATTACAGACTATCATATTTAAAACTTTTTATTTTTATGCCGCTTTATCTTCATATTTATTAATTATTTTTTTTGCTTCTTTTAATAAAAAAATAGATGCATCAATTTCTAATTTTCTAATTGCAACACTTTCAATATTATAACCAAGAGGAATATTTCTTTTTTTGGCAAACTTACATAACTCTTCTATAATATATAAACAAACACTAACTGACTCTTGTAAAATATCTCCAGATTCTATTAAATCTTCTTCTAGATAATTAGGAATATTAATTCCTAACCATTTCATAAAAGCTAAAGTTTTTTCTGATCCACAAGGTGTTAAAGTAATTATAATTGGTACTAATTCTATTTTATTATCTCTTGCATATCTTGCATAATCAGTCAAAAAGATTTTTGCTGCTTCAAGATTATAAACACACTGCGTTATAAAATATTCACATCCATTAGAAATCTTTGAAAAAACTCTTAAATGTTCATCTTTCGTGAGTGTATGACGCTCAGGAATAGTAATTCCTCCTAATAACAAGTCTTTATTCACTTCTTTTTTTATTTTATAAGCTTCTTTAATTGAAATATTTACTTTTTGTTTTTTTGAAGCAGCTCCTACAAATACAGAATAAGATTCTTTTTTCTTTTTTGTTTCTTTTAAATATGATTTAAATTCTTTTTTAGTGTATTTTCCAACTGATCTATATACAATACTTGGTACTTCTAATTCTTTTAAATATTTATTCTTATATACATAAGGATCAATTGTTTCTATATAAGAAAAAGGTCTTGTCTCATCTGTTCTTTCACTTTCATCTTGAATATCATATAAAACTAATGCATCAATATTCAACTTTTGAATTCTTTGAATATGTTTTTGCGCAATAGTTTTTAAATCTTCTTCTTTATTAGTACTTTTAGGTGGAGTTATTCCATATAAAAGAATGCCTGACTCTTTGTTTTTTATTTTTGAATTTAACATTGTCTTTTCCAGTACATATTATGAATAATATTTAAAAAATTCTATTATTCTTATATTGGCTCTTTTATTTTGATATTCTTTATGTGAATAATATTTATTCACATATAAAGAATATATTTTTCTTTATTAATAAGAGAGTAATAAAAGCAAGATCATCTTGCCTTTTACTTAAGAAGTTTTAGCGTTTCTAACTATATGTACAGCCTCAACAAGGTTTTTTAAACTTTGTTTTACTTCTGGCCATTTTCTAGTTTTTAATCCACAATCTGGGTTTATCCACAATTGTTTTTTTGGTAAAACTTCTAATAACAAATTAATTTGTTTTACAATTTCATCTACGCTTGGAACTCTTGGACTATGAATATCATAAACACCAGGGCCTAATTCTTTTTTATACCCTACTTCTTTAAATATTTTCAATAGTTTATTTCCAGATCTTGATGTTTCAATTGTAATAACATCTGCATCCATATCTTCAATAGTAGAGATAATGTCATTAAACTGGCTATAACACATGTGCGTATGAATCTGAGTATCTATATGCGCTTTTGAAACAGCTAGTCTAAAACTATCAACTGCCCATTTTTCATATGCTTTAATATTAGAAGATCTTAAAGGATAACCTTCTTTAAATGCTGCTTCATCTACTTGAATCATTTTAATACCAGCTTTTTGTAAATCATCTATTTCATGACTTAAAGCTAAAGCAATTTGTTTTGCAACTTCTGCTTTTTTAATATCATCTCTTACAAACGACCAGTTAAGAATAGTAACTGGTCCAGTTAACATTCCTTTTACAATTTTAGACGTTCTACTTTGTGCATAAGTTGCCCAAGAAACAGTAAGTTCTTTTTCTCTACTTACATCTCCATAAATAATTGGTGGTTTAACACATCTACTGCCATAAGATTGAACCCAAGCGAATTGTGTAAATGCAAATCCTTCTAATAATTCACCAAAATATTCAACCATGTCATTTCTTTCAGGTTCACCGTGAACTAGAACATCAAGACCTATTTCTTCTTGGAATGAAATACAATCATTGATATATTCTTTCATATCATTTTCATATACTTCTTTTGATATTTCATTCTTTTTATATAGTCTTCTACTTTTTCTCACTTCTGGTGTTTGAGGAAAAGAACCAATAGTAGTTGTTGTTAAATCTTCATATTTAAAAAATTCTTTTTGAACTTTAATTCTATCTTCATATTTATCGCTTCGTTGAAGTTTATTTAAGTTCTTTAATTCATTTTGAACTTTTTCATTATTAAAAGTTTTAGATAGTTTTCTTTTATCTTGAATAATTTTATTATTAACTACTTCTTCTTTTTCAGATTTACTTAATTCACTTTTGAAACAAAGTTTTGAGATGATAGAAATTTCTTTTAGTTTTTCTCTGGCAAAAGCTAAAATATCTTTAATTTCTGTATCTAATTTATCTTCATTATCTAAAGTATAAGGAACATGAAGTAAAGAACAAGAAGACGAAATAATTAAGTTTTCTTCTTTAATACTTTGTTTAATAATATTTAATAAATTTACTTTTGCTTCATAATCACTTTTGAATATATTTCTTCCATCAACTACACCTGCAATTAATACTTTATTAGATTTTTTAATATCATCTAAGATTAATAAGTTATCGCTTCCATGAACAAAGTCTAAAGACAGAGCCCAAATAGGTGTTTGTAATAAGATCTTAGAAGCTTCATTTGAATGTTCAAAGTATGTAGATACAACTATTTTAATATTTGAACTTACTTTTGCTAAAGTATCATATACAGGTTTAATTAAAGATAGTGTTTTAGTATCTAAGTCTTTAACAAATAAAGCTTCATCAAATTGAACAATAATTTCATCATCTAATAAAGATATTTCTTTTAAAAGTTCAACATATAAAGAAAGTATTTTATTAAGATTTAAATATACATCTTCATTATCTACACTTTTACTAAGTCCTAAATAAGTAATAATTCCACTTAAATTAATTTTTGTTTTAATACCAATACTTTTAGCTTCTTTATACTCTTCAATAATCTTTTTGCTATTTAATTCAAAGTTCGCATCTTTAGATATCTCAGGAACAATATAATGATAGTTTGTATTAAACCATTTAGTCATTTCACAAGCAGCTGCTTCTTTATTTCCACGTGCAAGTGCAAAATATAGTTCTTCATCTTTTAGATCTTTAAATCTAGCAGGAATTACATTAAGTAAAATACTTGTATCTAAAATATTATCATAGAATGAAAAATCATTTGAAGAAATAAAATCTATTCCTGATTCTTTTTGTTCTAACCAATGTTTTTTTCTGATATTTGAAGCTTCATTTCTTAAAGTTTCATAAGAAGACTCACCAGACCAATATAATTCTAAAGCAATTTTTAAATCTCTTTTTTCACCAATTCGGGGGAAAGCTATTACATAGTTTTTTGACATTATTTATCCTTGTTTTTAACAAATTTTTTTATTTTTTTTATTTTTTTTTGTGTTTATTTAGGTAAATAATGCTTTTGGAGGATGAACTCCACTTCTTCTAAATGCAAAGAATGCACAATAATATGGACATCTTGGAATAAATTGGAATAGAAATATAGCTAGTGCTACTTGATGATTAAATATATTTTCAATATGCTTGTGTGACATTATTTATCCTTATTTTTTTAATATTTTTAAATTAAATTTTTTGGATAAACATTATTTTAGTAGATTTTATTACTCTTTTTAAAAGAAGTAATAAAATGAAATAAAGATTAAAACTATCTAGTTTTTTCTTTTTTATATTTAATGAATTTTTAAAGATTCACTAATTATAAATTATCAAGTAGACTAAAAGAATGCTTATTTTCATTTTATGGCAAGCTACACATATTAAAATATTGTCTATTAATAAATTTTTGGGAATTTGAAGTAAACATAA
>JABSOL010000217.1 GCA_013215985.1 Campylobacteraceae bacterium
ACATACACATAACAAATATTCTCTGTACAAGATAGTCTTAATTCATTTTCATAATCAAAATTTTTCTTAAGATATGTTTTTATATTTTTAAGTGTTATTTTCTCTGTAGATATTTTATAAGAAGAGAGGTTAGGTAAAAAAACAGCATATATTGTAGTAATTAAAATAATTACTACAAGTAACTCTATAAGAGTAAATGCTTGTTTTTTATTTATTACATTTTGAGTAATAAATGTCATTAGAAGAACTTTCTTTTTTATCAGCACCTAAAGATATAAGGTCAAATACTTCTTCATTTAAAGTATAAATATATTCACTTCCCCAAGGATCTTTTGGTTGTCTATTTTCTTCAAAATATTTTTTCTCAACTAAAAGATTTAAACCCTCTTCTGTTGAAGGATAAACACTATTATCAATTTTAAACATTTTTAAACTTTGAGATATACTTTTCATTTGTATACAAACTATTTTTGCTTTCGCTTCTTCGCCTTTACCTGTTAAACTTGGTAATACAAATGCTGCTAAAAGTCCTAAAATAACAATAACTACCATTAGCTCCATTAGTGAGAATGCCTTTTTCAATATATCTATCCTTTAATTTTTTTTAACTTTACAATCATTTTACTTAAATATGTATTTTGATAATCAAAATACATATAAAGAATTTAATTATTTACTTAACTTCTGGAACATAAATCATACTTCCATCTTTCATTTTATAAGCAACTCCAGCTTTATTACCTTCGCCCTCACCCATTTTACCACTAGCTTTATATTTCTCTATTTTTGTACCTTTTTTTACAATTATTTCCATATTCTTTTTCCCTGGATTTTTAATAATTGTAACATCATCAGATGAAAAAGGATTTAATGGATTTTGAGCAATTGTAATTAACAAAGCAGCAATAATAACTAAAAATACATCAACAAGGTTAACAGCTGAAGCAATTGGATCTATATCATTATCATTATCTAAAAACTTCATTATTTATCCTTGTGCATTTCCATGATATCTTTAATTTCTTGTGCATACCATCTTTTACGAACTGATGTAATCCAGTATGTAGTAGCAGCAGTAATTAAAGCAAAAATAACAGCAGCAAATGCAACAACAAGATTATCACTAATACCTTGTACATTTCCAGCAGCTAGAGACTTTAATGCAGGTCCCATAGGTATCATAGTAGCAACAAGACCTAACATTGGAGAAATTTTTGTAATAATAGAAGTATTCTCTAGTTTTTTATAAGCAAAAATTTCAATATCATCAATACTTGAATAACCCTCTTTAATTAAATAATTCATAATAGGGTAACCTGTACATGAAGAGACATTTTGTTCTTTAACATAAGACTTATAGTTTTTAAAGTGTTTTCTTCTTTTAAACATTTGAGTGAAAAATACACCCGTTTGGAAAATTGAATACATGAATAATGCTACAATCATTAATAATACTGGAGTTAGAAGTGTATTCGACACTTCATACATTAATTGTTCTAGTTCTGAAATCATTTGGATCCTTAAATTTTAATTTATTTTTTTTCTGTTATTAGTGACAAATTATAAAGTTCATACTTTTGTAAAATATCAAGTATTTTTACAATTTTCTCATACTTCACTTCTTTATCAATTCTAAATAAAACATCAACTTTTTTATTTTTAATATCTTTTACTTTTAACTCAAATTCATCTAATTCTAATTTTTTGTTATTTAAAGCTAAACTTTTTGTATTTAACTCAATTATTAACTCTTTTGTATTAAGTTCAATTTCTTGTGCAGCGGCTGCTGGAAGATTTAGAACTAATGCTAATTCATCTTTTTTAAAAACAGACGAAACAATAAAAAATATTAATAAAATAAAAACAACATCAATTAAGGGTGTTAAATCAGGAGTTAATATTTCTCTTTTTTTCATATTTGAGTCATCACTTCTTCTTGAATTTTATGTTCAAAAGTATCTAAAGATCCTGCTAAATAGTTATATGCAATATAATGTGGAATTGCTACAATTAAACCTGCTACTGTAGTAATTAGTGCAACAGAAATACCAGTTGAAAAAGTACTAGGATCACCTAATCCAGATTTTGCAATTGCATCAAATGAGTTTAATACTCCAATTACAGTTCCTAAAAGCCCTAATAAAGGTGCAATAGAAGCTATGATTTTAATAGTATTTAAACCTTTTTCTAATCTATAAACATGTTTACCTAAAGCATTTTCAAATAAATGATTTTCATATTTTGATTTTGAGTTTCGAATAACAGATACAATATTTGCAACGTAAAAATCTTTTTTTCTTTTAGCATGTGCAATAATTATAAACTTCCATAACATAATTGTGAAACCAATAATGTTTAAGAATATAAGTATATATACTATTATTCCACCTCTATTTATATAATCTAACATTTCTACCATTATTTATTTCCTTATATTAATGAATATTGAATTGGAATATCAATTTCCCATGATTTTTTATCTAGCTCGTCAGGTATTGGATCAAACTGAACAATTTTTTTAAGTATTTTAAGAGCTGCTTCATTTAGTCTTTTGTAAGGGCATTTGCTTTTTAAATTAATACCATGAATTTTTCCATCTGGTTTAATTATAAAAGAAATAACAACTTTACCTTCTTGTCTTAATCTTTTTGCTTTTCTTGGATACTTTTTATGATTTTCAATATGTTCTCTTACTTTTGTTAAATAAGCATTTTTAATATTCTCTTTTTTAGCTTTTAATTCTTGAATTTTTTTATTATCTACAAGATTAATTATTTCTCTTGGAATAATTTTTTGCACAATTTTTACAGGTATTTTTTTAATCTTTTTAACAATCTTCGGATTCTTTTTTGCAACTTTTCTATTTGCTTTTTTCACAATCTTTTTAACTGTTTTTTGAGTTTTTTTAACCTGTTTTATTTTTTTAATTGTTTTCTTAATTATTTGTTTTGGTTTTACTTTAATACTTACATTTCTAACTTTTATAACTGAAGATTCTGATGTAGTTTTTATTATTTGATTTTTGCTTTTTACTTCTACAGATACAAAAAACATATAATGCAAAAAACTAATTGAAAAGAAGCATATAATTAATATTAATTTACTAAACATATGTGTATCTTACAATAAAATCAATAACAATTATCTTAATCATTATCATATATTTTCTCTTTTTTATAAAAAAACACTGGTATATAAAATAAATTAATAATAGTTGCCCACAATAATCCAAAACCTATACTAACAGCCAAAGGTTGCATCAATAAACTCTCTCCTGAAGCAAAAAATATCAATGTACATAAACCAATAATTGTTGTAATTGATGTTAATAATATTGGTCTTAATCTTAAAGATGCTTTTTCTAAATAATCATTTTCGCAATCATATTTTTGAATAAACTTTAACATAATTAAAGTATCATTTATTACAATTCCAATAAGCCCCACAAAACCTAATAATGAGGGGAAAGATAAATTTATTCCTAAAATTTTATGTCCAGCTAAAACTCCAAAAATTGATAAAGGAATAACACTTAATGCTAAAAGTGAAAGGAAAAAAGATGAAAACAACCAAGTTAAAACTAAAAGTATTAAAAATAGACAAAATAGTGCAGAAATCATTAAATTCTTTTGAATATCGTTATTAGTTTTTTCTTCGCCTTTAACATAGATTTTAATTCCTTTATTCTTCAATGCATTAATATCTTTTTCTATTTTTAAATAAAACTCTTTTGAACTTAAATTATTTTTATCTAAACTTGCAGTTAATGAAAATATATTTTCTAAGTTTACTTTTTTAATTTTATTTATTTCTTTTATATAAACAATATTTACAAGATCTTTTAATCTTACAAATTTATC
>JABSOL010000020.1 GCA_013215985.1 Campylobacteraceae bacterium
TTATTTTAATTTTTCTTACACTATTATTTATACTTTTATTTTTATATTTATTTGTATTAAATAATGTATCTTTAAAACTTACAAAAATTGTAGAACATATAAAAAACAATAAAAATTCAAATGAAGAAAATATTATTGTAAAAGAAATAAATGAATTACAAAACAATTATAATAAACTACACAATCAATTAAATAATGAAGCCAAAAAAAATGAAGATTTACTTTTAGAAAATAAAGAGTTTATTGCTGATATGGTTCATCAAATAAGAACTCCATTAACTGTAATTATGGCAAATGCTTCACGTATTGAAATGAAAGGATACAATGATGTTCAAGAGTTTGTAAAACAAATAAACTCTTCAATTAGTATGTTGTCAAATTCATATGAGGACTTGTCTTATATTATTTCAAATGATTCTATTGAATATAAAGCTGTTAATATTAATTTTACAAATTTTGTAAATGAAAGAATAGAATTTTTCAAACATATACTTGAAGCAAATAATAAAACACTTGAATATAAGATTGAAAAGAATATAAATATTTGCATGAATGATATTGAATTAGAAAGACTAATTGATAATAATATATCAAATGCTATTAAACATAGTAAAAAAAATGCAAAAATTTCTATTTTCTTAGAAAAACTTTCCAATAACAAAGTTTTACTTTCTTTTATAAGTGAGGGTAGAACTATAAAAAATCCTTCTTTGCTATTTAATAAGAATTATAGGGAGAATGCTTCAAAAAGAAGTTTAGGATTAGGTTTGCATATGGTTAAAACAATTTGTTACAAGAATGATATACAATATAAAGTAAGTTCTATTAATAATATAAACTCTTTTATTTACACTTTAAATAAAATAAAATGTCCTTTGATTTTAAAAGATTTAAAATCAATTAACTAAATTATATAGAAACAAAAGATATATAAATATATCTTTTGCTCTTATAATTTAGTATTCAATAAACTCAGAAATGACTTTATTAAATCTAGAATTCTTTTAGAATATTATATGTGCAAATAATGCAATGATAGGTAAAGAAATTACAGTTCTTAAAAGAAAAATAATTAAAAGTTGGAAAAAGTTAACTGGAATTTTAGTAGCTAAAATCAATCCACCAACTTCTGACATATAAATTAATTGAGATACTGATAAACAAGCAATAACAAATCTAGTTAAATCAGATTCTATTGAAGATCCAATAATTGCTGGTAAAAACATATCTGCAAAACCTACAACAATTGTTTCAGACATAGCTACTGCTTCTGGAATATTTAATAATTCTATTAATGGAATAAAAGGCATACCAAGATAAGTAAAAATTGGTGTTTCTTCTGCAACAATAAGACCAATTGTTCCAATAGCCATAACAACAGGTAATACACCAATCCACATATCTAATACATTTTTAAGTCCACTATTTAAAAATGAAAATACACTTGGACTATTTTCAGCTCTTTTTGTAGCTTTTTCTAAACCATAAGATAAAAGAGTTTTTCCAGCAGGAATAGTTTCATGATCACGTTCATCATTTTCAACTATATAAGTATCTTCTATTTTAGATAAAGGCATAAGTCTTGGAATTATAAAAGCACAAGCTATACCAGTTACTGCAACAACACCAATCATTGGTACAAAATAACTCTCTAATTTAAGCTCAGTAATAACTACTAAACAAAATGTAATAGAAACAGCAGAAAAACTAGTTGCAATTACAGCCGCTTCTCTTTTTGTATAAAATCCACTTTCAAGTTGTTTATTAGTTAATAGTACACCAATAGTTCCATCACCTAACCAAGAAGTAAGACAATCAACTGAAGATCTACCAGGAAGACCAAATAAAGGTCTCATAATTTTACTTAATAATACACCAACAAATTCAAGTAATCCAAAATCAAGAATTAAGGGTAATAAGAATCCAGCTAAAAAAAATACAATAAATAGTACTGGCATTAAATCATTTAATAATAATCCACCAGTATTACCAGAGTGAATCATTTCAATAGAGTATTTATTATAAGTAATAAGAACAAAGAATGCACCAATAACTCTTACAATTGTCCAGAAAATTGTAGTATTTAAAAGATTATTTAAAAACTCATTTTTAAGAATAAAAGCTGGTTTGAAAATCTTTGTAGCTAAAGTTAAAACTAGTGTTGTTGAAATAGAAATTACAACAAGTAAAGGTAAAAATGAGCCTAAGAATCCTTGGATATAATCTTTAATTACAGCAATAGGAATAGTAAATCCATCAGAATAAGCTACAAACTTACCATCTAAATATGGTACTGGAAACATAAAAATCAAGATACCAATTAAAGAAGGTATAAAAAACTTTAAGAATTTACTTATACTTAATACAAATTCTTCATTATCTATATTTGATTGCGAAATATCACGTGTTTTTTCTTGCATCTAACTATCCTTTTCTCTTTTAAATTTAAATTTATATTTATATTTATATTTATAAAATATTAGTAATGTTTAATTAATTTATTTGTTACTTGTTCAAGTATTTCAAAAATCTTTAATGAATCATCTACATGATTGTTATACATAGGATTAATTTCTGCCATTTCCCAACAACAAACTTTTTCATTTTTAATTAATTCCATATTTAAATGTAATGCTTGTTCATATGATAAACCTTTAGATACAGGTGTACCCGTTCCTGGAATATATACAGGATCAACACTATCAACATCAAAAGATATATAAATATGATCACAATGTGAAAGTTGCTCAGAAATAACTTTTACAGTATTTGTAATACCAGCTAAAGTAATATCTTCAACTGTATGAACAGGAATACTATATTTATCAATTACATCTTGTTCTGCTTGTTGAAAATCTCTTATTGCACAAAATACTACATTTCTAGGATCAATAGAAGCATCTTTTACCCCTGCTAGATTTTTTAATTTATCCCAGTACTCTTTTTCTTTTGGAGTGATATCATGAACCATTGATTCTTTATTATCAATTCCACAAGCCATAGCTAAAGGCATACCATGCATGTTTCCTGAATCAGATGTATAAGGTGAGTGAATATCTGCGTGAGCATCAATATAAACAACACCAATTACTTCATTTGGATGAGCCATTCTAAGTCCGTGCATAGTTCCTGCACAAGAAGCATGATCACCTGCTAAAATAATAGGGAAGTCACCCTCTAATCTAACTTCTTTTACTTTATTAGCTAATCTTTCAACAACCATAGTAATTCTATCAATGTATTTAGCATTTTTAAATTCACTTTCTTTTTCGTAAGCATGATTTTCATCTTCTACTTTATGAGAAATGAATTTATTAAAGTACTCTGAGTTTAAATTCTCGCTAGACTTTCTTAATTCTGTAACTCCTAAAGAAGCACCTTTTCTATCACCAGCAATATCAGAATAAACTTCAATTAATTTAATTTTGTGTTCCATTATATACTCCTACAGTAAAGAAAATAAGTTTTTAACATCGTCGATCTCAGGAATTAAAGACATATCTTTTCCAACATTATTCTCTTTTGCTAATTTGTAAATTAATCTTAATACAGAATAATCTTCTAAAGCAAATCCAACTGAATCAAATACTACAGTTCCGTGAGTAGATACATTAATATTTACTTCACCTCGGACAATTTTAAATAATTCAGTACAAGTAAAGTCTTCAGGTAATTGTTGAATTTCACCTTCAATTTTACATTGTTCTAAAAATTCACAAACAATTGTTGCTGATTCTACTAATTCTTTTTCAAGTTCAGTTTTACCTGGACAATCTCCACCAATACCATTAATATATACATCTTTAGTAATCATGTCTTTTGTTAAAACAGTTTGGTATTTTTTATCAGCAGTACAAGTTGTAATAATATCAGCCGTTAAAGCAGCTTCTCTTGAATCTTTACATCTTGTTAATTTAATATTAAATTGTTTCATATTTTGCTCAAACTTATCCATAGCTTTTGGATCAGTATCGTAATATCTAATTTCTTCTAAATCAAATACATATGAAAATGCTAAGTATTGAAATTCACTTTGTGAACCAGTACCAATTAATGTAAGAATTTTAGAATCTTTTTTTGCTAAATGTTTTGCAGCCATTGCAGAGTTTGCAGCTGTTCTAAATGCAGTTAATAATGTCATTTCTGTAAACATTAAAGGTTCACCAGTTTCAGTTAAAGATAACTGTCCAGTTGCCATTACAGTAAACTTACCTTGGTCTGGGTTTTGAGGATGACCATTTACATATTTAAATGAATACATTTCATTATTTGAAATAGGCATAAGTTCAATTACTCCACCTTCAACATGGTTAGCAACTCTTGGAGTTTTATCAAATGATTCCCAATTTGAGTAATCTTCTTCTAGTGTATCCATAAGAGTTGCAAAAAAATCTTTGTACCCTACTTTGTGAATTAATTCTTTTATATCTTCAATTTCTAAAACTAACATATATTTTCCTTTGTTTATATAATCTTTTTTACTTTTAAGTAAAAAAGATTGATTTTTTATTTTATTTCTTCTTCATCTTTTTTAGATGATTTTTTAAACTTAACATATAATCCTAGACAAATAATTGGTACAAGAATAAGTAATATTTTTCCCATTGTTTTGTTATTAAGTAGCCTTACGACTACTTAACTAACTCCCTTGCTCCGATATTTCCATATCTATGGAATGAGTGAGAAATACTTTGCTCACCTAGGTAATTAAGAAGCTCTAGTCTTCCTTCCATCATTGGACCTTGTCTTACAATAAATACTAAAGTTTTAGATGATTCTTTAAATACATCAGCTGAAACTTTTGACATATCTGAATAAATAATTCTAGAATACTTTTTAATTGTTTTAATAAATGATTTTTCATCTTCAATAATAATTTTATCTCTTGAAGAAAATAATTCTTTAGAGTTTTCTAAAAACTCTTGAATATTTGCATTTTTTTCTAAAGAAAGTGTAAATGGTACTTTACAAACTCTTGCTGCTAATACTCTAGAAACAATATCAAATATAGAATCATTTTTTGTAACTCTAATTACAACTTTATCTAAAGGTAAGTATCTAAAGTGATTATCTTCTCCTCTAACTTTTGCGTAATCTTTTTCTTTTGAGAATTCATTATCCCAATTTTCTAAATAAGACTGTAACGCTAATTCTAATTTAGTAAAGTCTTCTTTATGTTCAGAAATAGCAGAACATCTTTTAATAAAAGAAGATAAATCAGAAGAATATTCTTTTGAAGTAATAGGAGCTGATGTTTCTTCAATATCTACAAATTGAGTAATATAATTATAGAAACCAGCTTTTCTTCCAGCTCCAATTGCAGATTTACCCATTCCACCAAATGGTTGTCTTAATACGATTGCACCTGTAGTTCCTCTATTAATATAAAGGTTACCAGCTTTAAGATTTTCTCTCCAGTAAGATACTTCTCTTTCATCTAAAGACTCAATTCCTGAAGTTAGGCCATATCCTGTATCATTTACAATTTTTACAGCATGTTCTAAAGAAGATGCTTTAACAACTGCTAAAACAGGTCCGAATAATTCATTCATATGAATAAAACTACCTTCAGATACGCCCCATTTAATTGCAGGTTTTAACATATATGGATTATTATCTACATATGATGGTGCTAGTGCCCATGATTCATCACCTTCTAAAGAGTCTAGAGCTTTTTCTAGGTTTCCACTTACTTTATTAGCTAAAGTACCAATTGAATTCTCAAAGTTCCAAATAGAACCTACATTCATTGAATTAGCTGTATCAACTAAAGCTTTTTTGAAACCTTCATCATTATAAACTTCATCTTCTAATACTAGTAATGAAGTTGCTGAACATTTTTGACCTGAGTTTCTAAATGCTGATAAACAAACATTTTTAACAGCTTGTTCTCTATCTGCCATATTAGTAACAATAGTTGCATCTTTTCCACCAGTCTCAGCTGATAAGAATAATTCATTTCTAGTTTCTAACATTGAAGCAGCAGTATCTTCTCCACCTGTTAAGATTAAGAAGTCAATATCTTTATTAGGAATTAAATGTTCACCCGCTAATGCTCCAGGACAAGGTAAGAATTGTAATACATTTTTAGAAATACCAGCATCCCAGAAACATTTACACATTTCATAAGAACATAAAGCAGCTACGGAAGCGGGTTTAATAATAACTGTATTACCAGCTGCTAAAGCAGCAGCAACTCCACCCATAGGAATAGCAATAGGGAAATTCCAAGGAGGAACAACAACACCTACACCTTTACCTTTTAATTCTAAGTTTTCGAACTTATCAAAGTGTCTTACAGCATGAGTATAGAATTCAATAAAGTCAATTGCTTCAGAAACTTCTACATCAGTTTCAGTAAATACTTTACCAACTTCAGCAGCAGCAACACCAATTAAATCATCTCTTCTCTCACGTACTTTAATAGCAACTGCTTTTAAAGCTTTATGTCTTTCTTCATGAGATAATTCTCTCCAACCATCAACATCAGCACGTGCTACTGCAACAGCTTTTTTAATATCAGCTTCATTTGCTAATGCGAATCTACCTGCTAAAACACCCTCTTTAACTTGTGATTTATCAATTGCATCATAAATTTTACGATCACCTACTAAATCTTCACCACCTACAACTACAGGCGCAATTACATGTTCAGTATCTTTTGAGTGTTTCCATTTTTTAACAATAGTTTGAGCCCATTCATGGTTTTTTGATAAAATAAAGTCTGTATCTGCTTCTGCATGATAAGAGTTTGTATCATAAGATGAGTTTGAGAATTTATCCCATTTTTCATCTAATCTATTTTGAGTTCTTTTAGCTCCAACGAAAGAAGTTTTTTCAACATCAAAAGATTCTACGAATAGTTTTTCTTGATTATTCCAATCATCAGAACCTACTTTTAGACCAAACGAGTATCTAATAAAGTTATTAGGACCTGTATTTTCATCAAGTCTTCTTACTAAATAAGCAATAGCATTAGTAAACTGTTCTTTAGAAGCTGTAGGAGCATAAAGAATTACTTCTTTAGAGATTTCTTTAATAGCTAGTCTTGCAGACTCACTCATACCTTCAAGCATTTCTAAACTATGGAATTCACTTGTTCCATTTTTATCAGCCATAACAGTAGCATAAGCTAATTCGAATAAGTTATGAGAAGCAGTTCCAATATGCATATATTTAGCATTATTTTTATCTAATGCGTATCTAACCATTCTTTTATAATTTGAATCAGTATCTGCTTTATCTACATATGTAACCATTTCCCAGTGCTTTTGAGAGGCTTCAGTTTCTTCCATCTCCATATTAGCACCTTTAACAAGTCTAAATTTAATAGCAGCTCCACCGTTATCAACTCTAGTTCTTGACCAATCACATAAGTCTTTTTGCCAAATGAATGAATCTGGTAAATAAGCTTGTAATACAATACCAGCATAAAAGTTTTTGAATTCTGGAAGTTCTAGAGTTTTTTTGAATACTGCAACAGTAATTGCTAAATCTCTATATTCTTCCATATCAAGGTTAATAAATTTATTTGATTTTGTACCATCTGGCGCAATATACGGATGTTTTTGAGCTTGATTATAAACTTTACTTAATTTTTTAACTAATATATTTACAGTATTATCAAAGTCTAAAGGATTAATTTGTGAAAAGATTGTTGAAATTTTAATAGATAAATAATCTACATTAGGATTAGCTATTGCATTAAGATATTTTTCCATTCTTTCATCTGCTTCTTGTTCACCAAGTACAACTTCACCAATAAGGTTAATATTAACTCTAGTTCCTTCTGATTTTCTTTTTTGTAAGTGTGCATTTAAGATGTTTTCTTCACCTTTAATTACTACAGTTTTTGTATCTTCTCTAATTTGTGATACAAATAATGGAACAGAAATAAACGGTACATATTTCCCAATGTTTTGGAAAAGGTATAATAAAGTCTTATCTTTTGTTGTGAAAAAATGTGCCATTCCATGTTTTTCTAATAAAAAACAGATTTGGTCAGCTATTCGGGCATTTGATTCAGCTCTAAAACACTGATCCATAAGTTCAATTAATAATGCTTTATCTTTTGGATGTTCTAACATTTTATTCATTTTTATATAAAATACTCTATCAAAATCGCTAACAAGTTCAGTTGCTCTATTTTGCCATTGCTCTGCAAGTTTGATAGCTTGGTTTACTAAATTTTCATTTTTCAATTTGTTATTCCTTAAATATTAATATGAACACTTTTGGTGTTTTTCTACCCAAAAAAGGTTTGAGTCAGAGACTCAAACCTTATGTTTTTTTAATATTTTATGAATATTATTTAGTGTTTCTTTTTACCTAAATAAGCTTCTTGAATGGTAGAAGAATTTAATAACTCTTCTGATGTACCTTCATGAGTAATTTTTCCAACTTCTAAAACATAAGCACGATCAGCTAGTTTTAAAGCAGCTTTTGCATTTTGTTCAACTAATAAAACAGTTACACCACTTTGTGCTATCTCTTTTACAGCTTTAAAAATTGTTTTAATTAAAATAGGAGCAAGTCCCAGAGATGGTTCATCTAATATTAATAATTTAGGTTTGCTCATAATAGCTCGCCCTATTGCTAACATTTGTTGTTCACCACCTGATAAAGTACCAGCTAATTGAGTTCTTCGCTCTCTAAGCCGTGGTAAAATATCATAAATCCACTCTAGCGTTTCTTTATCATGGCTTTTTAGCGTAAAAGCACCCATAAGTAAGTTTTCTTCAACTGAAAGTGTTCCAAAAACTCTTCTTCCCTCAGGTGAGTGAGCTATTCCTAAACAAACAATATCATGGGCTTCAGTTTTAGTAATATCATTTTTATCAAAAATAATATTACCAGACTTAGCTTTTAATAATCCAGAAATTGTTCTTAATGTAGTAGTTTTTCCAGCACCATTAGCACCTAAAATAGTAACTACTTCACCTTTATAGATTTTAATATCAATACCTTTAATAGCAGTAATAGCTCCATAAGATACATGTAAATCTCTAAGTTCTAATAAAATTTCTTTATTTTTCATTATTCATCCTCATCTTCATCATCACTTCCAATATAAGCTTCGATTACTCGAGGATCATCTTGCACAAATGAAGGTTCACCTTGAGAAATTTCTTTTCCAAAGTTAATTACAGTGATATAATCAGTTAAAGACATAACCATTTCCATGTCATGCTCAATCATCATAATACCAATTCCCATTTCTGAGATTTTTCTAATCATTCCTGTAAGCTCAATTGTTTCATTTTCATTTAAACCAGCAGCTGGTTCATCTAAAATTAACAATTCAGGTTCAGCAGCTAGGGCTCTTGCCATTTCTACTTTTCTTTGCGCTCCATAAGGAAGATCTTTTGTAGGAGTTTCTGCAAATTGGCTTAAATTAAAAAATTTCATTAATTCTTCAACTTTTTTCCATTGTTTTAACTCATCTGCTTTTTGGAAAGGTGTATGAATAATTGAGTGATACCATTTTTGCTGTGATTTAGTATGACAACCAGCAACAATATTTTCAGCAACGCTCATTTCATGAAATAATCTAATATTTTGAAAAGTTCTTAGAACTCCTCTTTGTGCAATTTTATCCGCACTCATACCAGTAATATCTTCACCTTTATATTTAATTTTTCCTTTTTCAGGAGTATAAATACCAGTTACACAGTTAAATAATGTAGTTTTACCAGCACCATTAGGTCCAATAATTCCATAAATTTGTCCTGGTTTAACTTTAATAGTTAAATCATCTATAGCAACTAAACCATTAAAGAATTTAGATACATTTTCTATTTCTAATACATACTTCATTATTTAGCTCCTTTTTTAAATTTTAAGAATGTTGGAATATTCCCAAACTTAGCAGGCCAAACACCATTTGGTCTCATAATCATTGTTAATACCATAGCAGCACCAAAGATTAAATATCTTGATTCTTGGAACTCAGTAAATAATTCTGGTAATACAAACATAACAAATGTTCCAATAATAACACCAGGAAGTGAAGCAGATCCACCTACAAGTACAATTGCAAAGAACATAACTGATTGCATAAAGTTAAATGATTCAGGAGATACAGCTGAATATTGAATTGCAAATAAAGAACCAGCAGCACCTGCAATAGCAGCTCCAAGGGCATAAGCAAACAATTTATAATAAGAAATATTAATTCCCATTGATCTTGCTGCTATTTCATCTTTATTAATATAATATAAAGCTCGTCCATATTTTGAATTATCAAGATTTCTAATAATTAAAAGTGTTACAAGTAATAAAGCAAATGCCATATAATAAATATGAGTATCGCTATATAATTCATAACCAAATATTCTAACTACATCAATACCAAATATACCATTTGGGCCACCTGTTAATCCAAATATATCATTTTTAAGAACTTGTTCAAAAATAATAGTAAATCCAATTGTTGCAACTAAAAAATAATCACCTTTTAAATGAATAATAGGAATAGTAATTAAAATAGCAACTATGATAGGGAATATTATTGCAAAAGGAACTGTAAATATAATATCAATTCCAAATTGAACATTCAAAATAGCTGTTGTATATGCACCAATTCCAAAAAATATTGCATGACCCATATTAAAAATACCAGCACGACCTAAAATAATATCTTGTGAAAATGCAACTACTGCAAATACTAAGAATGTAATTCCAATACTTAACCATGCAGAATCAACTAAAGCTGGTAAAACCGCCATTACACATATAAATATAATAGCACTTATTGTTGTTTTATTCATTATACTTTATCCGCCGTTTTTTCGCCTAAGATTCCAGTAGGTCTAACTATTAAAATACCAATTAACAATAAGAAAGTAAACGTTTCAGCCCATTCAGCAGAAACATATCCCGTAATCATAGCATTAAATAAACCTAGTAAAAGTCCACCTAGCATTGCTCCAGGAATTGAACCAATTCCACCAATAATTGCTGCAATAAATGCATTTAATCCGTATAACCAACCCATATCAAAAGTTAGTCCTCTATAATAAATACCTATAAACAATCCACCAATTGCACCTAACATTGACCCCACTACAAATATAATAATAATAATTCTATTTACGTTAATACCCATTAGTTTTGCTGCATCTTGATCAATCGCAGTAGCTCTAATTGCTGTTCCTATTTTAGTTTTATTAATAAAAGTATATAAAGCTAACATCAATACAGCAGATAATCCTAAAATCATCATTTGAGTAAAAGTAATAATAATACCACCAAAATCCCATTGAGTTGAAGGTAATAAATCAGCTGGAAAAATTTTCATATTTGGACCCCAAATAAGCATAATTCCATTTTGAATTACTAAAGACGCACCTAAAGCAGAAACAACAACTGATAATCTTGGAGCTGTTCTTAAAGGTCTATATGCAAGTCTTTCTAATAATACACCTGCAAAAGCTACAATAATTGAAGTTACAAGAAATATTATGATTATATTTATAAACGAAGTCGCGCCCGCACCGAAAAACTGAGTAAATACTGTAAGTCCTACATAAGCAGAAAAGGCTACTAAATCACCATGGGCGAAGTTAATTAAACGCATAACTCCGTAGACCATCGTGTAACCTAAAGCTACTAATGCATATAAACTTCCAATAGTTAAACCATTTATTAACTGTTGAAGAAAAATATCCATTATTTACCTTTTATTGAATTACTTTATAAGAACCATTTTTTTGGATTTTATAAACCATAAATTTAGCTCCTATTCTTTCACCATCTTCTCTAAAAGTAACAGGACCTGTAATTCCTTCGAAATCTTTTAAAGTATGTAAAAAGTCAGAAATCTTTTTAGTATCAAAAGATTTAGTTTGTTCAACACCATGAATAATAGCTCTTAGTCCATCAGCATTTACAACAGCCCAAATTGAAGGCGGTTTCATTTTAAATGTTCTTTCATAATCAGCTAAATATTTTTTTGCAACTGGGTATGGTAATAAATCAGGAGTTGGGAAGTTAATTAAAACTGTACCTTCAGCCGCTTTACCTGCAAGTTTTAAGAAGTCAGGATTATCATTAGAATCTCCACCAACAAAGTCAGCTTTAATAGCTAATTGCGATTGTTGTGCTCTTAAAAGTCCACCATCAGTATAATAACCAGAGAAATAAATAACATCAGGTTTCATTGCTTTAATTTTTGTTAAAATTGCTGTAAAGTTCTGAGTACCAGATTTAATCTTACCTCTATAAATTACATTTCCACCTAGAGCTTTAATTGAAGCTTCTGTAGCATCTCCTAAACCCATAGCATAAGAAGAGTAATCAGATAAAACTACAATTTTTTTATACTTTTTAGTTTCTACCATATATTTAGCCGTAAAATCACTTTGTGCTGAATTAGGGAACGAGTTTCTAAAAAAAGTCCAATATTTTCTTTTTATTAAATCATCAGAAGTTCCATCAGATGTTTGTAATACTTTATTTCTAAAATAAGTAACTTGAGCAGCTTGCGTTGCTCCTGAAGTATAAGAACCAATTACAGCAAAAGCTCCTGCATTAACAAGTTTTTTAGCACAAACAGCTGCTTTTTGAGGTTTAGCTTCATCGTCACAAATAACGATTTTAATTTGTTTTCCTAATAAACCACCATTTGCATTTTTTTCATCAACAATTAATTTAACAAATTGACTAATTCCTTGACCTTCATTTGCATATTTACCAGTAATTGGTACTTGAACACCAATAACTACCTCGCTTGATGCAAATAATGATGAAGTTACTACGCTTCCTAGAGCAATAGCTCCTAAAATATTTTTTAATTTCATATATATCTTCCTTTCTATATGTTTACATAATCTAATCTAAATTTGGCTCAATAATATAACAAGCGACACACCACTCACCGATGTTCTCAATAATATTAATTTCCCCTCCTTTAAAATTAGATTTAAGGTTTGGATACTTATCCACAACCTTATTAAATGACTTAATTATTTCATTAAGTCTAGTTTTTGCTTTTTTTCTAGCTGATGATGAGATATCTAAATAAAATGCAAATATTCCATAATCTAAGGTAGATTCATCTTTATTTGATTTATTTAAAAGAATACATATTTTCTCAATTTCTTTTAAATTTGTTTCATTTACATTTCTAACCCCATTTCTTAAAGCCATGATTACTCTAGAAATTGAATCGTTATCACTTTTATGATCAAATCTCTCATCTAGCGTTAAACATATTTTTTCATCTGATAATGAATTCGTTTTCATATACTCTCTAAAATCTTTTCTATTTTCCAAAGAACATCTTAAAATATCAGCAACACTTGCATCCATAAATAATTCAGGAGAATTTTCAAGTTTTGCAATTTCTTGTGATACATGAATTGTTAAAAACTTAGCAGGTGCATAAGATAAATATAATTCATCTGCTGTCCAATGCGTAAAGTTCTCTTTTGCTGTTTTTATTCCTATAATTACAGAATCAACAATCTCTTTTTGAGATGGAAATTTTTTAGTCAACATAATTTTCATCTACTTCTTCTAAAATTCCACTTTCAAATAATATATCTTCTATAAGTCTATTTTTAGAAACTGAAATTTGTGTTGATAATATTACTAATGCATTATCAAGTCTTTTATCTATTTTAATAGTTAATTGAGATATCTCTTTTTTATTTGCATTTGAATGTTTTTTAATAACATTTTTAATAATTGATCTTGAACTTCTATGTTTTGCCATAATAATCCTAAGTTAATCTTAGTAATACTTTTTGTAGTACTAATTTTTCTTATTGATTATTTCACAGTTAATATTAATTAAAACTGAAATTTTATTACAATTATTTGATATATAAGTAAATTTTATCAATATATTATAAAATGCTATTCTAATGCTATTCTTCAGCACAAGCATAAAAAAAACTCATTCTAAAACGAACAAGCTTCATAATTATATTTATAATTTTATATGTTAATATATTTTTTTACAACTGTCACAAGATTATTAATAATTTCATTTGATACAGATAAAGCTAATTCTTCATTAGAATCAATAATTGCATCAATTAACTGTGTATGTACTAAAGCAGAGTCTGCTAAATCATCTAAACCTTTATAATAATACCAAAAACGTCTCGATCTTACATGTAAAGGTGCAGTTGCATTTGTTGCAAATTCATTTCTTGCAGCTGCGAATATAGTATTATCTAATTCTTTATCTATTCGTAAAAATTCTTCAACATTTTTATTCTTAACTGCATTTAAAATTAAAATTTTAAATTCTAGTATTTTATTTTTTTCAGTTTTTGTAGCATACATACATGCTCTTTTAATTAAAAGACTATCTAATACTCTTCTTGTTTCTAAAATAGCTAATTGATTAGTCATATTAATATCAGATATTTCAATTCCACGTCTTGGAATTATATTTATAAGATTCTGGTGAGAAAGTTTTAATAGTGCTTCTCGAAGAGGAGTTCTTGAAACATCAGCTTTTGCCATTAATTCTTTTTCTGAATAAGTTTTACCTGGTTCTAGTTTTAATGTTACTAAAAGTTCTTCTAATATTTTATAAGCTTTGCTCGAAAGATTATTTTCTGGCATTTGTATCCTTTACTTTAATAAAAAACCATATTTTAATTCATCTTTTTCATCAAGATAAAAAGTATGTTCTCCTGTTATATATGCATTTCCAGAGACTTCTGGTATAACTGCATCTAAATGTTCGTATTTTAATTCTTTAATGACTTTTACATCAAAACAAGTATTTAAAATACTTTCAATTCTAATAATTTCATCTTTTTTAATTTCTTTCTTTTTATAATGAATTGCCGCACGTCCTGAAACTCCAGAACCAGTTGGACTACGATCAAGTTCACCATTTGCAAATACACAAACATTTTGTGAGTGATGTTTTGAATTTTGGCTTATAAAAATAACTCCATATAAAAAACTTAAATCTTTTTCAAAAGGATGAATAATATTATTTTTTTGTTTTATGATATTTTTTTTAATTTCTTTTCCATAAAATATAATTTTATCATAATTTTCCTTATTCAAGTTTAGGCCTATTTTATCAGCATCAACATAAGCATAAAATGCGCCTCCATAGGCTACATCGTAAGTTATATCACCAATATTATTTATTGATATCTTTTCATCTAATGCAAGGACAAAAGATGGAACACAATGAAAACTCACCTGTCCTACTTTATTATCTTCCTTTATATGTACAAATACATCTAAAAGCCCACAAGGTGCTTCTATTTTAATCTTTGTAATAGGTTTTTTTAATGCTACCCAGCCTAATTCAACTGCTAATTTGCCTAAAGCTATAGTTGCATGACCACACATAGTGCTATAACCCTCATTATGCATAAATATTGCCGCAAAATCTGCATCTTTATGTGAAGATTCACAAACTAATACACCATACATATCAGTATGACCTCGTGGTTCAAACATTAGAGCTTTTCTTAAATTATCTAAATTATCTTTTACATAAGTTCTTTTTTCTAAAATACTAGAGCCTATAATCTCTGGATATCCATCAATTATAACTCTTAAAGGTTCTCCTGCTGTATGCATATCTATTGTTTTAATACATAAATTATCTTTTGTATCTAATTTAGTACTTTTGATTTTATTCATAATATCCATGTTTTTCCTTCACTAAGAATTTTAAAAAGAGATAATAAATATTAAATATACTTGGGGAAGTCCTTTAAAAGGATTTAAGTAATAAGTATTTTCTCTTTTTATTTAATATTCCAGATAAAAGTAAATAAAACTATTTATACTTTTTAATTTATATATGAGGTGAGTTCAAATATAAATAACTTCTTAAACAATAATACCTAGATATAAATTTACTGTAAAACTTTTGATAAAAACTGTTTTGTTTTTTCACTTATCGGATTCGAAATCACTTGTGATGGTGGCCCAAATTCTTCTATTATTCCTTTATGAAAAAATGCTACATTATCTGATACTTCTCTTGCAAATGCAATTTCATGTGTAACACAAATCATAGTCATTCCTTCTTTTCGTAAAAGTCTTAAAGTATCTAAAACTTCTCCTACAAGTTCAGGATCTAGTGCTGATGTAATTTCATCAAATAACATATATTCAGGTTCCATAGCAAGAGCCCTTGCAATTGCAAGTCTTTGTTGCTGTCCACCAGATAGTTTTCCAGGATATACATTAAATTTATCAGCTAAACCTACATGGTCTAATTGTTCTTTTGCTATTTTTTCTGCTTGTTCTTTACTTTTTCCTAATACTATTTGTGGAGAAAGTGCAGCATTTTCAAGTACAGTTAGGTGGGGAAAAGAGTTCCATTGTTGAAATACCATTCCAATTTTTTGTCTTAAAGTATTAATATTAGTACTTTTGTCATGAACAGAAATGCCATCAACTAATACTTCACCTTTTTGAATTCTCTCAATTGCATTAATACAATAAAGCATAGTAGACTTTCCAGAACCACTTCCTCCAATTACTGAAAGAACTTCACCTTTATTAACTGTTAAATCAATACCTTTTAAAACTTCTAAGTCTCCAAAAGATTTATGAACTTTTTTTAATTCAATCATATTTTTAATTTCCTCTCTAAATATACTGCATATAATGAAATTGGATAAGAAATAATAAAATAAAATAAACCAATTCCCAATAATAATAAAAGTGCTTCTTGTGTTTTAGATATAAGTTCTTCTGTTGTTTTTAATAACTCTAAGTATCCAATTACAGAAACTAAGGCTGAATCTTTTATAACTGACAAAACAATAGATATCCAAGCTGGAAAAACTGCTCTTAAACCTAAAGGAAAAACAATATATCTATAATCTTGCCAATAAGTCATACCTAAAGATCTTGCAGCTCTTCTTGTAGTTTGAGGAACAGATTCTATACCAGCACGTACAACTTCTGTTACAAAAGCTGCTGTATAAGCTGATAATATAATGGCACCAACCCAAAATACTGAAATATCAATTTCTAAAATTCCCATAAATGAATAAAATAGAATTAATTGAATAATTAAAGGAACTGATCTTAAAATATCTAAGAATCCACTTAATATTAAGTTTCCAAATGTTCCTAAAGAAACTTTAATCCAACCAAAAAACACTCCAAATATTGTTCCAAAAAATATAGAAACAGCTGAAATATAAATAGTTCTCTCTAAACCTTCAAGTAAAAATACTAAATCATAATATGTTAAAGAAGATGCACGTACAGAAACTATTGCCTGATAAACAATATATGCAAATATTAAAGTATATATAGAATATTTAATCATTTTATTAGACATCTAATCTCCTTTAAATATTTTATAAGCTAAAAGTTTTGATAATAACAAAGTACCTTTTGCAATAACAAAATACATAACAGCTGCAACTAAATAGAACTCAAATGTTCTAAAAGACAAAGATTGTAACTGATCTGTTTTACCAGTTAATTCCAACATTCCAACCAACGTTCCAAGAGATGTCATTAAAATAGACCAAATCATTTGATTAGTCATAGGATGATAAACAACTTTAAAAACTTGTGGCAAAATAATATATCTATAAGATTGAAAACTAGTCATTCCTAAAGATCTAGAAGATGCCATTTGAGTATGTGGTATTGATGCAAATCCTCCTCTTAGTGTTTCAGCTAGATATCCTGCATTATTAAAAATTAATGCAAGCATCACTGCTAAATAAGGACTTAAATGAATACCAAACGCACCCAAACCAAAATAAGCCATATATATTTGAAATAAAGCTGGAGTATTTCTAGCTATTTCAATCCATACAATACTTGAAGTTCTAAATAATTCATTTTCACTATCTTTTCCTAAAGATAAAAATATAGCAATAAATAAACCAACAATCATGGAAATCAGAGCTACTTCAATAGTTACTAAAGCGGCACTTAACATTTCAGGAAAAACATTCCAGACAGTAATCCAGTGAAATGTATAATCGAAGTCAAACATTATTAATCCTTCTCTTCTTAAAAAAAAAGAGCCTAAGCTCTTTTTTTAATAATAAATACCATCAATTGTTAATTTTCTTACAGGACCAGGTCCATAAAACATTTCATTTAATTCTTTATATCTACCAGTTCTTACTTGTTGGTGAATAAATAAGTTCATAAAATTAATCATTCCATATTCAGTTCTTTTTACAATTATAGAAACATAATCAGAAAAACCTGGTACAAAAGGACCTGCTACAAAATCTTTATATTTAGGAGATTTTAACATTTCAACGGCTGTTGTATCTGTTGTAATAATTGCATCAGCTTTACCTTGTAATAAAGCTAAGTGAGCATCATTTTCAGACTTAGAAGAGAAATAATTATTTTTATTCCAATTATTTTTTTTAACATTCTTTAAAAATTCAATTTCATTTGTTGAACTTAAAGGTGCAGTAACTTTTTTGCCTTTTAGATCAGCAAATGTTTTAATACCAGAATCTTTTCTAGATACTACTTGAAATTTAAATACAAAATAAGGCATAGTAAAACCTGCTGATTTTGCTCTTTGAAGTGTATCTGAAGTAGACCCAATTACTACATCCACTTTTCCTGCATTTAATGCTGGCAGTCTTTGTGCAAATGACATAGATTTAATTTCTAATTTAACACCTAATACTTTGGCAAGATCTTTACAATATTCAACATCAAATCCTGCTGGTTTATTTCTTGCATCTCTATATCCCATTGGTGGAAAATCTAATACAACACCACATCTAATTTTGCCTTTTGATAAAATCTTATCTAACTTGTCTGCACTTACATTTGAAGCCCCAAATGCTAAAAGAGATACTGCTAAAAACGCCAATTTTTTTACTAGTTTCATAATCATTCCTTTAATTTTTTGTTAAGTTAATTATTTCAAATCTACCGCCATTTTAAGTTTATTACTCCTTTTGTTAGATTTATGTAAATCTATGAATATCCATAAATGAAATATCAATATCATTTTTATTTCCATTTATTAAATTATCTACAATTTTTCCAGACGCTGGTCCTAAAGATACACCCATCATGGCATGACCCGTTGCAACTGTTAAATTTTTATACTTTTTAGATTTACCTATATAAGGTAAACCATCAGGTGAACAAGGACGAAGACCTGCCCAGATATCATAAGTTTGATTCTTTTGTAAATTAAGATCTTTAATATAAGAATTTGCCGCTTTTCTTATATTATTAACCCTGTTTTCATCGATACTTAAATCATTTCCACAAATCATCATAGTCCCACCAAATCTTACATATTCATCATAAGGTGAAACTGCTACTTTTTGCTCTGCTAAAATTAATGGAGTGGAAAAGTCCATAAACTCATTCTTTTGTGCTCTAAAAGAAAAACCTTTTCCTGCTTGCATAGTTAGATTTAAATCAAGTTTTTTAGCAAAATCAAAAGCTAAAATTCCAGAGCTTAAAACAAACTCATCTGCAGAAAATTTTTCATTTAAAGAATTTGATAAAGACTGGATTTCTCCATCTTTAATATCAAAATCTGTAATTTCACAGTTTTCATAAATCTGTACATTTGATTTTTTTAAATATTTAATTATACTTTGCATAAAATCATATGGTTGGATTTTTGAGTCACATTTATAATAAGAAGCACCAATGCAGTCAAAATTTACATTTGGCTCTAATTTATTAAGTTCTTCTTTATTTAACATTGAAGCATCAAGTCCTAATTCCCAAGATTCATTAATTAAAGATTGTTCTTCTATTAGTGTTTTTTCTTCTTTACATAAAATTAATAAACCTGAATGTTTTAATTCAAAATCTAAATCATCATTTTTGTATAAATCATTATAAAGTCCATGAGAATATAAATTTATATCTCTTAAAAAGTATTTATTATTTTCTACATGTTTTTTTGTACAGAATAAATTAAATCTTACTAACCATTTTAATAAGTCCATATCACATCTAGGTTTTAAGTAAAAAGGAGAATTTGAATTTAGCATCCATTTAATTCCTTTTTTTAGTATTCCTGGATTTGCTAAAGTCTCAAAGTGACTTGGCACAATTAATCCAGCATTTCCATAAGAACACTCTTTTCCAATTTCACCTGAATCATAAATACTTACTTCATGCCCACTCTTGCTTAAATAATAAGCAGAACATAATCCAGTAATTCCAGCTCCAATAATTGCTATTTTTGCCATACTAAATTACCACAAAACCATGTGCATAAGGATCATCATCATCAATAGTAATAGTATTTAATCCAGTGATTTTAGCCCATCCTTCAATTGAAGGAATGATTCCGTTAAAGTTCCCTACTTTAACTTCTTTTTCAATTCGTCCAGTAAACTTAGATCCAATATAACTCTCATGAATAAAGTCTTGACCTTGTTTTAAAAAATCTCGCGAATATAATTGTGCCATTCTTGCAGACGTTCCAGTTCCACAAGGTGATCTATCAATTGCTTTATCTCCATAAAATACTGCATTCCTAGCAGATGAAGTTTTGTCTTTTACTTCTCCTGTCCATTCAATATGAGATAAACCATTAATTGTTTCATTTAAAGGATGTACAAAATCATACTTTTTATTAATTTCATCTCTTAGTTTTTTACTCATAATAATTAATTGTGATGCTGTAAAGTTTTCAATTCCAGAGAAGTTTTTTTGAGGATCTATAATTGCATAAAAATTACCACCATAAGCTACATCAAATGTAAGAGAACCTAATTCTTCACATTCTATTGTTAGATCTTTTGAATGTAAAAAAGATGCTACATTAATAATTTTCACAGATTTAACCCTGTTCATTTCATCTTTTATATATGTTGCTAGAACTAAACCAGCAGGTGTTTCTATTCTTAATACTCCAGGAGTTTTTGGAGTAATAATTTCTTTTTCAATTAAAACTGTAACAGTTCCAATAGTTCCATGACCACACATAGGTAAACAGCCACTTGTTTCTATAAATAAAATTGATACATCAAATTCATCACTTGAAGGCTCAAATATTATTGTTCCACTCATCATATCATGGCCCCGAGGCTCAAACATAAGACCTGTTCTAATCCAATCAAATTCTTTTAAAAAATGCTGTCTTTTTTCACTCATATTAGCACCCTTTAATAAAGGGGCTCCACCTAAAATAACTCTAACAGGGTTTCCACAAGTATGAGCATCTACACAAAAAAATGTTTTACAAGACATATTTTTCTCCTAATATAATTTGTATAATTTTATTCTTTTATATTCTTATATTTAATCTATTAGTTTCTCTTTAACTAAAGCAGCTGCTGCTAAATCTTCTAAAGCATGCCCTACTGATTTAAATAAAGTAATTTGATCTTTATTTTCCCTACCAATATGCTCATTCCTGCATAAAGCAAATAAATCAGCTTTTATATCTTCTTTTGTAATAAGTTTAGAATCTAATGGAATTTTCAAATCACCAGTTTCTTTTAAAGCCATTGCAGTATCAATAAAAATATCTACAGTTTTTATTAATTCATCATCAGCTTCTCTCATGTCAGATTTATAGGCACCTACTAAATCTACATGCTGTCCTTTTCTTAAGTATTTTCCAAATACAAGGGCTTCTTTACTTAAAGTTGCACAAGAAATAATATCTACGTTTGAGATAGTCTCATTTATATTTTTAATAGCTTTTATATTAAAATCACTTTTTAATTCATTTTGAATTTTTAAGGCTTTATTAAAATCTCTACCCCAAACAAAAACATCTTTTATAGGTCTAACACTAGCGTGTGCTCTGATAAGTTCAATACTTAAAGCACCAGTTCCTATCATTAATAGTGATGATGAATCTTTTCTTGACAAAAAAGATGAAGCTAAAGCAGATGATGCCGCTGTTCTTTTTGCAGTTAATGCTTTTCCATCTAAAAGTGCAGATAGTTCACCATTTTGAGCATTAAATAAAAGATAAATACCTTGTATTGAAGGTTTGTTATATTTTGCATTATTAGGGCTAACAGTTACAATTTTTACTCCTAATACCTCACTTTCCTTCCACGCTGGCATTAATAATAAAGTTGAGTCTATATTTTCTTTTGGATTTTTAAAATCGTGATGATGTCTTGGAGGAACTGTAATATTAGAAATAAAAGCATTTTTTAATGCTTTTATTAAAGAAGGGTACTTTAATACACTATCTATTTCTTCTTTTGTATAATATCTCATACTGCGTCTCTTGTATTTGAGTCATTAAGAACTCTCATAATGTTTAACTCATTTTTATCTTGAAGTTCAAGAGGTAATAATGATCTAGGGCAATCTTGAAAACAAACAGGTCTAACAAATCTTTTAATAGCACCAGTTCCTACAGATGTGAATCTTGAATCTGTTGCAGCTGGAAAAGGACCACCGTGTTGCATTGAAGAACAAACTTCAACACCTGTTGGAACACCATTAAATAAAATTCTTCCTACTTTGTTTTCTAGAGCATAAATATGAGATGAATATTCTTCCATTTCATTATCTTCACCCATAACAGTAGCTGTTAATTGTCCAGATAAAGAAGAAATTACTTCTAAAATTTCATTTTTATTTTCACATTCAACAATTAAAGAATATGGCCCAAAAACTTCTTCTTGATAATCAGGATTTTTAACAAATACACTTGCATCTACGCAAGCAATAGTTGCTTTTCCTTGAGATTTAAGATTATCTTCTTCAGCACTTGATAAAAGTGATATACCTTTAAGTTTTAAAGCTTCATTTTTATTATCATCATAAGCTTTAGATATTGAAGAAGATAACATAGTTGCAGGTTTAACTTTTGTAATTTCTAAGGCTAAGTCTTTTTTAAACTCATTTAATTCAGGGCTTTTTAAAGCAATAATTAATCCAGGCTTAGTACAAAATTGCCCTACTCCTAAAGTAATTGAGAATGAATAAATAGCTGCTAGTTTTTTAGTATCTTTTAATGAAGATGGTAAAAACAGACAAGGATTAATACTTCCCATTTCCGCAAAAACTGGAATTGGTTCTTTTCTAGTATTAGCTAGTTTAAATAATTCCATTCCTGCATAAGTAGAACCTGTAAAACCTACAGCTTTAACAACATCATGCATTACTATATCTTGTCCAACTGTTCTTCCTGAACCATGTAAAAGAGAGAAAGTCCCTGTTGGCATATTACATTTTTTAACAGCTGTAATAATAGCAGATGCAATTAATTCAGATGTTCCTGAATGTGATGAATGTGCTTTAACAATAACGCAACAACCAGCAGCTAATGCTGAAGCTGTATCTCCACCTGCGCAAGCAAATGCTAAAGGAAAGTTACTTGCTTCAAAAATTGAAACAACACCTAAAGGTCTAAGCATTTTTCTTAAATCATTTCTTGGAAGTGGAGTTCGTTGAGGCATTGCAGTATCAATACTAGCTTCTACCCAAGAGCCCTCTCGTAATAAATTAGCAAACATTTTAAGCTGACCAATAGTTCTTCCCCTCTCACCTTCAAGTCTAGGTCTTGGAAGATTAGATTCACTCATAACTCTTAAAATTAATTCATCACCTAAATTCATGATTTCTTCAATAATTGTTTCTAAAAACTCGGCTCTTTGGATTTGAGACTTTTGTTTATACACAACAAATGCATCAGATGCTAATTTTAAAGCTTTTTCAACTTCTTCTTTATTAGCATGAAAAAAATCACCTTCTAATGCTTCATTGCTATTAATATCATATATTTTATTACTTTTATCACCAAGTGCAGATAATTCATTTCCAATAAAGTTTTTGCCATGTATACTCAAATTAAATCCTTTTATTTTTTCTAGTTTTTATAATTTCTATAGTGCTGGTAAAGTTGGTCTATTTTGAATTCCATGATCAATAATAGCTTGAACATTAGTTCTTTCAATTCCTGATAATGGAAGTCTAGGTTCTCTAACAAATTCATTTCCTAATCCAACTGCAGTTTCTGCAAGTTTTATATTTTGAACTAATTTTGTATTAATGTCAAGTTCTAATAATGGAATAAACCATCTATAAATTTCTAAAGCTTCTTTACGTCTATCTTGTTTAATTAATTCATAAATTGCAACTGTTTCTTTTGGAAATGCACAAACTAAACCAGCAACCCAACCATGAGCTCCCATTAATAATGCTTCACAACCTAAAGTATCAAGTCCACACATAATTTTGAATCTATCACCAAATCTAGAAATCATTTTTGAAACATTAGTAATTTTTCTAGTAGTTTCTTTTACTGCTCTAATTGTAGGACAAGATTGTAATTCATCAAACATATCTAAAGTAACTTCGATTTTATAATCAACTGGATTATTATAAATCATAATTGGCAAATCAGTAGCAGCTGCAATTGCTTTGAAATATTGAAGTGTTTCTTGATCATCACTTGCATATCTCATAGGAGGCAATAACATAAGTCCAGATGCGCCAGAAGCTTTAGCTTCTCTTGCTACATTCATAGCTTCTTTTGTAGTTTGCTCAGCAATATTCATTACAATAGGAACTTTTCCGTTAACATACTTAACAGTATTTTCAAGTAAAGCAGTTTTTTCTTCTTTACTTAAAGTACTAGCTTCTCCTAAAGTTCCACCTAAAATAATTCCATGAACTCCTGCGTCAAGTTGTGCTTGAACACCTTTCATACAAGCGTCAAAGTCAATCTCATCATTAGCGTTAAATTTTGTTGTTACTGCTGGATATACTCCAATAAAATCACAAGTCATTTTAGTCCTTTTATTTATATTTAATTATATTCCTACTAATATATCTCATAATATATATGTGATATATCAACTGATATATCACCAGTATATCAGAAGAATTTTAAAACATATCTTAAAACATTCTTAAATTAGGGGGAAATATGAAGAATCAAAAACTAGCTTATATTTATGCTTTTATAGCTGTTTTTTTCTGGTCAACAGTAGCAAGCGCGTTCAAACTATCTCTAGAATACTTATCTGTAAAAGAATTAGTATTGTATGCAGTTATTACTTCTATTATTGTTTTGTTTTTAATACTTCTTTATCAAAAAAAAGTAAAAAAGATTTATCCACATTTTAAAAATAACTTTTTTTATATACTTTTTTTAGGAATATTAAATCCTTTACTTATGTACATGGTTTTATTAAAAGCTTATGATTTATTACCAGTTCAAGAAGCACAGACAATAAACTATACCTGGGCTTTGACACTTACTTATTTATCAATTCCACTTTTAAAACAAAAACTTCATTTAAATGACTTTTTAGCAGGTCTTATTTGTTATTTTGGAGTTTTAATAATTGCTACTAAAGGAGATCCTTTATCTTTAGACTTTACAAATACATATGGAGTATTTTTGGCTTTATTATCAACAATATTCTGGTCTTTATATTGGATATTTAATACAAAAATAAAAGTAGATCCAGTTGTAGGCCTATTTTGTAACTTTTTAATTGCTTTGCCTTTAATTTTAGTAGTGATTTATTTTACAGAAGGTTTTTCTATACCAGATAGAAGAGGAATTCTGGGTGCTGTTTATGTTGGTTTATTTGAAATGAGTATTACATTTTTATTTTGGTTAAAAGCCATGAGCGAGACTAATTCAACAAGTAAAATTGCTAATTTAATTTTCATAGCTCCATTTTTATCTTTAATTATAATTTATTTCATTTTAAAAGAAGAAATATTATTTTCCACAATTACAGGTTTAGTATTAATTATATTAGGACTATTTATTCAGCAAATTAAATCTTTTAGAAAAAAATCTAAAGTTTAAAAAAATTAGATATTTTATAGAAAAGATTCTATAAAATATCTATTATTTGTTTTTTTAAGTTTAATATTTTTTTTGGATGTAGAAGAGGTTAGGGTTAGGGCCCAACCTCTTCAATTCGGAAGGACTTCATCACCTAACCCTAACCCTAACCCTAATCCGTTTG
>JABSOL010000218.1 GCA_013215985.1 Campylobacteraceae bacterium
GTAATTTAATTAATTTATATGGAAAATGTGGAATGATTCAATTTGCTGAAGAAATATTTGAAGAAAAATCGAATCAGAATGAAATATTAATTTGGAATGCTATGATTAATGCATATGTAAGAAATGGTAAATTAGAAAAAATCTATAAAAATGGAATTAAACAATGAATATGTTATCTTTTTTAGGAAGAACACCAAGTATAGCACTTAAAAAAGCTCAAATAGAATGTGGTGAAGAAGCAATAGTTATTTCTACAAAAAAAATATCTTCTAAAGCCTCTGGTGGAGAAGATATGTATGAAGTTATGGTTGCACTCGAAGACGAACATGATAAAAAAATCGAAAGTAGATTTACAAAAAAAATATCTTCAAAACATGATGATAAAAAAGACCCTAAATTTGCTGCTTCTGTCTATGATTTTAGAACTGAAATTCTTAAAATGCAAGAATCAATTGCACAAGTACAAAAATCTATTTGGGATCCAAAATCTCAACTTTATGATTTAAGTATTCCTATTGAATTTGCTGAAATGTATAGTTTATTTGAAAAAAATGAATTTGATCAAGAAATGACTTATACTATTATGAAAAAAACTATTAAACAGTTTCCTGTTAATATGAAATCTAATAATAAAAAAGTTAATGATTTTTTCAAATTAATTTTAAGAAGAATTATTCCAATTAAACATGAAGTTCCATTACGAAAACATCAAAGAAAAATAATGATGATGGTAGGGCCTACAGGTGTTGGAAAAACTACAACTATCGCAAAATTAGCAGCTAGATATGCTTATAAATTAGGCCAAAACTATAAAGTAGGTATTATTACTCTTGATTCATTTAGAGTAGGTGCTATTGAACAATTACAGGCATATGCTAATATTATGAGATTACCTTTAGAAGTTGTAAAAAATCCTGAAGGATTAGTTGAAGCATTATTAAGATTAAAAGACTGTAATTATATTTTAATTGATACAGCAGGTTCAAGTCAATATGATATTGATAAGATTGAACTTATTAATGAATATCAAGAAAGAGTTAATGAAGTTCCAATTGATAAAATATTAGTATTACCAGCAAATGTTAAACATAGTGATTTATTAGAGATTTATACTAATTATTCTAGATTAAATATTAACTATTTAGCTTTTACAAAACTAGATGAAACTAAAAGTTTTGGAAATTTAATTTCTTTTTCTCATAAAACTAAAAAGTCAATTACATATTTTTCAATTGGTCAAAATGTACCTGATGATTTAATTGTAGCAGATGCATCTTTTTTAATTGATTGTTTTTCTAATTGTTCTTTAGCGAGTAAATAAATGTTTGAATCAATTTCTACTCAGGCCCATAAACTAATTAAATTAGCTTCAAGAAAGAATAAAACTATAAACAATATAAATTCTAAAACAAAACTTTTAACTATTACTTCTGGAAAAGGAGGAGTTGGGAAATCAACTTTCTCAGCAAATATTGCATATACTTTAAGCCAAAAAGGTTATAAAGTTGCAGTTCTAGATGCAGATATTGGTTTGGCTAATATGCAAGTTTTATTAGATTTAAAACCTTTATATACATTTTATGATTATTTAGATGGAAAAGTAAATCTTGATAAAGTTTTACTTAGTACAAAATATAAAAACATCACATTAATCGCTGGGAAAAGTGGTTTTCAAACTGAAAAAGTTCAAAATTCTTTTATTTTTTCACAAATTATAAATGAAATAATTAATTTAAATACTTATGATTTTCTTATAATTGATACAGGTGCAGGGCTAAATGAGTATGTTAAAGAGTTTTTAACTTTATCTCCTAACATTTTAGCAGTAACAACTACAGACCCAAGTGCACTTACAGATGTGTATGCATTGATGAAAATGTTATCCAAAGATAAAACGAAGCTTATGTTATGCTACAATCACACGCAAAACTACAAAATAGGTGAAACTATCACAAACTCTTTAGTAAATTTAGCTAAAAAAAATAGGCTTAATAATAATTTTATGGTAGAATATATTGGTAATGTGTCGACATCTAAGTGTATTCCAACAACTGCAAGATTAAGAAAATTATTTGCTTGTGAGTTTAGAAATGAACAGGTTTGTGTGGAATTAGATAGAATTATTGACGCTTTACTTAATAATATTAAATAAGGTTAAGTATAAGTGAACTCTAACAGAAAAAATAAAATATTATATTTTACTATTACAGGATATAACTGTGATAGTTGAGAGATTCACACAAGGAATGATAAATTCTGGACTTTTTAGATTATATATTGCAAGTGGTTTTTTTGCTACTTGTGTATTTTTTGTATTAAATTCTGAACTTTTTTCGCCTACTGAAATGATTTTAGGAACAATTGGTGTAACTATTTTATTAAAAACAGTCACTAATATCATGTTATCTTTGGTAGTTTTATTATTTGATTTAGATAATAAAAAAAGAGAAATGGACTTTAATTTTAATAAAGACAGAATCGATTCATTATTAAGTGAATTAACATTAAAGTCTACACAGACTGAAAATGTAAAATAAGGATTTAAATGGAAATTTCAAATATAAGTGCTTTAAATGATACAAATAATAAGAACTTAAATGTTCTAAGTGATAAAAAAGTTGAAGGTAAAACTTTTGAACAATTACTTAAATCAGCAGTAAATGATGTAAATAAATCTCAATTAGACGGTTATGATGCTATGAGAGGAATTGCAAGTGGTAATGTTCCTAATTTACAAGAAGCAGTTCAAAAAATTACAACAGCTGAATCAACTTTAAAATTAGCTTTAGAAGTAAAAAATAAAGCAATAGGTGCGTATAAAGAAATAATGAGAATGCAAGTTTAGGAGAATTAAATGGGATTTTTTGATGGTTATAATATTTCAACGTCAGGTATGAGTGCTCAAAGAAGTAGAATTAATATTGTTTCTGCAAATATTGCAAATGCAAAAACTACTCACACTGCTGATGGTGGTCCATATAAAAAACAAAATATTGTTTTTGAAGATGTTTTGATGAAAGGATTAGAAAAAACTAATAAAAGTGATATTTCTTTGCCTTTATTAAATAATAGTTCTAACTCTTTAAATTTGAGAGGTGTTGGTGTTAAAACTATATATGAATCAAAAGAAAAACCAATTATGAGATTTGAACCTTCTCATCCTGATGCAAATAAAGATGGATATGTTGCTTATCCTAATATAAATCCTGTAGTAGAAATGGTTGATTTAATTGAAGCTATGAGATCTTACGAAGCAAATGTTTCTGCTTTTACAGCTCATAAATCAATTGATAATAAAACATTGGAAATTTTAAGATCATAGTAGGTAGAAAATGGAAAAACAATTAAATATTACTTTAGATTCTAAAGTAGAGAATGTAAAAATAAAAAGTAAATCTTCAGAAGATGTAAAAACTGGGAAATCATTATTTGATCAATTATTAGCTAATACTAATAAAAATATAACTTCAAAAACTATATCAAAAGATAAGAATGATATTTCTAAAACAACAATAAACCTTAAGAATAATAGTCAAGTTACTACTATATCTTTTGATAATAAACCTACATCTTTATTAGAT
>JABSOL010000219.1 GCA_013215985.1 Campylobacteraceae bacterium
GTTTTTTAAATAATATTCATTTGGGTAAGTAGAATTTGTAACTTGAACAAGAAATTCTTTTGACAAATTATTTATATATGCATTAAGATCATCATTAATTTTATAATGTGTATTCACTTCATTTATATATGAATTAATTAAATCTTTACAAATCAATAACAAAGCTTCGGTTTTAATTTTAGATAAGTTTATAATCATAAATTATTCTAACATTTTTTTACTTATTTATTTAATTATATTTGCTTAAGAAAGATTTTAAGTGCAATTAAGCTAAACTATTAACAATTTATAAAAAAACAATTCAAAAGGAAACGATTGGAACCTATTGGTATACTAAGTGATGGTCAAATTTATGATCTTCAAACAGCTGAAGCTTTAAACCTAAGTGGTGAAGAAGTAAGAGCTGATAACTCACCTGAATCTCTAGAAATTCTTAGACATTCATGTGCTCATTTAATGGCACAAGCAATTAAGGAATTATATCCTGATGCTAAATTTTTTGTAGGACCTGTAATTAAAGAGGGATTCTATTACGATTTTAAAGTTGAAGCAAAAATCACCGATGATGATTTAAAGAAAATCGAAAAGAAAATGAAAGAGCTAGCTAATGCTAGACTTCCTATTACCAGATCAGAAATTACTAGAGAAACATTTTTTGAAACATTTAAAAATGATGAATTAAAATTAAAAGTAATTGAAAGAATCACTGATGATACATTAACTATGTATACACAGGGTGATTTTGTTGATTTATGTCGTGGTCCTCATTTACCAAATACAAGAATGATTAGAACTTTTAAATTAACAAGAGTTGCTGGTGCATACCTTGCTGGTGATGAAAAAAACGAAATGATTACAAGAATTTATGGTATTGCTTTTTTTGATAAAAAAGAAATGCATGATTATGTAAGAATGTTAGAAGAAGCTCAAAAAAGAGATCACAGAAAACTAGGAACTGAACTAGAATTATTTGCTTTTAATGATGAAGTTGGTGCTGGCTTACCTTTATGGTTACCAAATGGTGCAAGACTTAGATCAAAATTAGAACATATATTATATACAGCTCATAGAGTTAGAGGATATCAACCAGTTCGTGGTCCTGAAATCTTAAAATCAGAAATGTGGAAAACATCTGGGCATTATGCAAATTATAAAGAAAATATGTATTTTACAACTATTGATGATCAAGAATATGGTTTAAAACCAATGAACTGTATTGGACATATTCAGATCTTTAAAAATAAACTTGTATCATATAAAGACCTTCCTATTAAATTCTTTGAATATGGTGTAGTTCATAGACATGAAATGTCAGGTGCTATGCATGGTTTATTTAGAGTTAGAGAATTTGCTCAAGATGATGCACATATTTTCTGTACTGAAAATCAAGTTAAAGATGTTATTATTGAAGTATTAGAATTTGTTGATGCTTTAATGAAAATGTTTGACTTTAAATTTGAAATAGAAGTTTCTACTAAACCAGAAAAAGCTATTGGTTCAGACGAATTCTGGGAAAAAACTACTAAAGGAATAATGGAAGCATTAGATGAAAACAATATTCCTTATGGTATTGATGAAGGTGGAGGAGCATTTTATGGTCCTAAAATCGATATCAAAATTACAGATGCAATTGGTAGAAAATGGCAATGTGGTACTGTTCAAGTAGATATGAACTTACCAGAAAGATTTAAAGCTGAGTATATTAATGCAGAAGGTGAAAAAGAACAACCAGTAATGATTCATAGAGCTATTCTAGGTTCATTTGAAAGATTTATTGGTATTTTAACTGAACATTGTGCTGGTGAATTTCCTTTTGCTATTGCACCGACTCAAGTTATTTTTATTCCTTTAGCAGATGATCATTTAGATTATGCAAAAGAATTAAATAAAGAGTTAGTTTATAATGACATTGATGGCGAAATTTATTCTATGAACGAAAGTTTGAATAAAAGAGTTAGAATGGCAGAGAAAAGAAGAGTTCCTATGATTGTTGTAATTGGTGATGAAGAAGTTAAGAACCAAACAATAGCATTAAGAAACAGAAGAACAAGAGAACAAACAAACATTAGCAGACAAGAGTTTATGGATATGCTAAATGAATTAAAAAACGGGAGTAGAATTTGAGTAGAGGTAAAAAAAACGAAGCGATTATGAATGAAGACATCAGAGCTGTAGAAGTTAGATGTACTGGAGATGATGGTACTAATTATGGAATTATTTCAACAAGAGATGCACAAAATACTGCAGATGATTTAGGACTAGATTTAGTTTTAATTGCACCTGATGCTAAACCACCAGTTGCTAAAATCATGGATTATGGTAAATTTAAATACCAACAAGAAAAAAGAAAAAAAGAAGCAAGAAAAAATCAAAAAGTAATCGTTGTTAAAGAGATTAAGCTTTCTGTTAAAATTGCTGAAAATGATATTTCTTATAAAGTAAAACATGCAAGAGAGTTTTTAGAAGCTGGACATCATGTTAAATTTAGAGTTTTCTTAAAAGGACGAGAAATGGCTCATCCTCAAGCTGGTGTTGAAGTTCTAAACAGAGTTTGGCCAATGGTTGAAGATTTAGCTGTAATGGACAAAAGACCTAAATTAGAAGGAAGATATGTTAATATGATGGCGCTTCCTAAAAAAGACGAAAATAGTAAAAAATAGTTCTACTTAATTAGCAGGTTTTAAAGCCTGTTAATATATCTTCATGTATATTCCACGATTTTAATTAAATTTAAACATAGTTTAAAGTAACTTTAAGTATAATTACGAACTTTTTCTATTATAGAAAATGCAAATTTAAATAAGGACGCAAAATGCCTAAGATGAAAACTAATTCTGGAGCTTTAAAGAGATTTAAAGTAAAGAAGAATGGTACTATCAAAAGAGGGTCTGCTTATAGATCACACATTTTAACTAAAATGTCTCAAAAAACTAAGAGAAATCTTAGAGGAGCAAAATTAGTTCATAAAGCTGATATCATGTCAGTTAAAAGAATGCTTTGTTTAGCATAATTAGTATTTACTAATTATAGTCCCTCCACTTATGTGGACAAGATCGATTTAAAATCGACACCTATTATTTTAATAATATACGGTAAAGGAAAAATATGCCAAGAGTAAAAACTGGTACAGTTAGAAGAAAAAGACATAAGAAAGTATTAAAAGCCGCTAGAGGATTTTTTCAAGGTAGAAGAAAACACTTTAGAAAAGCAAAAGAACAATTAGAACGATCTCTAGTATATGCATACAGAGATAGAAGACAGAAAAAAAGAGATATCAGACAACTATGGATCGTTAGAATTAACGCTGCTTGTAGATTAAACGATATTTCTTATTCAAGATTCATTAATGGTTTACACCTTTCTGGAATTGAATTAGATAGAAAAATCTTAGCTGACATGGCTATGAACGACGCTGCTGCATTTACTGTAGTTGTTGTTGCTGCAAAAGCTGCATTAGTTAAATAATTTAAATTTGCAAAAATAAAAAGCTTGGAGTTTTACTTCAAGCTTTTTTTTAGCCTAATAATAAATTATCTTTTACAATATAATCTACATAAAATATAAATTTATTATAAAGAAATATAATGATACATATACTAAGTGCTTTAATACCCATTCAACTTAGAAGTGCAACACTACTCTTAAAAGTATGCTGATAATTTTCTTTGTAAATTATTAAAAAATATCTCATTTCGAGTTTTATACTCAAGAATCTTTCTAGGTCTATTATTTAAACGATTTTGCATATGTATTATTTCTGTTCTTGATATCTTATCAAACTCACTTTTTTTAGGTATATATTCTCTTATTAATCCATTCGTATGTTCGT
>JABSOL010000220.1 GCA_013215985.1 Campylobacteraceae bacterium
CTGGTTCTATCATTTCAGTTTATTTTAGAGATCCAGATAAAAATTTAATTGAAGTCTCAAATTACGTAGTTTCATAAGAAAAATATGTACTCGTAAGAAAAGTATCCAATGATTTCAGTTTTATCTGACGATCTTATAAATTATAATAATGGATAAGGATTACAGAAAAAGTAAAGTATGAAGTTTTTTAGAGTACAATAATATCTGTTTCAATTTATAATTGAAGTTCCACACATAAGAAGAAATAGGAGAAAAACGAGGTTGTAGTTTAGAAAACTTTTAGGTTAAATTGTTCGTAAGAGATGCAAACAATTTAATGGAGTTGACCGTTACCTACTTTGTTCATCCATACCAACGTTAACTTCTTAAAGGAATTAAATGAAATCAGAAGATATAGAACAATATAAAAAGAAATTTATAACATGCCAATCATATAATTTAAAATTAAGATTATTAATTGAAGATCTTCTTGATCATAATGAAGTTAAATATCATTTGGTTGAGAGTAGAACTAAAAGTATTCAAGACTTTACAGAAAATGTTTCGAGACCAGTTAAAAACTATTTAAATCCCTTGACTGAATTATCGGGAGTTACGATAATTGTTTATTACAATGATGATGTTAATAAAGTAGCTACTTTAATAAAGAACGAATTTGAAGAAATTGAGTTTGAATATAAACATCAAGCTTCTAATTATGAAGTAAGTAATTTTGGATATTTATCTCTACATTATATATTGAAACTTAAAACACCTAGAATCAAGATTTTTGAATGGGGACAATTTAAGAATTTACAATCTGAAATACAAATTAGAACTCCACTCCAACATGAGTGGACTACATTATCACATGCAATGCAGCATAAACGAGAAGAAAATGTTCCTAAACAAATTCGAAGAAAACTTTATCGATTAGATGGATTATCTGAACTTGCAGATGAAGAGCTTTTAGCTATTAAAGATCAATCTGAAAGTAATATAGAAAGTACTAATAAAGATATTCAACTTGGAAAAACAAATATTCCCATTTCTCCATTGTCATTACGTACATTCATAGAAAGCTGGGATAGGTTACCTGAAATACATAAATTTATGGATAGTCTATCATATACCTTTGCATCAGATGATGAAGAAAGTGATGAAGAGAGTATGGATTACTATGGAAGTATTTCAATGCATTGTGAGAGAATTGGATTAATGACTATAAATGAATTAGAAAATTCATTGAATTTTAATTATAAATATTTTATTATACATGCTAATAAAGAAAGTGGTTCCAATTGGATTGTTTCTAATAGTTTTTTATTGTATTTATTGTTGATTAAAGCTCATATTCATAAATTCTCTGTTGAGATACTTGTTAATGATGGATGGTATTTTCGTCTAGCTAAGCACATAACTACACTAGCCTCTAATGAAAAAAATAAATAGTAGCAATAGAAAGTACTTTTAAGTAGTTAGATATAAAAGATAACAAAATCTTGGAGAAAAACAAGGTAATAGAGAAAAAAATATCGAAGTTTTGTATGTCGCAATAAATGCATAAAACTTAGATTATATGTACCGTTAAATTACCTTGTTCCTCAAGTCAAACGTTATGTACTCTTTCAAAATATAAATCACTATATCTTGCATTTTAAAACATTGGTGAAATGTAGAACTTTTAAAAGTTTAATCAAAATTTATCTAAATTCCGTAAATTTCTTGGAATTTACGGAATTTAGATAAAACAAGAAGTTTAGTTATTATGTTCATTTATTTGACTAATTTAATTAGTGACAATAAGGACAATCATAATCTGCATTTTTAGGTTTTTCTGGGTGGGTTTTATTATCTATTTTACCTTTAGCAAAAGCATGATAATTTTTGCACTCTTTCACAAAAGCACTTTTAGGGCTTGAAGCATAGAAGAATTTAAATCTTTTATATTTATGAATCCAATTTTTAATTTCAGAATTTAAATCTGTATCAGAACGACCATAAAATTGAACTACAAATAGTCCATTTTTACTTTCATATCCTAAAGCAAAGTTACCGGCTGATGTTTTTGTGATTTCATAATCTACACTCTTATCTGTTAAAACATAAGAACTTTTCATTCCAATAGATCTCTTCATATATATTCCTTACAATGATTTTCTAAATCATATTTATGCTAAGCGTAAGATACCATCCTTTCACTGAAAATATAGCAATTTTTCATTAAGTAATATTGAATTACATATGACCTATTTTAACAAAAATTATTGTTTCTTCTTTTATAAAAGGAAAATATCCATCTTTATTCATTAGTATATGTACCTTCTAGTACATATATTTCTACGTTATTTATTAAAGCTCTTTCTTCATAATCATTATTCATATTATTTCACTTTTTTTAATATTGTAATCTTATATTCATTACTAGGAAATAAAAGAGGAGGATAGCCTTTTATTTAAAGTCAAGTGTTATCTTAATAAATTATTACTTCTTGATAAAACGTACGGTACAATCAAAAAATAGAAATAAAACAGAAAAGTAGGGGTCCTGTCATGAATTTGCACTTTATAAAATTAGAATTTATCATCGTTCAAGGAGATGTTTAATGCCAATTACTAATGCAGATAATTTAATTGAACTCTCAAATCCAGTGCAAAATCATCAGCACTTCAAAATATTTAAGCCATATGGTTTTTTAAGTCAGTTTGTACCAGAAGTACGAAAGAAGAAAAAGGTATTAGGTGAGTTATTTGATTTTCCAGATAATACTATGGCGATAGGGAGATTAGATCACGACTCAGAAGGTTTATTATTACTCACAACTGATGGTATGGAGAGTTACAAAATAAGAGACAAAAGTATAGAAAAAGAATACTACGTGCAAGTTGATGGAGATATTACAGAAGATGCAATATCAAAGCTGCAAAATGGTGTTGAGATTACTCTTTCTGGAACTAAATACCTAACTCTTTCTTGTAAAGCATTCAAACTTGAGCAAGATCCAAAACTACCCACTCGTGGTCGTAGTATTCGTCATGCAAAACATGGTCCTACTTCTTGGATATCTATTACTCTTTGTGAAGGAAAACAACGTCAGATAAGAAAAATGACGTCTGCTGTTGGTTTTGCAACGTTAAGACTGGTTAGAGTTCGGATTGGTGGCATTCATATCGATAGCTTGATCGCAGGTGATGTTCTTGCTCTAGCTAATTTTAACGATGCACTTAATCTCTAAAATAACGGGTACAAGATAGAAAATTATTAAAAGTATAAATAGATTTTAAGGTGGCGACTTGAAGCGAACGCAAATCGTCGCTGAAGTCAAACGTTATATACAATATAATTAAATATAGTTTTTACAATTAATTAAGATAAAGTATAGGATATAGCTTTTAAATCATGTATTTTATTAGTATCATATAAGTATATGTTTATATCATTTTGATTAATTAACATTTTATTTAAATACATCCAAGTATTACTGCATCAAGTTTATTTTTTTTAAATATTGTTTATAATGCGTAGATATTCATTTTTTGAATCTTCTTTTATTATTCCTAAAAATAAAGGTGCTTAGCACCATTTATACGATACCAAATTCTATGATAAGAATAGTAAAAACAAATAAGACACTTTTAACAAGGACTTCTAACAAATTTCATAAAAATAAAATGCTTATAATTGATAAGAATTGCAAGAGTTTTGGAACAATATTATATTAGGTGATGATATAAAAGCTTTGACTGTATTATTTTTAGATTATCTGAAGAAATGGTTTTAAGAAAATCTTTTTTTTACTAAATAAATATGAAAATTTATACTTGGTTCATTAAATGGTGCTATT
>JABSOL010000221.1 GCA_013215985.1 Campylobacteraceae bacterium
CTGCAGGGTCCCCTTGACGGAAACGTAGGCCGTTGCCAGATTTAAGTTTTTTACAAAGCTTTATCTTATTCAACTATCATAGTTGTTTAAGGTAAAGCTTTTTTTTTGCCCTTTTTTTAGTATGTTTTCTATTAAATAGAATTTCTTTCACTTTTTTCACTCTTTATCTTCTTATTCAGTGTTACCATTATTTCCATTTCTTCCATATCTTTTATTATCATTTGAGTATTTATTATTATCACCATCTATTTTGTCATGTAAATACCAATCATCAAATAATAAACCTTCAGAATACACCCAATCATCAAAATGAATATATGTTTCACTTATATTTGTTCTTTCAGTAGGATAAGAAAATGATGTTGGAATTAAAAGGGCCCAAGGTTTATCGGATGATGTTTTATATGTAATGTTAGTATTAATATCTGAGGCATCATCTTGGGTATCAAATAGGCTAAAATCAACTAAAGAAGTAGGAAGAAAGTTTGGTAAATGAACTTCTATATATAATGTTTCTCCATTATTAATTGTAATAAATGGGTTATAAGGAGGGCTTTTTAATAATTGAGCTTCATTAAATATTATATTTGCTTTTATTACAGGATGATTAACACTAGGTCTATTTTTACATATATTAATATATCTATTATATAAATCATTACACAATGGAAATTGTCCAGAAGTACTTGAGAAGGCTGTATAATTTGACATTTCTTTAAAAGATTTAACTGCATCTGTAAAAAAAGTTATAATTGTTTTGTCATTATCTGAAGAAATCATATTTTCTGACGTTTCTACGCCATTAATTAAAAAAACTGCAGATTGTATATTTTGAATATTTGCATCTATTTGAATTGAAAAACCATTTGTATAAAAAGCACCACTTGCTATTAATGTTGCTTCAATACTTAGTTCTTTAATTTTATTGGAATTATCTTTTATCTGTAAAATATGAAGTTCAACTATTAAATCATTCATATCATAATCACCTTCTCGTGGCCACATATCTTCAAATATTATACTTGCATTATCACCAACACTTGGGTAATGTGTAGTATAAACTCTAGAAGCATCATTAGGGAATTCATCAAATGCATCACTCACTCCATCATTGTCAGAATCAGTTTCTAATGGTGCTTGAGAAAAACTACCATTATCAGATGTTAATGCAGTCATAGGGTTAGTAGAAAAAGAAAATAAAACATCATTAAAATCATTATCAGTTGCATAACTAGTTCTTAGTATATCTTCAAATCCCATTAATAAAATATCTCCTTCTCCAACATTAGCCCATAATAAAGCAACATGTTTATGATCTGGAACTTGCAGCGGTGAATTCTCATCATATTCTAAATTAAGAGATGATTTTGTTGAAAACATCCAATCTGTACTCAAAATTCCATTTCCGGTCCAACCATTTGATACAATAAAAAAGATTATTTTTGTATTTGCTGATAATTCTCCCAAAGAAACTGTTAATCCATATGACATTTTACCTCCACTTCCTTCAAAAGATGAATTTGGAAATATAATAACACCATCATTTTTTAATTGAGCTAATGTTGTAGGAACTGTTCTTCCTGTATTTCCATCATAAGTGTAATATCCGAGAGTATTTCTATACCCAGCCCCTTCCGAGTAAAAAGTAACAAATGCTTCTGCATTTTCACTAATTAGAATATCAGCTTCATTTTGAGGAAAATACTCTGGATGACTTAACTGTGCTTGTTGCCCTTCTGGTAAAGCATAAATAAACATATTAAGTATTTCATTAGAAATTGTAAAAGGAGCAACTGCAATATCCTCTGTTTTAATTCCTGCCCCGTTGATTGTATTATTATCATATGAATTAAAAAGATAATTCCAAGAGGGGTCAGTTTGTGCAGGAATAAAATCTACTGAAAACATAGCTTTAATTAATAAAGCACAAAAAATTATATTTTTCATAATATTTCTCCTTTTTTGTTTATTCTTATTTCCATTAAATTAGAAATACTAATTCTTTGTCTTAGTGCATAATAAGGCACTACTATCCATATATCTTTTACATGATTAGCAAAAGTATGCGAAATTTCAAGTTTTCCATCTTTATTAAAAACGGTAGAAATGATTTTATTATCAAGTTTTTCATACATTCCGACGCTTAATGAAATAATATTTTGATTTTCATATAATAATATTTGTTTATTTACTAATATCGCATCTGTAGATATTACAATTTTTACTACTTTTTGATTTGCGTAATTAAAAATATAATTTTCATTTATTTTGATATTAAATTTATCAGCCAAATTACGTTCATAATGTTTTAAAGCACTATTCCTTGTAGTAATTTTTTTATTAAGAGATAATATAATTGAAGATATTTTATTATCATAAATACTATAATTTTTGAAATACAGAATCTCTTTTTTAAAGGCATTATGAGTTTTACTTGTAATTGAAATATTGTTATAAGGATTATTATCTTCATCTAAAGACTGTAATAATTGAATAAGTTCAATGACTTTTTTATGCCTAGTATTTTCTCTTTTTATTTTAAGTATTTCAGATGCTAATACATATTTATCTTTATTTATAGATTTTGCATTAATCTCACCTATAACTAAGTCTCCAATTTTAAATACAATATCACATGAATCTTTATAATAAAATTTACCAGATTCTTCTGTTAATCCTGTTATGTCATTACATGTATATGAAATACCTTCGACAGGTGAATCCACAAAGAAAGCATACTGTAGAGGTGATGTGCTTGTAACTGATTCATTACTACTACCTCCACTTGAACCACAATTTGCAAAAAAGATACTAATTAAAGCAATAAATAATATTTTTTTCATAACTAACTCCTTAAATATATTCTAATAATGTAATATGCAGAAATAATGCAGAAATATTGGTATTATATTTTATTAAGTTAAATAATAAAAATATAAAAGGATATGAATTTGTTAGTTAAATATTAAATCTTTGTTTTGCTAAATCAAAACAACCTGTACTATTCATAGACCTATTAGTTGTAAATTCTAGATTTAATGAAAAATTTCACGTAGATAATATTAAAGTAGGATATAGACTTAAAATTGCTAAAAATTTATTAATAACAATTATATATCAAAAGATAAGAAGTTAAGTAATCCTTCCAAAAAACAAGCTAAAATAAGTGGGTTCGTAATAATACAAATAATATTTATAAATGGAATTATAAAAGTTAATAAAATTGCAGCTAGAACTAAACCTGAATCCCCATAAATAGAACCTGCCAATGCTAAAGATACATAAGTATTAAATTTTATTCCACTTTGTACTTTAGAAGTGAAATAACTTGGATGTGAGGGTATTATCTTATTAATTAGCATACAAAATAAGTAAAAGAATAGATATTATTATTAAAGCTATTAAAACGTAAGATAAACTATTTTTATTCTCTAAAGAAGCATTTTATAATTTTTATACTAATTAAAAATTGTATTAAAACATAATAAGTTAACTTATCTGCCATTGGAAGAATTTATAAGATTGAAATTTAAATTTTTTAAAACATAACTTAAAACTATTAATGATGTAGATTCACATTAGAAGTGCAACGTTTAAGAAGTTAAGATAGTAAGGTTAGTTGATATACAATTAAAGCTTATTATCCTGGCAGATAAATGGAGCATTTAATGAAAAAGTAT
>JABSOL010000222.1 GCA_013215985.1 Campylobacteraceae bacterium
TTTATTATCTTCATCTTTTGAAAAAGTCATAATATCAGATAAATATATGTTTTTATTTTCACCTTCTTCAATTTCACGAGATAAAACTAAAGAGGAAAAATAAGTATTAGTAATAAAAGAACCTTTAACTTTATTTATTAAAAAGATATTTTGATCTTTTAATGATAAAAGAGTAACTATTACAAATGACAATAAAGATATTGCAATAATTACTTCTATTAAAGAAAGTGCTTTTTTAAACTTTACTTTTTTAGATACCAATTCTTAAAGCCTCATCAAAAGATGTTATTCCTGATTCTAATAACTGCGTCATTTGCTCATTTAAAGTAATCATTCCATTATCAATTGCATATTTCATTAAAGAATTATCATCAACATCATTTTTTAAATATTCTTTAATTTCATCACTAATTATGAAAAGTTCACCAATAGCAACTCTTCCTTTATAACCTGTGTAGTTACACATTTTACAACCACAACTTTTATAATAAACTTTTGAAACTGATACATTAAATATTTCATATGAAGATTTTGATTCATCAAATGTTTTACAATCTTCACAAAGTATTCGAACAAGCCTTTGAGCAAGTACTGCTAATAAAGAAGATGATATTAAGTATTTTTCAACTCCCATATCAATTAACCTTGTAATCGCAGCTGGTGCTCTATTTGTATGTAAAGTGGAGAAAAGTAAATGCCCTGTTAATGCAGCTTGTATAGATATAGCAGCTGTTTCTTCATCTCTAATCTCCCCTAACATGATAATATCAGGATCTTGTCTTAAAATAGATCGTAGACCTGTAGCAAAAGTAAGTCCTACTTTTGAATTAACTTGAATTTGAGAAATATCATTTGATTTATACTCAACAGGATCTTCAATAGTAATAATATTTTTTTCAGGTGATACAATTTTATGTAAAACAGAATGTAAAGTAGTAGATTTACCTGAACCTGTTGGTCCTGTTACTAAAATCATTCCATAAGAGTTATTTAAAACGCTATCAAGTTTATTAATAATTTCATTTGAGAAACCTAATTTTTCAAGTGATAAAATATCTTCACTTTGCATTAGAATTCTCATAACAACTCTCTCACCATAAAAAGTAGGAAGAATTGAAACCCTAATATCTAAAGTTTTTTTAGCAATTTTTATCTGAGTTCTTCCATCTTGAGGAATTCTTTTCTCAGAAATATCTAAATTTGAAATAACTTTAATTCTTGAAATTACTAAAGACATAATATTTTTATCTAATTCTATATGCTTAGATAAAACACCATCAATTCTATATCTTACCTCACCTTTAAATTCATGCATTTCAATATGAATATCTGATGACTTCTTTTTTATTGCTTGATAAAAAAGTGAATTTACAAATTTAATAATTGGAGCTGATTCTTCTGATGTTAGAATATCACTTCCAACTTTTAAAAATTCATCTAATGCAAATTCATTTTCATCTTCAACTTCAGCACTTTCTTGCTCTTCATGAATTAAAGACATCTCTTTATCAGCTCGTAAATCAATAAATTTAGCAAGAAGTTTTTCAAAAGAAATTTCATCTAAAAACTTAACATCAAATGTAAAATTATTTTTAGATAAATAATCAAAAGAAACATGCATATGTTCTTTTGATACAGCAATTATTGTCTTATCTTGATATTCACAAAATAATACAAAACTTTTCAATGCTAATTCATAGTTGTCAACTGATACAGGTATTAAATTAATATCATGTAATTCTTCATTAATCATCGTCCAAAAATCCTATTAATTCTTTTTTGGTGCTCAGATAATTCACCTGTTTTTTTAATCTTTTTTGTTTTTTCTAAAAATTCTTCATTTATTTCTTTAATTTTTTCTTCTCTTTCTTTATCTTCATCAACTTTTTTAAGTTTATTTTGTAATAACCTAAGCTCTAAATCTTTAGCATATTTTGTTTCTAATTCAGTTAATTGTGATAATTTTTTTCTAACATCATCTAATGTTTGATTTGCAGAAATAATATAAGGAGTAACAATTACAACTAAATTTATTTTATCTTCAAGTTCTCTTTGACTTCTAAATAACCAACCAATTAAAGGAATACTTCCTAAAAAAGGTACTTTATCTTCAGTATATTCAGTTTTATTTCTAATTAATCCACCAATAATTACAGATTGTCCATTTTTAACAATTGCCGTAGTTTTTATTTCTTTTTTAGAAGTATTTGGTTGATCATTAGTTGTAGTTCCTTCTACATCTTCTAATACCGCTTCAATTTGTAATGTTACTTTATTATCATTAGAAATTCTAGGTTTTACTTGTAATTTTAAACCTATGTCTTCTCTTTTAAATGAACTTTGAGGTAAACCACCACTTGTTGTCGAAGAGTTTGTTTTAATTGATATTGTTTTACCAACATAAATAGAACTTTCAATATTATTAACACATAAAACAGAAGGTTCTGAAACAATATTAGCAGCACCATTTTGGTTTAAAAAGTTAATACTAACACCTAAAGCTAAAGCATTAAAACTAGTAACATTACCCTTAGAATCTGCAAAAGGAATAGAAGGTAATGAAAAAGATTCAGCAAATGAACCAGCTAAACTTAAAAGCCCATCACTACCTTGTTTAAGACCTGATAAACCATATTTGACACCAATATCATTTATTTTCTTTTTACTTATTTCGATGATTGTTGTTTTTACATATACTTGTAATTTATCTTTATCGAGTTTTGAGATTAACTCTTTAATTAGTTCAATTTCAGAAGATGGTCCTGATAATACAATTGAGTTTGTTTCAATATCAACAGAAGACAAAGGTTTTAAGTTTGGATCTAAATATTTTTTCTTACCAATAATTGCTGTTATAATTTTAATTACATTTTTTGCTTCAACATTTTTTAATGGAATTACTTCAACAACTCTTTTAATTAAAGAATCATTTTTATCACTAGACTCAAGTCTTGCTTTTAAAAATAATACATTTGATTTTTTACCAACAATCATAATAGAATTATTATCTTTGTTTGCAATAATAGAAACTTTTTCTTTCAAAACTTTTTCATTAAATACTGATTTTGCAACAAGTTTTAAATTTGATGCAGCTTGAGTAGCATTAATATTTTTAAGCTCCATTACAATAATATGTTTTTTATTGTTTTTAGTAATTAAATTAACAACTTTTTGTATTGTTCTAATATTTTCCACAAAATCTGTAATTACAATTGAATTAGATTCTTTATCAGTTACAAGTTTTGCAGACTTAGAAATCAAATGTCTAATTTTAGAAGCTACATAATCAACATTAGAATAAGATACTTTAAATACTTTTGTAATCATTTGGTAATATTTTTTTGACAAATTATTAACAACAGGTGCATTATATTTTGAAGTATCGTTAATTCTTACAATTCTAAGAATTTCATTGTTTTCAACAATTGTATAACCCTTACCTTGAAGAACATACATTAAAATATTAATAATTTCATCTTTTTTAACTGGTTTATTTGAGATAAAATCAACTTTACCTTTAATAGGTGTAGTAATTAATATATTTTTATTTATAATTTTAGAAGTAATTTTTATTAAATCTTTAATTTCTAAATTCTTAAAATTTACATTTATAGTATCTTCACTAGCACTTAACATA
>JABSOL010000223.1 GCA_013215985.1 Campylobacteraceae bacterium
GGGTAATTATATTAGTAACAATTGTACAAAAACAAAATATACAGATATGTATTTCAGAAATGAAAACGGTTCTATAGGAATTGTGAATCTCTTTCTGGTTTTGTTTGTATCGTTGAGGTAAAAAATATTAAATTTAATATTAATAATATTCTTATTGAAGATGATTTTATAAAAATAAATATTTCTTCTATTGTAAATATGAATGATTTTAATCTTGATGGGACTTTGAGCATAGTAATGAAAAAAAATGTTGAAGTTTCTGCATTAATTTATGCAAATAAAGTAAATAAATAATATCCTTCAAAATGAAGGATATATTTATAGTATTCTTTATTTCCTAAAAAAGATCCAAGTTTTCCAGAAGAAAAACCAAACAAAGTTCCTAAAATAATGGATAATGAAATAATTACAATTGTATTAGAAGAATTAAATGTAGTTAAAGCTTCAATACTTAATTGGTTTTTTGTTTGTAATATATATGTAAATGTACTTGCATATCCAAAAACTGTAGCAAATATAGTACTTAGAAAAGATATATGAGCAGCTAAAGGAATAGTTAAAATTGATAATGCTGTTAAGCAAGCACATAAAATACCAAAGATTGCATAAACAATAATATTTTTAATTACATGTTTTATCTGCACCTAGAGCAAAATAAGTTCCCCAAATTAAAACTATTCCACTTAATAGCCATAAAACTAACCACGTAGCTATTCATCCTAATAAAGAGATACTCATTGATAATCCAAATAATGCAGTCATGAATCTTCCTTTTATTGTTTGCCTATCTTATATATTAATTCAATAATACCTACCAAGAAATTAAATTGTAACTATTCTATATAGCTCGTAATAGCTTCTCTTAAATACTTAAGTTGAGAAATATAATATGATATAATATTTTAATTTTAATTTTATACAATAATAAAAAATAAGAAGATTGTATTCTTCTTTAATAAAGAAAGAATAATTAAATAACAATATTTTTTAATAAAATTTAGAAAGTAAATAAATAGAAGTTGATTCATAATGTATGTTTTGTTTATAAGATTTAAATATAGCGTATATTTAAGATTAATAAAATAATAAATATTGATTCATGAAAATAGAAAGAAGAAATGTATATTAAATACATTTCTAATAAAACTATTTATTTCTTTTTTTAGAAGCTTTTGCCATTTTAGCTTTCTTTTTAGCTTTCTTTTTAGCTAAATCAACATTAACACCTTTTCGTGCATTAATAACTTGTTTGTTATCGTATCTTTCTTGAGAAAAACCTACTCTAACACTATTTTTATCTTGATTGCTTTTAGCTGCCATTTTTTCTTGATTTTTTGTTTTGATACTTGAAGTATTTTTTTTAGTAGACATGAGTTAACCTATTTTTATAATTTTCGTATTGTATAAAAAAAATGATTAGAAAGGCATTATTTATTAATAAATATGCATAAAAAGAACTAAAACTCCTATTTAGAGTTTTAATTCTTCTATTTCTACTCTATATAACTTGGGTAATCAGAAAATCCAACTTCATTTCTTCCACCAAATAAAGTATGAGAATCTTTTATTTCAGCTAAAGGCCAATTATTTTTGAATCTTTGAACTAAATCAGGATTAGGAATATAATATCTCCCAAAACCAACAAGATCCACTAAATCTTTTTTAATAATTTCATTTGCTGTTTCTTTTGTATATCTACCAGTTACGATAATTGTATTAGAAAATGATTCTCGTAATTCTTCTCTAAAAGATAAGGGAACAATAGGAGCATCATCCCAATCAGCTTCACATAAATGAATATATGATATATCAAATTTATTTAATTCTTTTGACACTAACATAAACGTATCTAAAATTTCTTCATCTTCCATATCTTTAAATTTAATAAAAGGAGATAACCTAACACCTGTTTTTTCTGCTCCAATTTCATTAACAATTTCTTTTGTGATTTATAAAAGAAGTTTTATTCTATTTTCTTTATTTCCACCATAAGAATCTTCTCTTTTATTAGAATTACTTCTTAAAAATTGATCAAGTAAATAACCATTAGCTGCATGTATTTCAACACCATCAAATCCAGCTTCTATTGCATTTTGGGAAGCTTGTCTAAACTGATTTATTAATTCTTTTAAATCATTATCATCCATAGCTGTTGCTAATTCAACAGGAATCATAGTCGCATCTTTAGAATTCTTATTATCAAATATATAAACTTGAGTATCATTTGCAATTAAAGATGATGGAGCTAAAGGCTGTAAACCATTTACACTTGAACTTGATACTCTTCCAACATGCCAAAGTTGAAGAAAAATCTTACCACCTTTATCATGCACTTCTTTTGTTACTAATTTCCATGCATTAATTTGCTCTTGGGAATAAATTCCTGGAGTATCTGCATATCCTTGTGCTTGTATAGATATTTGACTAGCTTCTGAGATAATTAAACCAGCACTTGCTCTTTGTCCATAATACAAAGCATTCATAGATGTAGGTACACATTCATTTATTGTTCTTGATCTAGTCATTGGAGCCATAACTACTCTATTCTCTAAGTTAAGATTTTTCATATCATATGATTCAAATAGTTCTTTCATATTTTATTCCTTTTTTGTTATTTAAAATTTTATTTAATCTTAGTTAAATTAAAATCTTAAATATTTTAGGTAATTATATATATTTACCTTACGGTAATAATTGCATGTATAGAACATTAATATTCAAATACTTTATTTAAATCTTTAAAAGCTTTCATTTCTATTGGATTACCAAAAGGATCATAAAAAACATTGTATATTGTTCACCGGGAAGTCCTAAAAATCTTATACTTGGTTCAATTATAAATTTGATATTTTCTTCTTTTAGTTTTTCTGATATTTTTTTCCAATCATCATATTCTAAAATTACTCCAAGATGTGGCATGGGCACCATTTTATCACCTACTCTACCTGTTCTTAATGTTTGAAATGGTTTACCTAAATGTAAAGAAAGTTGATGTCCAAAAAACTCTATATCAACCCAGCTATCTGTACTTCTTCCTTCTTTACACTCTAAAATATCAAGATAAAATTCTCTTGCAATATTTAAATCTAAAACATTATAAGCTAAGTGAAATATTGATTTCATATTTTTTCCTTTTATTCATAATAATATTAAAAATTATTATATCACAATATACAAAGAAAAATAAGTAATTATTACTCAGCTAAAAAGGGCATAAATAAACGCAAAAGAACTAGAAAAAATAATGAAAACATAAATGATAAATAAGCATTTTTTTTATAGTTTAAGTTAATTTTGTCAACTAGAAACACTCTTGTATATAAAAGACTTAGGGAAAAAACCAATACTATGGGAAGCTCAATAATATGACTAAGACTTTGATGTCCAATACCCAAAGAAACTATTATTACCCAGGATAAAACAAGTATAAAAGGAGAAAAAAAGTCTATATAAGATAATCTTAAACACTTGTTAGCTTTATAAAAAGCAAATAAAGATAAAAGAATATAAAAAAGTATTAAAAGTAAAAATATTGTTATCAATAAAATCTCCTAGAAG
>JABSOL010000224.1 GCA_013215985.1 Campylobacteraceae bacterium
ATTTCAAGAATACCTTCTTTATGGTTAGGCTCAAATAAGAAAAAAGAGTGTTTAGATAAGGTTGAAAAATTAATATCTAAATCTCATAAATCATAGATTTCTTTATCTTTAGGAAAACTATTTTCAGAAGTTTTATTATCTGTATTAGAAGGAAATGAAATTATAGATTCTTTTAATAAATATAAAGAAGATTATTCTAAAGATATACAAGACTTAATAAATAAAGGTACAGATTCTAAGTTTTTAAGTACAGAAGTATCTTTAAAAAGCTTTGGAATTACTTGTAGTATTAATGATGGTTTATCAGGTGTTCTTCATATATTAGCTAAGTATAATAGTTTTGAAGATCTTATGATATTTAATGCAAAAGCAGGTGGTGATAATTCATCTAGGGCGATGATGGCTGCAATTTTATTTGTAGCAAAAAATGGAACCTCAGAGATTCCATCTTCATATTTAAAAACTAAAGTTAAAGTTTCTTAGAAATAAACATTTGTAGATAAATCATTAATTTGATTTATCATGCCTTTTGTATCATCAAATGATATATTAATAGGATAAGCTTCTTTTTTATATTGTAAAACTAAAGAAGGAAAAGATCGAACACTTAAAGAATCTCGTTTCTTAAAATCTTTAAGTAATAAATTTTCTACTTCTTTTGAATATAAATCAATTTTAAATTTATTAATATCTAAATTTATTTCTAAAGCTGCTTTCGTTAATATATCTTCATTCGAAGGATTTAAAGCTTTTAAATAATAAAATTCTTGAATTTTCTCTAACATTTCTGATTCTTTATTTTGAAGTTTGGCTGCAATGACAGCTTGGCAAGAAAGATATGTTGATCTTTTTGGCGTATTGTTTTTCCAAAAATCATAATTAAAAGAAGTATTTGTTTGTTTTTCAATAGTTTTCCAAATGTTTTCAATATTTAAAGCCATTTCTTTTTGCATTGGCTCATCTGTATTTGCGGCTAATCCACCAGCTATATATACAATATTGATATCATTAGATAATTTTTCTTTTAATATCTTAAAAGTTTTTGAAAAAGCATAACACCAAGAACACATTGGGTCGTATATATAATATAAAGTATTTTTAATCATAAGAAATTTTAACATTTTTTTTTGTGAATAAAATAAAAAATAAAGAATTTTAGATAAAATATATAATAATTAATAAAGAGGGAAAATGAATACTAAAGATGATGTAGTTTATAGACCAGCTGCTGAAGCTAATAGTTTAATTTTAGAAGTAATAAAAGGAAATATTACAAAAAAATGTACTAGTTCTTTAATCCATGAAAAGATAAAAAATAGAGAAAGAAAACTAGAAGATATATATGATGAAATTGAAGTATTATCAAGTCTATATCCTGATACAAATAAAATATTTTTATCTGATAAAGATGCTTTAAATCTTGATACTATTCATTTAGCAAAAATCTTGATACATTTATCTAAGTTTTTCTTTAATCTTAAAAGAGTTGCAATTTATGCATCTTCTTTGAGTTTAGAGAAAAAAAGTAAAAAAGAACTTTTAATACTCAGGCGTTTTAAATTATCTTTATTTTATTATTCTTTAGATAGCGCAGATGAATTAGTTTTAAAGAGTTTAGGAAAAAATATAGATGAGAATAAAATAATAGAAGATTTAGATAAATTAAGTGAATGTAAAATAAAAATTGCATTAACAGTTATTTTAGGGCTTGGAGGAAAAATAAGAAGTATTGAACATATAAAAAATTCTGCTTTATTAATCAATAAACTAAATATTAATTATTTATTTACTCAAGGATTAGAAGTTAAAGAAGGTAAAGATATTTTTTTTGTAAAAACTTATAAAGAAAATATTGGGGATTTTAAATTTTTAAATCAAGAAGAAATGTTTAAAGAACAAGTTTTTTTAATCTCATTATTAAAACCTTCTAATTTCTTAATTTTTAGATCTTTGCATAAATGTAATGCTTTATGTTTTATTGGTGTTTTTCCAAGAGATAAAGAAAAATTGATATCTCAAATGAAAGATATTCTTTTAAAATATCATTTAAAGCATATTTCAAGAAGATTTAATAAGTTATAAACCTTGTAATAAAATATCAAAAAGATAATCTATTTCTTCATCAGTAAATGAAATTAATGATTTTTCTTCAAATAATTCTTTTATTTTATAAAAAGAAAACTTTTTTGCATAAGTACATTTGGCATGAACTGGTAAAAAACTTCGGACAAGTGAAACTTCTGTATTTATCTCAACTTCGCATAATAAACACATATAATCAGAATGTAATCTTCCTTCAAATTCTAATAATTGAATATAAGCTTGAATTATTGCTCTTTTAGGATTTTGTTTGACCATTATAGAAATAAGTGAATTTAATAAGTTCATATAAAAAGGATCTAATTCTTCTACATCTTTTAAGTGTACACAAAATAGTTTAACAAATCTCTGCCAAAGATACAGTTTTTCAGTATCAAAAATCCAAGGAAAAGAGATATGTAAAACATCTTTTAATCTTGGAATAGTTGATTTGTAATTTGATTCTAATTCAAAATCTATTTTATAAGCAATATTAATAGTAGAGTGTCTAGCACCATAAAATCTGTAAGTACTATAAAGATGAGTTTCACCTAGTATTAAAACTATTAAATCATCATCTCTTGATTTTTTAATATCAATTATAAAACCTTGCATTAGTCTTCTTCGTTTTCTGCTTTCATTTCATGTAATTCTTCAAGAATTTCAATTGCTTCTTCTTCGTCCATGTCACCTTTTTTAATATCTTCTAACATGTCTTCAAAATCACCTTTTAATTCTTGCATATTTTTTAATTCTTCTTTTGTTTCTTCAGTCTCTTTCTTTTTTGCAACAATTTCAAATAAATCATCAATATAATCTTCTAAATCTATAATTACATCATGTTTAAGTAATTCTTCTAATTCTTGAATTTTTGTCATGTTATTTCCTCGTAAATTTTAAGTAATTATAACAAAATATTTCTAGTGATTGGCTTCATATTTATAAATCTTATGGTAATATGAATAAATAAATTTTAAAATTATAAAGGCATGAGTATATGAAATTTGAAAATGTAACAATTGCAAAAGAAGCTAACATTTTATACGAAGGTAATATTACAAGTAGAACATTAGAATTTGAAGATGGATCTAGAAAAACTTTAGGAATTATGTTAGCTGGTGAGTATGAACTAACATCAATTCATGAAGAAGTTATTGATATTCAAAGAGGTGAACTAGATGTTCTTTTACCTGCACAAGAATGGAAAAAATTTGTAGGACCAGCAACTATTAATGTACCTGCTAATTCAAAATTCAAACTAAGAGTACATTCACTAGTTGATTACTGTGCTTCATTTATAAAATACTAGACATAAAAAAAGCTAAGAGTAAAACTCTTAACTTTTTAATGTATTAAATACTAATAAATTAAGCAACTTCTACTTTAACAGCAGTTGATTCCCAAATTCCGTGTTTAGTACAGTAACCATGTGCAACAAGGTTTAATTTTTTACCTGTAGCTCTAA
>JABSOL010000225.1 GCA_013215985.1 Campylobacteraceae bacterium
TACTCAATTTTGAATTTTGACTGGAAAATATGCAACTCGAGCTCTCATCAAAATCCTGAGTTGCTTATAAAAAAATTGTGTAAATCGAAAAAATATATCGAAAAAATAAATTAAAAAAATGAATCGAAAAAAACAACAAAAAATAAATTTTGAAAACATGTATCGAAAAAAACAAAATAATAAATAAAATAATAAACATGAAATAAGTTTCAATACTGTATATATTTTTAATATAATCATCAAAATTTATCTAAAAGTTTGAGAAATTAGCCTTTTTTCAATTAGTATATTTAATTTAAAGCCTTTTTTATATCTTTTATATATAATGCAAAAAAAGGAAGATAATGTTAAATAAGTATAAATCACTATCAAAATTAAAATTAATAGACAAGGGTATATTATTTATGCTTGTTTCTGCTCTAATTGGAGCACTATCTGGAGCTGTTGCTAAAATATTATCTGATACTATGGATCCTATTGAGATAGTATTTTATAGAAACTTACTTGGTGTATTAATAGTACTTTATAGTTTAAAAAAAGTACCTGTCTCTATAGATATGACAAAACTAAACTTACTTGTTTTAAGAGGTGTATTTGGAACATTAGCTATGTTATGTTATTTTTATACAATTGCTTCAATTCCCTTAGGAGAAGCAGTGATCTTAAATAAAACATCACCATTTTTTGTAACTATATTTGCATATTATTTGATGAAAGAGTCTATTAGTACTACTACTATATTTGCTCTAATTGTCGGATTTTTAGGTGTTGCATTTATAATAAAACCTTTTGGTGTTGAAATATCTTTTGATCATATTTTAGGAATCTTAGGTGGTTTTTTTGCAGCAGCTGCATATGCAACTATAAAAAAGATTAAAGATATCTATGATGCAAGAGTTATTATGCTTTCATTTATGGGTATTGGTGTAATTATTCCTTTATTAATTTTTCTATTTACGCCTTATGCAGAATTTAAAATACATACGGATCCTTTTGTTTGGGCACTTATAGCTTTTATGGCAGTTTTATCAACAGCTTCTCAGTGGTTTCTTACACGTGCTTATAGTTTAAGCGCAGCAAGTATAATTGGAGTTATTGGTTATACAAGTATACCTTTTGCTCTTGGTTTTGGAATTATGTTAGGTGATACTGTACCTGATATATATACTTTCGCAGGTATAGCTCTTATTGCACTAGGTGGTATTTTAGTTGGTAGAAAATCATCAAGCAAAAAATAGAATAATTTTACAATGAGATATATTGTGTCTCATTGTTATAAAATAATTTTTATTATAAAGAAGAACTTTTATAAATTTAAATACATAATCCTATAACTGCTACATCATCAGTTGCTTCATTTTCAGCTTTATATTCAATAAAAGTTTCTTTCATTAGTTTTTTCTGAGTATCAAAATCTAGATTATGATTGTTTTTTATTAGGTCTACAAATCTTCTTTTTCCAAAAGGAAAGTTTTTTTCTCCACCATTTTGATCTAGATAACCATCACTAGTTAAATAAAATTTCATTCCAGGTTTTACGTTAATACTTATTTCTTTATAAATATACTTATTATCACACTTAGTATAACCTACAGAATAACGTGAAGCCTTAAATGTTTTACACTCTTCATCTTCAATATAATGAAGATTACAATTTGCTCCTGAATATCTAAGAATTGATCTTCTTTTGTCATAATAAATTACTCCACCATCAAATCCTACATTACTTTTACTATCAATAGAATTTTGTTTTAACATTTTTTTAAGAGTTTTATTATAATAACTTAATATTGTAGAAGGGCTAAATTCAATATCTTCTTTAGCTAAAATATAAGATCTAATTCTTTGTTCTAAAGCTTTTACTAACATTGTAAGAAAAGCACCAGGAACTCCATGTCCTGTGCAATCTATTAATAATATCATACACTCTTCTTCATGTCTTAATTCACTAAGAAGTATAATATCTCCGCCTACAATATCTTTTGGTTGCCATAAAGAGAAGTGAGAAGGAAAAAACTGTTCAAACTGTTCAGATGTTGCGATAAGGGCTGTTTGTATTAAAGATGCTGAAGCAATACTATCTTTAACTTGTATATTACTTTCTACTAAAGCTTTAGTACGTTCTTCAATTTTAGATTCTAAACTTTTGTTTAAAAGATCAAGTTCATTAGCAGAATTTTTCATTTTAGTAATATCAAATATTGTACCAATTAAACCTGCGATTTCTTCTTTTTCTATAGAGAATGCTCTTTTAAAAAGGATAGTATATACATTCCCACTAGCATTACTATTACTATGAGAACGTTCATATTTTTGATTTTTACCATTTTTAAAAAGTTCTTTATCTTTTATGTCTGTATCTTTTGCTAATTCGTTAGGAAAAATATCATAAACATTTTTTCCAATGATATCATCCTTATGTTTATTGAAAAATTTAGAAAATGCCTCATTACATCCTAAATATATACCTTCTATATTTTTATAATAAATAGGTACATCTATACTATCAATTAGATGTTGTTGAAAAGTTAATTGTTTAGAAATTTTCTTTTCTACTAGTTTTATTTTATGAATATTTCTAAATAATAATAATATTATCAATAACATAAAAAACATAAGTATAAAAATTGATAAAATTTGAATTTTATATGTATCATAAAAAGATATAGGTTTATTAATAATATAACTATCTTTTGGTAGATTTTTTATATTTATATTATATTTATTTAATTTGTTATAATCGAACATATAGGCATTTGGACTATTGTACAAAACAGGAATATCTTCAATTTTTGTACCATTTAGTACTTTTATCGCCATTAAACCAGCTTCTTTCCCCTGAAAAAGTGCACTAGTTAAATATCCTCCTAAAATACCTTTTTCAAAAGTAAAATCCCAAGTACCATATACAGGAGCATTTGAATAGTTTGATAAAAGTTTTGATACTTCATCATATTTTAAATACTTATTGTCTTTCGTACGAAAAAAGAATGTTAATAAAACAGCAGAATTTTTTGGTAAAGAACGAACTTTAAGTTCTAAATCTTTAAGATTATATTTATTAAGTATTTCATAGTGTATGTCTTTGTTTTTATTGTTTTTTATTATAGATTGTACTTCTTTTTGTATCTTTTTTCCAGTAGTAGTATCATCTACAATTGTATATATGTTTTTAATTTCTGGCTGAAGATGTTTTATAAGTTCATAATTTTTCATTAATTCCAGTAGTATTTTCTAAACCGTTTAAATGTTCTTTTTTTAAGTAATTAACTCCAGCAAAAATTAATGGAACATTTTTAAAAATAGATTTATGATGTTTTTTCATAAAATTAAAAGCATTATCATCAGTAACAATAATTAAATCAAATTTAATATTTTTATTTTTTTCTTTTTATGATTTTTCTAAGTTTGTTTAATGTTCTTTTGATAAATAACGTTTTGTATCCATATACTCAATATAGTAATCAATATTTAATTTTTCTTTATTA
>JABSOL010000226.1 GCA_013215985.1 Campylobacteraceae bacterium
TTAATCAATTCAAAATGATTGTTTACAAAAGATAAAGAGTATTAAAAATAATTATAATTTTCAAAATCTTTAATTTTAGATTAAAGATTTTTATGTTGTATTTTAAATTATTATATATTTTTAGAATAAATACTTAATATAGTTTGTTCTAATTCTTTTGGTTGTTTATCATTCATATTATCTTCTTTATGTATTTTTTTAATATTACTGTATTTTTATTATTAGAAAGATTATAAAATAACTTATTTATTTAAATATAAGGCTTAATCTATATAATATTAGATAAAATTAAATAAATTATTTATAAATAAAAGGCAAATCTAATGTTTAATGGAAAGAATATACTTATTACTGGTGGTACAGGAAGTTTTGGAAAAAAATATACTAAAATTTTACTAGAAAACTACAAACCAAATAAGATAATTATTTACTCTCGTGATGAATTAAAACAATATGAAATGGCTCAAGATTATAACAATGAATGTATGAGATATTTCATAGGCGATGTAAGAGATGCAGATAGATTAAAAACTGCGATGAAAGATGTCGATTATGTTATTCATGCAGCTGCACTAAAGCATGTTCCAATTGCTGAATATAATCCAATGGAATGTATTAAAACAAATATTAATGGTGCTCAAAATGTAATTGATGCAGCAATATTTAACAAAGTAAAAAAAGTAATTGCACTTTCAACTGATAAAGCAGCAAACCCTTTAAATTTGTATGGAGCTACAAAACTTGTATCTGATAAATTATTTGTTGCTGCTAATAATCTTGTAGGGAAAGAAGATATTCAATTTTCAGTTGTTAGATATGGTAATGTAATTGCTTCACGTGGTTCAGTTATTCCTTTTTTTGAGAAACTAATAAAAGAAGGTGCTAGCTCTTTACCTATTACAGATGAAAGAATGACAAGATTTATGATTACTTTAGATGCTGGAGTAAACTTTGTACTTGATAATTTCAAAAGAATGCATGGTGGAGAAATTTTCATTCCAAAAATTCCATCTATGAAAATGACTGAATTAGCTAAAGCTTTAGCTCCTACTTTAAAACAAGAAGTTGTAGGAATTAGACCTGGTGAAAAACTACATGAAATAATGTGCCCTGCTGATGATTCTCATTTAACATATGAATTTGATACATATTATATAATTACTCCAAGTATTAAATTTTATTCTGCAAGAGATTACACAAGAAGTTTACTAAATGAAGAAGGTGTATTAGTTGAACAAGGTTTTGAATATAATTCTGGAAATAATCAAGAATGGTTAAGTCATAAAGAATTCTTAGAATTATTAAAAGTTTAAATATGAATTTTATACCTTATGGTAAACAAAATATCTCAGATGATGATATTAATGAAGTAATAAAGGTACTAAAGTCGCCTTTTATTACAACAGGTCCTAAAGCTAAAGAATTTGAAGATGCACTTTCTTTATATTGTGGATCAAAATATACTGTAGTTGTATCAAATGGTACAGCTGCTTTGCATTTAAGCTCACTAGTTCTTTTAGAAAAAGATGATAAAGTTTTAACTACTCCTAATTCATTTTTAGCAACATCAAATTCTATACTTTATGTAGGAGCTAAACCTGTATTTGTAGATATATGTGAGAATGGAAATATAGATTTAGATTTATGTGAAAAAGAACTTATCAAAGATAAATCAATTAAAGCTATATATGCAGTTGCTTTCTCTGGAAACCCTTTAAATCAAAATAAATTAAGATATTTAAAAGATAAATACAATATTAAAGTTCTAGAAGATAATGCCCATGCAATTGGATCATCTTTTGAAGGTATTAAATCAGGCTCTTGTGTAAATTCAGATATCTCAATCTTTTCTTTTCATCCTGTAAAACATATTACAACAGGTGAGGGTGGTGCAATTACTACAAATAACAAAGATATATATGAAAAACTATTATTATTAAGATCTCATGGTATGAAACTTGATACTTCTATTGCTCCTTGGCATTATGATATGAGTGAATTAGGATTTAATTATAGAATTACAGATATACAATGTGCTTTAGGTATTTCACAATTAAAAAGATTAGATTTATTTATAAAGAGAAGAAAAGAAATAGTTTTAAAATATGAAAAAGAATTTCTAGATTTTGAGGGTATAAAACCTTTATATAAATTTAATGAAAATTCATCTTATCATTTATATGTACTAAGAATAGATTTTGAAATGTTTAAAATATCTAAAAAAGATTTTGTTTTAAATCTTCGTGAATTAAATGTAGGTTGTCAATATCATTATATACCAATTAATAAACAGCCTTTTTATAAAAACTTAGGATATGGGACTGAGTCTACTCCTTATATGGATGAGTATTATAAAAGTACAATTTCAATTCCTATGTATTATTCTCTAAGTGATGAAGAACAGAATTATGTAATTAAAAGTATCAAAGATATTTTATGTCAAAATTAATTGCAGTTATTCCAGCAAGAGGTGGAAGTAAAAGAATACCTAAAAAAAATATAAAATTTTTTGAGGGAGTTCCTTTAATTGTTTATTCAATAAAAGCTGCACAAGAATCTAAATTATTTGACAAAATTATAGTATCAACAGATGATGCAGAAATAAAAAGAATAGCTTTAGATTATGGGGCAGAAGTGCCTTTTGTTCGTCCTAAAGAATTATCAGATGATTATGTGGGTACTGCTGAGGTTATTAAACATGCTTTAGACTTTTTAAAAAAATCAGGCGAAGAGTTTGATTATTTATGCACTATATATGCAACAGCACCTTTATTAGATTCAAAATATTTAATATCTGGATATAAAAAATTAAAAACTTCATCTGCTATAAATTCTTTTTCTTGCACTTCAATGCCTTTTCCCATTCAAAGAACATTTAAAATAGATAAAAATGATAGATGTGAAATGTTTAATCCTGAACATTATTTAACAAGAAGCCAAGATTTAGAAGAAGCGTATCAAGATGCAGGACAATTTTATTGGACTAAATTAAATGAAACTTCTTCTGAAATTATGTTTGGGAAAGACTCAATTCCAATAATTTTACCAAAACACTTAGTATGTGATATAGATACACAAGATGATTGGACTAGAGCGGAGTATATGTATAAAGCTATTAATCATAAAAAGAAAAACCAAACATTAGAAAATATAAAAGAATTAAAACTTGGGTTTAATCTTGAAAAATCGTATAAGAATATACTTATACGTGCAAATAGTTCATCTCTAATAGGTTTAGGACATATAAAAAGAGATTTAGTTTTAGTAGAAAAATTTAAAAATTCGAATATTACTTTTGCAGTGCAAGACTTAGAAGGTAATATAAATAAAGAAATTATTAAAAAAGATTACAAATTTCATATATTAAAAAATAATGATGTAAAAGAATTAATTACTTTAAGCAATAAAAAAAAGATAGATTTACTTATTATTGATTCCTATGAAATTGATTATTTTTAT
>JABSOL010000227.1 GCA_013215985.1 Campylobacteraceae bacterium
TTATTGGTCTATTAATTAATAAATAATTTTATATACATCCTCATCATCTTTTATAAACTCCCAAGTATCACTTACCACTGATTCTAAAAAAGCTTTATCATGAGAAATTATAAGTAAAGCTCCATTATATTCTTTTAATGCAATTTCTAATGATACAATAGAATCTAAATCCATGTGATTTGTAGGTTCATCAAGAATAATCAAAGATGGATTTTGTAAAAGTCCTTGAGCAATCATTAGTTTCCTAACCTCTCCTGGACTTGGAATCAAACTATCTTGTAGTTTTATAGGATCAGATGCAAGTTTTCGCACAATTGTATATATTTCTCCTTTTACATCATTTGTAAGGTTATTAATACTATCAAAAATGTCTTTACTTTCTTTTTGAGTTATTTCTTGTGGTATATATAAATATTCATTTTTTAAATCAGCAGAAGATAATAAATGATTTACAAAAGTACTTTTTCCAGCACCATTTTCACCAATTATTCCAATTTTGTCATATTTATTTATTGAATAAGATTCATAAAATAGTTTTTTACTATCGCCTAGTTTTAAAATATTATTTTTTATAACTATAGGAAAAATGTTTTTACTATTTGTTGATTGAAATTCAATACCAAGTTCAAAAACTTTTTCAGTTTTTACTGCACTTGATATTAATTTTGTTTGTTTAGATTTTAATTTTGATAACTCTCTACCATCATTTTTATCTTTTCCAGTAAATCTAGCTAAGTCAATTTTTGTTTTAGAATTTTTATCATTTTTTTCTAAGTGTTTTTTTGACATTCTTTTTTTAGATTGACTTACTTTTTCATGTTGGCTTTGAATTGATTTTTTTAGCTTTTTTAATTGAATATTTTGCTTGTCTTGTGTTTTACCTACGAATTCCATATTAGTAAGATACTCATCCATAGATTTTGAAAATGAAGTTTTAAATAAGTATATTTGTTTATTTTTTAAAATAATTGTAGCTTGAGATAAAGCATCTAAAAGTTCTCTATCATGACTTACTAATATCCCTATTCCCTTAAAGTTTTTAAGTGCATTCAATACTATAGTTTTACTCTTAGTATCTAAATGATTTGTAGGTTCATCAACAAGTAAAACATCAGGTTCTTCAAAAATTGCAAGTGCTATTTGCATTCTTTTTTTCTCCCCAAAAGATAGAGTATCCCATTGATATAACCATTCATCAGAAATATTTAAACTATCTCTTATTTTAAAAGCTTTACTTGTATAAGTCATCATAAAATCTTCTAGGTTTTGAGGTATTTCTTCTGTACTTTGAAGGCAGTAATGTGTTAAATCATTACCAGTAATACTTCCTTCATCTACTTTTAGATCTTTTGAAATAAGTTTTAGAAGTGTGCTTTTTCCTGAGCCATTAGAACCCACGATACTGCTCCATCCTTGTTCAAATTCTAAAGTAAGATCTTCAAAAATAGAAATAACAGAATTTTTGTACTTAAAGTGTACATTTTTTATTGATAAGTGTTTCAAGAGTTTGTTCCTTGGGAGTTTATAAAGATTTATGTAGTTTAAGCAGAGTATACCCAATTTACTGAGCATACTCTCTCAAAATTCAAATATTAAGTTTTAGATAAAATTAATATTATATTAATGTGTCTTTCTCTTAGATTAATGTAATAAAAGAAAAAAAGTGATTATTTACTAGATAAATCAAATCTCATCTTTATTTACAATAGAATTATATTCTTTTGAATAAAATAGATCACCAGAAAATAGTTGATCAACATAGTCTTTAAACCACTCTTTAAAAGTTAATGATACTAATTCTCTTTCAGCAAAATCATGCCAAAGTGTTATGATTTGACCTTTTGTTCCAGAACTTGTAGGATCTAAGTCAATACAATAATTATCACCTGCCCCATTAGAAGAAAATGTTAGCCATTTTGAATTCCACAAATTACTTTTAATTCCTTCATCTGTAATAGCAGAAACTTTTGGAAATTCTTTTGATTGTGAAAACTTCTTCCAATTATTCCATTCTTCAATTATACGATGTGTTGATAAAAACTCTTGAGAATCAAAAAGCCAAGCAGAATCACCCTTTTGTCCATTATGTATTTTAAGCACAGTAATAAAATCTTTTGGTAATTCAATACCAAGAGTATCTGTTAATTCTTTGATTTCTTTATCACTTGCAGGAGGATTTAAATCTTCTAAACCATCATTATAATTAGCCTTAAGCCAATCTTTAAATCTTTCAAATTCTTTTTTCATTAGAACTCCTTATTTCGTAATATATTATAAAATATTTAAAATAAAGTTAAATATATCATTAATAAAGAATATCTATATATAAAGTAAATATTTTCTTGTTTTTATTCTAAATTTTTAAGATTCTATTATCCTCTTTATTTATAATAACTATATTAATTATTATAAATCTACTTATGCTATTATATATAAATAAAACTATCTTATATAAGTTAATAAGAAAAGGGTTGTTATGAATAGTTATTTAAAAATCTTACAAGAAAAAGCCAAAAAAATTGAGGCAAACATAGAAACATGTTCTTATGATAAAGAATGCATTGTAAATGCTATAGCCTCAAAAGTTAGATCTAATTTAGAATATCAAGACTTATTCATCATCAAAGAAAAAGCTATTCTAATTGAAGCTCTTATTCCTAAAAATATTGAAGATAAATCTTCCATTCTTGATATTATAGAAGAAAAAATTAAAGATGTTTTAGAAAAAGAAAATGAACGATTTACAAGTATTGAACTCCAAGAAAACTTCATTGCTTTTGATTTGGGATAATATAATTGAACTATTTATTAATTACACTAAGTATTAGCACTTTTTAATTCAAGTGATGAAGATAAATAAAGACTTGTCTGGTAGTTTATAATAAAATTTTAACTATTAATATTTTTAGGAAAAACAATAAAACTAAGAATTTTCTCTTCTACCTCATCTTATACTATTTTTTCTTATCTGTGTAACTTAAGTTTTGTTGGAAATGTCTTAAAGCCTGATACTTTATAATAACAAAATTAATATGTTATTATTATATGAGGCTTTCTTATATTTGAATCTACGATTTATTAATTTTATATTGTAGTTAAATAATTTTAATTCTATAATTTTATATTTTAGTAAATTTCTTAAAATTTTTAGCGCCCCTTCAGCATCAAATAATATAAATTATAATTATAATAAACCTATAACAAAATTACTGATGTGAATTTTTACACGAATTTTAATGAGATATGGCTACGAGTAGACCCCATTAGTTACGGGACTGTTTCAATAGTCATACGGTTGTTGTATAATAAGGATATTCGATGTTCGAAATATAAACGAATCATGTGTTGCACCCGGCCATTTAACGACAATATCCAAAAATATGTTATCA
>JABSOL010000021.1 GCA_013215985.1 Campylobacteraceae bacterium
AATTCAGGAGGAATACTTCCTGAGATTTCAATAAAATTAAGTGATGATGAGTTTACATCTAGAGATACAGTAACACCAATAATCACAGCTACTAATGATGATTTAACTGTAAAAATAATTGATATAAAAACAATAATAGAAGATGATGTTTTAACTGTAAAAGGAAAAGAAGTAGCAAGTATAAATATTCAAGATGAAGAAGGTGATGCAATACTAACTTTAGAGAATACAGATGCTTACTATGAAATATCAGAAGATAAAATTGTGCTAACACAAGCAGGTGCAGAGTTAGTTAATTCAGGAGGAATACTTCCTGAGATTTCAATAAAATTAAGTGATGATGAGTTTACATCTAGAGATACAGTAACACCTATAATCCTTCCTATAAATGAAGGCTTAAACTTAGATATTGATACAGAATACATAATTACAAAAAAACAAGTAGATACAAATACAGTCGTTGCAAAAGCAAGTACAGATGATATAGATGATGGAGATATTACATATTCAATTGATAATAATAATTTCAAAATTGATAATAATGGAATAATAACATTAAGCCAAATAGGAGTTGACTTAGTAAATAGTGGCAAACATTTGCCTGCTTTTAATATTACGGCAATAAGTACAAGTGGAAATACAGATAAAGAAAATATAAACCCAAATGATACGACATATAATGTAATTTCAATAGAAGGAAGTAATACTGAAAACTACTTAGAATTAGCAAAAGCACAGAAAATATTTGGAGATGCTAGCTCATTTGATATTAGTATGCGTATAAATTCTGATGGACCATCATCTGGAGGATCTAGTTTATTAAGTTATGCAAATAAACAATCTCATAATGAAGTACTTATTTGGATAAATTCATCAGGTCAACCCTATTTATATATTGGGCGTTCATATAGATCTTTAAGTTCTGAAAATATTCTTGATGGAAAAGATCATGATATAAGAACATCATGGAAAAGTTCCACTGGAGAAACGAAGTTTTATCTTGATGGCGTTGAATTATATAGCGGAACATTTAAAGTTGGACACATTATTGATAGAAGTAAGGCTATCTTAAATTTTGGTCAAGAACAAGATAGTATTGGAGGACGTTTTGATAGTAACCAATCATTTAATGGAGAATACCTAGATATTAAAATATCTGTAAATGGTAAAGAAAGAGCTCATTGGGGTATGGATAGTATAACAGATGATGGAAAAATTATAGATTTAAGTGGTAGAGGAAGAGATCTAACTATTAATGGAACAGTTAAATTAGTTTCAAGAGAAATTGTTATAGATGAAGTAAACAATATGAAATCCTTAAATTCTCAGATTATAATTGAAGAAGATTTTGAAGTAAGCACAGATGGTTGGAAAATAGATTTTGAAGGTGATGCTATTTATTCAAAAATGTATAATGTAGATGCCGAATTAAGGTATGGAAATGAAAATACAGGAAATTATTTAGGTGGTTTTCCTGGTTCTGATGAATATAATGGTCTACATGGAAATACTAAACTTTATAAAACATTTGATTTAGGAGTGGATCACGCAAATGAAGATGTTAAAATAGAATTTGATTTTTATGAAATAGATTCTTGGGATGAAGATGAAGATTCTTTTAGTGTAAAAATAAATAATGAACTTATAGCGAAAGACAAATTTAATGGATACATTAATCCTAGCATTTTCTTAGATGATTCTAAAGATGGTGGCGAAAAAATAGGGGAATTAGGAACTTATGAAGATAGCTATTATAATGGTAATGATGAAAAACATCATTATTTTATAATAAATAAAGCAGATGAAAATGGATTAGTAAAAATAGAATTAATATCAAAACTAGATCAAGGAAGTAGAGACGAGTCATGGGGAATAGATAATTTCTCACTTTTAACAATTAGTCCTGATTCAATAGAAGATATTAAATTAAACTTTGATAAATCTACTTATAAAACACCAATAATTCTTGACTTAGATAATGATGGTATAGAAACAATATCTTTAGAGCATGGTGTGAAATTTGATATTGATGCTGATGGTGATTTAGATTTAACGGGATGGGTTGGAAAAGATGATGCTTTATTAGTAAGAGATATAAATAATGATGAAATTATTAATAATTCGTCCGAATTATTTGGTGAAGAAACTATTAAAAATGATGGTTCAAAAGCAAAAGATGGATATGAAGCTCTAAGAGAATTAGATTCAAATGAAGATGGAGTAATAAATTCACTTGACGAAAAATTTAATGAATTAAAAGTATGGAAAGATATTAACTCAGATGGAACAACAGATGAAGGTGAGTTGTTAAGTTTAAAAGACTCAAATATATCTGAAATATCACTTCAAACAATTAGCTCAAATGAAGATTCAAATGGAAATATAATTGGATTAAAATCAATATACCTAGATAATGATGGTAATGAAAAAGAAGTGGCAGATGTTTGGTTTAAAACAGAAGCTAGTGATTTAGTATTAGAAGATGATATTAATTTAGAAAAAGCTATAAAAGTTGAGAGTGCTACATTGTCAGAAATAAATAATTCTAATGATATTGATTTATCTAATGTTCTTTCAATTGAAGAAGAGTATGAGTTTGTTACTTTTGTAGAATCAGAAGAAAAACTAATTTTAAAAGGAGGAGAAGATAATTGGAATAAATTATCTTCTGAAAAAATAGATAATGAAGAATTTGAAGTTTATTCAACGTTTGATGTTAACTCACAAATTAAGATATTTATTGACTCTTCAATAGAAGTAGACATATAAAATAATATTGTTCGAGGGTATTAGAAACTTTGTGTCAGTTCGGTAAAATAAAAAACACTAAATGACACAAAGATGAATATAGAAATAGATGCTGAAGAATTTACAAAAGATATCAAAGCTGACAAAAGTATTACTAGAAAAGATGGATCATAAAGTTAAGTAGTCAAGCATTTAACATAACCTGAACTTTCAGTAGAAATAGATTCATATTTAGTAAAATATTTAATATAAATCGTAAAATGCTTATTTCAAAAAAGACTATGAAAAGTTAAGATGGTTCATTTTATTTTGATGTTCAAAGAGAGATAAATGGAAACTTTGAACCATAAATAGTTAAGAAAAACTAAACTAGTATTGAAGATAAAATACTTCATTATATGCTTTAGAAAATTCATATTCTAAAATATCTGAATATATAGAAGACTTTTATTGTGTAGGCTTATTTAAAGCCACAAGAAGAATAGTTACTGACAAAATACTGCCAATGCTTCAAGAATGGAAAACTAGACCTTTAGAAGAAGTATATCCCCTTGTATTTCTTGATAATTCATTATAAAGTAAAGGAAGATAGAAGATATATTTATAAAGATTTTTATACAGTTATTGGTGTTATAGTTGATTGTAAAAAAGAGATATTAGAACTTTATTTAAATGAAAATGAATGAACTAAATTCTCTCTACATGCACTAACAGATCTTAATTATCCTGGATCAAGATCTATTAATAGCATCAATAGATGGAATAAAGGCTTTCCCTAAGGAATAAACTAAGTATTTCTAAATACCCAAGTACAACTTTGAATAGGATATCAAATAAGAAATTATTTAAGATTTTTAGTCCTTACAAAAGAAGAATCTGAATTTGAACTAGATAAACTTGAAAAAAATATCCTATTGTTTTTACTTCTTGGAGAAATAAATGAGACAAGTTATCAATTTATTACTAATATCAAGAATATATTAGAATAGAAATTATGGAACAAATATCATATAATCAATACACCGTCAATTTAGAACTTTAGCAATTACTAGATGGTTACACAATATATTGAACAGTCCATTGTTCTAATTTTTTTGACAAAGAAGTTTAATTATATTCTCAGTATTTGAACAAAATGAATCTGTTTTTTCAATTAAAAATAAATCTCTAGCTTTTCCTCTACTTGTATATAATTTAGCAGATTCAATTTCTACCTCAAAATCATCAAAAGTTTTAGCAATAAAAGCCAATAATCCTTTTTGATCTTTTGTTTTTACTTTCATAGATGCTAAATATGAAGTATGATTACAATCAATTAAAATATCATTTTCTTTTATTATAGGTATTGTTGATTTTACTTTTAATTTCATATCAAAAGAGCTTTTAACAATTTCATCTACATAATACAAATCCGCTTCACTTACTTTTTCAGTAAATTTTATTTCAAAACATTTTTTTTCATCATATAGTTTAAAAATATTCATTGATGAAATATTAAAAAATTCTAATTTTCCTAATAAATATCCTAAGTTTAAAGCTTTTAATTTAATTATTTTAATACATAAAACTTCAGTATTCTCAATTTTATAAATATAATCATTTACATCTTTTGCTTTTATTGCTAAATCTAAAATATCTTTTGCTTTTAATTGAAGAAATATCTGAGAAGAAGAAATATATGATATTTTTCTTTTCATAAGAGATCCCAAAGTATTATATAAACTTAGTTTTTTTATAGCATTTATTTTTGCAATTTTTCTTGCACTCTCGCTTAATAATTCTTTATTTAAAAAAGCAGGAAGTGATTGAATATATAAAGCTTTTAATAAAGATGAAGTTGAAGAATTATATATATTTGAACCTACAGCTGAAATATCTGCGTAAGTAACAATATACAACATAGATAAAAATCTTTTGTTTTGTATTAAACCAGTAAAATTAAGAATCACTTTTTCAGAATAAATATCTTCATTTGTAGCATATAAACTCATTTGATTATGATATCTAATTAATTTAGCAACAATTAAAACATGAGACATTTCAAAATCTAGGAATTTTGCATAGTTTTTAAATAATCTCTCTCCCGCTAAATGATGATCTGTTTTTCTACCTTTTCCAACATCATGAAAAAAACTAGCTATTTTTGCTAATTTTTTATCTGTATTATCTAAAGAATCATATACTTCTTGTACAAAATCATCTTTTATATTTTCAAAATATTTTAAATTTAATATAGAATGTAAATCTACCGGAAGTTCATGATATCCATCAAATTGTGGTTGATTTGTAATCTTTTTAGTAATTGGAAATATTACTTGGAATAAACCAGCTTTATAAATTACATTTACAATTGAGTATAAATTATCTTTAAATAAAAGTGTTTTAATTAATTTTTTATGTTCTTTATTTTGCTTTGGTGGAAGTTTTGTTTTACTTAAATAATAAACATAAGATTCATCAAAATCTTTAACAGAAGAAGGAAAGGAAATCAATTCTTTAATAATTGTATTTAAATTTACAGCTTTTATATTAAATGAAGTGAAAACTTTATTATCAAGAATATAAATATTCTTTTTATATCTAAATTCTTTTAATAATTTAATGTTTTTACTTTTAAAATCTATTTGTCTTGTGATTTTTTTACAGATAATAGAAGAGAAAAAATGAATGTTATGTAAACATTCAAATAATTTAGCCATTAACTGTCTTTCTTTTGTATGTCGTGGTTTATGTTTAAATCCAAATTTATCACTAAGTTCAGGAAGAATATCGAAATTTACAATGTCAAGTTTTTTCTTTTGAATAATATGTAAATTATTTCTTATTTTAAAAATAAATTCTAATGAAGTTCTATATTTAAAATATTCTTTTTCACTATATAATATATTTTGTAAGTATTTTAAAGAAGATACTCCATATACAGTTTTTGTTAACCAAAATAACATATTTGATTCTCTCATACCTCCATAACCATCTTTAATATTTGGCTGCATATTTAAAGGATGTTTCTCTAATCTATTTTTATGTTCAATATTTTTTGCAAGAATAAATTCTTTTTTATTTGTATTGTTTATTCTTGATAGTACTCTTTGATATGAATACCATAAATGTTTTGATCCATAAATTAATCTTGATTCAATAATTGAACTTTTAATTGTTATATCTGTTTTAACGGAATCTTCAATTTCATTTAATTCGTGAACTCTTGAACCTAATTTAATACCACAGTCCCAAGCTAAAATAATAAACTCTTCCATTATTGCTTTTAAATTATAAGCTTTAACATCTTGATATAAGATCAATAGATCTATATCAGAATAAATACATAATTGTTCTCTTCCATAAGAGCCTAGAGCAACTAAAGAAATAGGGATAGATGAACCCATCGGTAAATATGAAGCAAAATGTTTTCTAAGAATATATTTATATAAAGCAATTATAAAAACATCAGTTTGTTTTGTATGTTTTACATAAAAGTCTTTTGCACCTGTATTTTTTACTTTATTGTCTAATGTTTTAACATAAGCATTAATGTAAGATTTAAATACTTTTGATACTTCAAAATTACTAGCTTCTTTTTCTATTAAATCTTCAATTTCTATGTTTAATTCTGTAATCATAATAATTCTTTATAAGTTTGTAGTTTTTTTCTAAGAGTTATTCTATTTAATCCTAAGTGTTTTGCCATTTGTACTTGTGATTTATGTTTACTAGCACTAGCTTTTAATAAAGGCACTTCTAAAAGGTGTAAAAAATCTTTATAAGAATTTTCTCCTTGCATATTATCAGATATATATATTTGCATTAAAGCCATAATTTCTTCTTCTCCGATTGATTCGAATAAATGTGAAAAGAAAATAGACTTTCTTAAACTATGAGCATTCTCTTTTGTATTAAGAATAAGTTTTTTAGGTTTTGAGTCTTGTCCTAAAATATCAAGTGCTTCTTTTGAAAATTGTTTGGCTAAAGCATTTATATCTTCTTCTCTTTTTTGTAAAGGTGGAATCTCTAAAGTAATTGAAAAAATATTTTCTAAGCTATTATTTAATTCATTTTTTGTACTTATAGCTATTACTCTTATATTATTTTCATTTATCCAACAAATCAATAGATCTACATTTGTAATTTCATCTATTCTATCAATAATGATTGTTGTATTATTAATATTAATTACTTTATCAGAAATATCATTTTGCAGTATTTTCGCATTATAAATTTTTGCATTTTCTTTTATATATAAAGCAAGAGTTTTTTTCCCAACAGCAATTTCACCTTTTATAAGAACATTAACATCTAAATGTTTTAATAAGTCTGCTGAGTTTTTAATCTCTTTTAAAATCTCTGAGTTTGATATGAAATTCTGCATATTTTATAACCTTGTTTGTTTTATTATTGATATTAATTATTATACAGTTTTTTTATTTACAAAATAAATAAACAGTGATAAAGAAATAATAATTAAAGAAACTCCAACAATTAAATATAAAGCATAAATCATTTGAGTAAAGTCACTAATCGCTATTTTAAATACAAGCATTAAAGTTTCAATTGATAAAGCAATTATAATTGTGATTAAAAACTTAACAAACATATTGATTTCAGAACTAGAGTTACGTGAATATGATTTGAAAAAAACTTCTTGTTCTAGTATAGTTTTTGCTAAATCAAAAATTGCTAAAGATAAAGTTAATGAAACAATTGGTTTAAATATCATTTCAAGTGAAAATTTATCATTAATAAATAAATCAAGTGAGAATGAATATATAGAATAAAATATAATAAATAAAGAAAATAAAGCTAATGAAAAGCCTGCCACAAAATAATAAAACTTTGTAATCCTATGAAAAATCTTATTTCTTTCTATTAAATCAAGTTTTTCCAATACGGATATTAAATTAAAATCTAAAAATAAAATCTCATCTTCATATATTACACTAAGAGTAAAACATCTATTTTGAGTAGCACTTGAAATATAAACATTTGTGAAACATATGTTTTTGTTTGAGAAATCTAACTTATTAATTAAATAAGATCTATTTTGATTTAATGATGAATTACTTGTTTTATTCCTAAAGATATTTTCAGAACTTTGTTTATTCGTTTTTTTATTAACAAGATAAATCAATTCTAAAGATGAAAAAGTAGAAAAGAGTTCTTTGAAATTTTTATTCTTAATACATCTTTCAATTTGTATATTTGAAATACTTTCTTCAATAAAATCTTCAATTTTATTTTTATTACCTTGATATATTGATATTAGATCTTCCATATTGTATCCTCTTATAATTAATAATTATTATATTCTTTTACAATTATATGATTAATGTATATTAAATATCATATAAAATTGTATATTAAATATACATATATAAGTCTAATATCGTAAATTATTTATATTATACTTTTCACATAACTTAAAGGATTTACATGGAAAATTTCTCAGATGTTAAGTATATATTAGATGGTTTCTTGTTTTTATTTGCAGGAATATTAGTAATGTGGATGGCAGCTGGTTTTGCAATGCTTGAAGCTGGGCTTACAAGATCTAAAAATAATGTAACTGTATTAACAAAAAATATGGCTTTATTTGCAATCTCTTGTATTATGTTTTATTTTGTTGGATATAACTTTATGTATGGAGAGGGTAATTCATTTATTGGAGCAGGTTCAATGTTAAGTGGAAAAACAAATGAAGAAATGGGATATCCTGTAATGGCAGATTTTTTCTTTCAAGTAGTTTTTGTGGCAACTGCTGCTTCTGTTATCTCAGGAACTATTGCTGAGAGAATGAAACTATGGCCATTTTTAATATTTGTAGTCTTTTTATCTGCTGTAATTTATCCAATTCAAGGACATTGGACTTGGGGAGGAAGTGAATTAGGTGGAATTCTAAAAGGTTTTTCTGATTTTGCTGGTTCTACTATTGTTCATAGTGTTGGTGGTTGGGCTGCATTAGCTGGTGTGATTGTTTTAGGCCCAAGACTTGGAAAATATGGAAAAAATGGGAAAGTTAGACCAATTCCAGGATCAAATTTAACTCTTGCAACACTTGGAACATTTATTTTATGGATGGGTTGGTTTGGATTTAATGGAGGGTCTCAATTAGCTATGGGTTCTAAAGCTGATATAAATGCAATTGCTTTAGTAATAGTTGATACAAATATGGCAGCTTGTGCAGGAGCATTAGCAGCTGCTTTATTAACACAATTAATTTATAAAAGAGTTGACTTAACATTTGTATTAAATGGGGCCCTTGCTGGTTTAGTATCAGTTACAGCAGGACCTGATTTAGGAGTAATTATTTCATTAATAGTAGGTTCAATTGGAGGAATAATAGTAGTCCTTGTAGTTCCATTGTGGGATAAAATTAAAATAGATGATCCAGTAGGTGCTTTATCTGTTCACTTAGTAGCTGGAATTTGGGGAACTTTAGCAGTTGGTATATTTAATGATGAAGTTTTAATTTTTGATCAAATAAAAGGAATAGTTATTATTGGAGCATTTGTATTTATTTCATCATTTATAATTTGGAAAATTCTTGATTTAATTATTGGACTTAGAGTTAGTGAAGAAGAAGAAATGACAGGACTTGATATTTATGAAACTGGTTTAGAGTGTTATCCAGAATTTAGAAAAGCATAGGAGTAGATTATGAAAAAAATTGAAATAATATTAAAACCATTTAAATTAGAAGAAGTAAAAGAAGCTTTAATTGAATTTGGAATTAATGGTATGACTGTATCTGATGTTAAAGGTTATGGAAGACAAAAAGGACATAGTGAATTATATAGAGGTGCTGAATATATTGTTGATTTTTTAGCAAAAACTAAAATTGAAATTATTGTTAAAGATGAAGATGTTGAAGATATTATTAAAGCAGTTTCTGATTCTGCAAGAACAGGAAAAATTGGTGATGGTAAAATATTTGTTACAGATATAGATCAAGTCATTCGAATACGAACAGGAGAAAAAGGAGATGAAGCGATTTAATTAACTGTATAAAATATATACAAATTATAAATTAATATAACTAATAATATTATATACTAATAGAATAAAAAACATAAGGAAAATTTATGGATTTAAATTCTATTTCGTATATACTTGATACTTTTTTTGCAATATTTGCAATGACACTAATTATTTTTATGGTTCCAGGTTTTGCGATGCTTGAAGCTGGAATTGTAAGAACTAAGAATGTGGCTGCTGTTTTAACTATTAATACTCTTATTTATGCTCTTGCTTCTTTATCATTTTTACTTATTGGTTATGAAATAGCTTTTGGTGAATTTGGATCTACTTCAATGAGTAAATGGGCTGCGTTTATGTTCCAAATGGCTTTTGTTGGAAAAGTTGTTAATATAATGTCAGGAGGAGTAAGTGAGCGAGCTAAAATAATTCCTTTAGCTTTATTTACTATTCTTATGGCTTCTTTTATTTACCCAGTAATAGTAAATGTTACATGGGGACTTAATTTTCTTAAAGATACAATATTTGAATTATCAATGTACGATTTAGCAGGTTCAACAGTTATTCATAGTACTGGTGGATGGGCTTTATTAGCTGCTATTTTAATTATTGGCTCGCGTAAAGGAAGATATACAAAAACAGGGGCTATTCGAGTAATACCAGCTTCAAATATTCCTTTAGTAACTTTAGGTGCTTTTTTATTATGGATTGGATGGTTTGGATTTAATGGGGGTTCTGTTGGATCTATTTCTTCAAAAGAAAGTGCTGATGCAGTTGCTTTAACTATTATGAATACAAATACATCTGGTTTAGCAGGTGCTATTATGGTTGCTGTTATTATGTATGTAAAATATAAAAAACTTGATATTACTATGATTTTAAATGGTGCTTTAGGTGGTTTAGTTGCAATTACTGCAGGTCCTGATTTATATGATATTTATACTCCTATTTTAATAGGTGCTATTGGTGGCACTATTGTTGTATTTGGTGTAAGCTTTTTTGATAGAGTAAAACTTGATGATCCAGTAGGGGCTTTATCAGTTCATTTACTTAATGGTATTTGGGGAACATTAGCTGTTGCTATATTTGCCGGATCTTCTGAGATTACTTTATGGACACAGATAAAAGGAATTTTAGTAGTTGGAAGTTTTGCATTTATTTCTGCTTATATTACATTATTTATAATTAATAAAATCATGCCTTTACGCGCAAGTTCTGATGAAGAAATGGAAGGTTTAGATGTTAATGAATGTGGATTAGAAGCTTATCCAGAATTCAAACGAGCATTCTAGATCTAATATAAAAAAGAAAATAGATTTAAAATCATTTGAATAAAATAATTAGACGAATTACGATAAAATAAGATTAATAAAAGGACTTAAATGAAAAAAATTGAAGCAATTATTAAACCGTTTAAACTTGAAGATGTTAAAGATGCTTTAAGTGAAGCTGGAATTACAGGTATGACTGTATCTGATGTTAAAGGTTATGGAAGACAACAAGGACATTCTGAACTTTATAGAGGGGCTGAATATGTGGTTGATTTTTTACCTAAAATTAAAATTGAATTAATTGTTGTTAATGATGATGTTGATTCTACTATTGATATTATTATTGCAGCTGCTAAAACTGGAAAAATTGGTGATGGTAAAATATTTGTTTCTTCAATTGAGAGAATTGTAAGAATTAGAACAGGCGAAGAAAATGAGGAAGCGATTTAATGAGTAAGACTATAACTTTAAACCAACCACTTGATATGCATATCCATTTTAGGGATGACGATATGTTAAAACTGGTGGCTCCTTTAACTGCTAAAACATTTGCAGGTGCATTAATTATGCCAAATCTTGTACCTCCCATAACTACAAAAGAAGCTTTAATGTCTTATAAAAAAAGAATTAAAGAAGCTCAAGGTTTTGAAGACTTTGAAGCATTTGTAACTATATTTTTTCAAGCTGATTATTCATATGAATTTTTAGCAGATATTAAAGATGAAATTATTGGAATTAAATTATATCCTGCTGGAGTTACAACAAATAGTGAAACAGGTGTTTCTTCTATGGATATTAAAGCTTTATCTCCAACATTAGAATCAATGAGTAAACTAGGAATTCCTTTATGTGTTCATGGTGAAACTAACGGTTTTGTGATGGATAGAGAAAAAGAATTTATGCCAATTTATGAATCAATTGCATCTGCTTTTCCTGATTTAACTATTATTATGGAACATATCACTACAAAAGCTGCGGTAGATTTATTAGATAAATATCCTAATTTATATGCAAGTATTACTTTACAACATTTAATTATTACTTTAGATGATGTTGCTGGTGGAATGTTAAAACCACATCTATTTTGTAAACCAATTGCAAAAAGACCAGAAGATAGAGATGCTTTATTAAAAATTGCAGTTGAGGGACATCCAAAAGTAATGTTTGGCTCAGATTCAGCTCCACATCCAAAACATAAAAAAGAAGCCTGTGGATGCGCTGCTGGTGTTTTCACTGCACCAATAGCATTACAAATGTTAGTTCAGATATTTGAAGAAAATAATGCTTTAGATAATTTAGATAAGTTTTTATCTTTAAATGCTCAAAGAATTTATAAATTTAAAGCAATTGATAAAACTATTACTTTAGTTAAAAAAGATTATGTAGTACCTTCATTATATGAAGCATTTTCTCAAAAAGTAGTGCCTATGTTTGCAGATGAAACTATTCATTGGAGTTTAGAACAGTAGTTAAGATAAAACATAGAAAATTCTATGTTTTAAATCTTTTAGAAAAAGAAAGTAATAAATTTAGTAGTTATTATCTTCTTTTTCTTTTAGTAATCTTTGTATATTATCAGCAGAAGCTTTGGCTTTAATATCTCTTTCATTTCTTATTTCTCTTAGAGCTTCAAGTGTTTCTTGTTTCTCATGATCAAGATTTGACATTATCTGAATAGCTTTTCTATTATTTGAAATTCCAGATGCAGATAAAAACTTCTCTTTATTATTAATATATATCTTAGAAGAAGAAGATGTTGCATTTTTTGAGAATAAAATTATGTCATCAACTTTTAATTCCAGTATCTCAGCAACAGATAATTCAGTTTCAGCAAGCATTGCTTCAACATTCATTTTAGCTCCTGAGATTAGAGTAGTAATATCTTTTCTTCTACTTGCTTTTTTATTTTTACTCTCTGAAAACATCTTTTCAACAATTTTATGTAATAAGTTTTCAATATATGAAATTGGATAACAAATCGATAAAAACCCAGATTCTTCATCAATAGTAATTTCTAATACAACTAATAAAACAATTTCATGATCTGAAATAATTTGAATTGCATTTGCATTTGTATCTCTTGATTCAATTTTAAAATTAATTGTAGAAACTTCTTTCCATGCTTTATACATATGTTTTACAAACATTTGATAAAAGTGATCAAATATTGATACTTCAATTTCTGTTAATTCTCTATCCAGGTTATCACTAGAAGCTACTGCTCCTGAACCTAAAAGTTCTGCAATAATTTTATGTGAAATTCCAGGATTACATTCAATTACTATTCTACCTTCTAAAGGTTTTAGAGATAAAGTATTTAATGATGTCAATTGTGGAATTGATAAAATAAACTCACCATATGTCATTTGTTCAATTGAATAAAGTTTTATATCAACAATTTTTCGAAGCATTGCTGAAAGATCTGTAATCATATCTCTAAGCATTTTATCATGTAATGTTGAAAAAGCTTTAAACTGTTCATTTGATATTCTATTTGGTTTTTTAAAATCATAAATAGAATAATTCTTTTCTTTTGATACTATAGGAGCTTCATCGGCAATATCAATATCATCACCTTGTTCTGCTATATCTAAAAGAGCATCAATTTCGTCTTGACTTAAAAATTCTGCCATCTTATCCTCTTATTTCTAGTTCAATATCTAAAGCACCCATGTCTTTAATCATTTTAAGTGTATTAATAATATCAGTAATTGGTAATTTCATTACTTTCATAGCTCTAACTAAGTCTGATATTGTTGGTAGCTCTTTTGTATTTATTAGAGCATTGTTAATATCAACTTTAGCTGCTTCATTTCCAATTGAAACATTGTCTCCAATATTAACACCTTTATTTAAATCTTCATTTTCCCAATTTTCATTAGACAAATTTGTTTTTTTAATTCTTAGTGTAAAATTATCCCTTACTATTGTTACAGGTTGAATATATATATCTGCGCCAGCAATAATAGTTTGAGTATTTATATCTATAATAACTCTTTTTCTCATACTCGTATCAATTGTAATGTTTTGAATAATAGCTAATAACTTAACCATTGACATTTCATTTGGTTTTTTTACTTGTATTGTTCTTGTATCAAGTGCATATGCTATATTTTTCCCAAAATGTTTATTTATTTTTGTTTCAACTAAATCTGCATATTTTGCAGAACTTTTTAACAAACTTAATTTTAATTCTTTTTGTCCATTAAATTTATATGGAATTTCATTTTCAATTGTTGCACCTTGATAAATATATCCAGTTGTTTTATTATCTTCTCTTGCATTAATTGTACCTTGCGCAATTGCGTATACTTTTCCATTTACTGCTTTTAGCTGTGTTAATAATAATTGTCCATGATTTATAGATGTAGCATCACCAATAGCGGAAATTTTTATTTTTATTTTGTCACCTTGTCTAGAAAATGCAGGTAATGAACTCGTAACCATCACCGCTGCAATATTTTCTGACTTAATATCCTTGAATCCATCTATTTTAATATAAGAATTACGTAATAAGTTTTGTAAAGATTGTTTAGTGAAATCTGATTCACTATCTCCAGTTCCTGCAAGCCCTACAACTAATCCATAACCTAAAAGTTGATTTGATCTAATACCTACAACATTAGTTATATCTTTTATTGTTTGAGAATAAATATTTGTTGCAAGCAAAAAAGTCATTAAAAAATATTTCAAAAATTACCTTTATACTTAATTTGATTTATTTTATCCAAAATTATATAAATTTCTGTTATACTGCAAATAAAAATAGTTTAGGCACATCTTTGAATATATATATTTACGGTACCAATGACTTTAGAGAAGAGATGCATAGTGTCTTAGATCAGGCTAATATTAACCTTAAAATTGATGATTATGGACTAATAGTTGATATTCATACACTAGAAGAATTAAAAACTACAATAGAAAACTTTCCTGACTATATATACCTAATTGATGAGAGTAGAATAATAAAAAATAACTACTTAAAATTTCTAAAAAACAAAGACAGTATTGAGCATAAATTTTTAATAGAACACGGTATTGAAGATATTCATATCGAAGATTTATCTGATATTCCTAAACACATAAATGAACGAATTGCTATTATTGAAGCAAATAAAAGTTTTAATAACTCAAGCGAAGATATTCAAGAAGCAATTATAGAAATTGTTGAAGATGCGTATGAAGATGTTAATGTACTTGATAATTTAAAAGAGAATAATTATTTTGGAGATAATCTTAATGATTTAAATACTCAAACTATTAATACAAAACATGATAATTTTGGAGAACAAGAAAAAATTGAAAATATAAAAGAAATTGAAAATGTAATAAAAGAAATTGATGATAAAGATTCTGATATTAACTCATTTATGAATGCTTTTGATGAAGAAAATAATAAAGAATCTGAAGAATTTTTAAAAAGTGATGTAAATGTATTTTTAGAAGAGCTTGATAAAAGTATTGAAGATGTAAATGAAGAAGACTTCTCTGATATTATGAATAATTTTGATGAAGAAATTAGTGAAGATAATCCTATGAATAATTTTGATACAATAGATAATGAAAATACAAAAAACACAGATGAAAACAATGATTTTATGGAAGGAGCTAGAATGGGAAGTGATTATACATCATTAGATGAAATAAACGAAAATGATATGTTAAATGCTTTAGGTTCAGATGATAGTGAAACTTTAAGTACTACTTCTGATTTACCTATAGAAAAAGAAGAAACTTCAAGTGAAGTTATTAAACTTGATGCAAGTAATGTTTCTGATATTTCGGATCTAATAAGTAAATTATTAAATAATAAAACACTTGAAATAACAATTAAAGTTAAAAATTAATGAATTTTGATTTAATTGGAATAGCTGAAAATACTGTAAGACTGATTCTTATAATTGGTTTACCATCTTTACTTGTAAGTATGGTAATTGGTTTAGTTATTTCAATTTTTCAAGCAGTTACTCAAGTTTCTGATGCATCATTATCTTTTGTGCCTAAAATGGTTCTTGTTTCAATTTTTATTCTTATTTCTTTACCGTGGGTAGGAGAAAATCTTTTTACTTATACGAGAGATTTATGGGGTAATATTTTAATGTTTGGAACTAATTCATGATAAACAAATTATATAAACTTAAAAAAATGCAAGCAGATCAAAAAATTATTCAAAAAAACGAAATTACTAATCATATAGAAAAAGTTGATAACGAAATGTTATTGACTCAAAATAAGATTAACACAGCTGGTGTTACAAAATTTGGTGCGATATCTGACTTTGCTATTTTAACTATGCATAAAAATACAATGAAATTACATTTACAAAAATTAGCTAACAAAAAAAATCTTTTAGTCATTCAAGAAGACAGATTAATAAAAGAAATACTTGAATTACAAAAAGAAAGTGAACAATTTTCATACATATTAGATGAAGAAAGAAAAGAACTAGTTAAAAAGATAATATTAGCAGAAGATGAAGCTGCTGCTGAATATATGCAAAGTAAATATTAAAGGTTTATAATGAAATATATGTTAATTTTATTCTTGAGTATTAACTTTTTAAATGCAAGCTCTGAAAGTGCAGAACTTGTTAGAGAAAAAAAAGAAGTTATTCAATTAAAAAAAGATTTAAATCAATTTTATAATAAAAAAGAAAAAGAATATAAACAAAGAAAAAAAGATTTATTAGATATTTTATCTAATATTGAAAAAGAAAAAAAAGAAATAGAAAACTATTATAATGAGAATTTAAATACTCTTAAAGATATAAAAGGTCTTGTTGTTTCAAAAACAACTAAAGTTTATAATGGAATGAAACCAAAAACTTCATCTAAGATTTTTAATAAAATGATTGAAGATGGAGAAATTGATGATGTTTTTGCTATAATCTTGAAACTAAAGGAAAAGAAGATAAGCTCAATTATGAAATTTTTGACTATCGAAAATTCTGCAGAGATTACAAAAATGTTACAAAATTTTAAAGCTGAAAAAGGTAGATAATGGCTGAGCAAGAAGAAAACACAAAAAGTGGTGGTGGAAAAGGCATGATTATAGTATTAATAGCACTTGTAGTTATATTGTTATTAGCAGTTATAGGTGGTGGTTATTTTTTATTTTCTCAAATGAATAATAAAGATGCATCCTCTTCTGAAATGCAAAGTGAACAAAAAGTAATGAAAGCTGATTCAAGTGGAGAAAAAGCAACTTATCAAGCATCTATCAATGACTTAGTTTTAAACATTACTAATGCAAAAGGTAGAGAAAAGTTAATGAAACTTTCTTTTACAATTAAAAGTAGTGAAGAATCAATCGCTTCTGTAATTGATGCAAATAAAGCTGAAATAGTTGATCTTGTAATTGCTCAAATTTCAGCTAGATCTTCTGAAGAGTTATTAACGGTTGGTGGAAAAGCTTTATTAAAAGAAGAACTTATGGAAGAAATTAATTCAATCGTAAATGAAGCAACTTCTGATGATTCAGACATTAAAAGAAATAGTATTAAAAAACTATTTTTTACAGCATTTGTGATTAAATAAGTAGCATTATGATAGTTACAGTAAAAAAAAATAAAAATACTAAACTTAAAATTTTATCTTTTATTATTTTAGTATCAATGTTTGTTGCATATTATTTTTATATGAGAGATGAATATAAAATACCTGTACAAAAAACAATGGCTGTTGTAAAAATTGATTCTATGGAAATTAAAAAGAAAAAACTTGCTAAAAAACTAGAAAAGATTATATATAAAGAAGTAGAATCATCAATTGATTTAATTGGACAAGAATTTATTATTGATGTAAAAGTAGTTAATAATAAAGTTTTGATTGTTTGTGATCCTGATATTGATATTTCTGCTGTAACAATTAGATATGGAAGTCTTGCTTTAGTTAAAAGAAGTATTGATGACATAAAAATTGCTATAGACTTAGCATATTTAGTAAATTCAAAATTAGATGAAGAAAAAGAAGAGAAAAAAAGAATGGAAATACAAAAGAATGAAAAATAAATTATTATCTTTATTTCTTTTAATTCTATTTACTTCTTGTTCTTCTATTCAAAAACAAGAATTGAATTTTGATAAACCAGAAATCCAAATTCCTAAAGTTGTTGTTAAACCAAATAATAAAATTGGTTCTTTATATTCAAGAAAAGGAGCTTCTTTATTTGCAGATAAAAAAGATTTACAAGTTGGAGATATTATTCAAGTTACTATTCTAGAACAACTTAATGGTACTACTTCTAATTCTAGAGATTTATCTTCGAAAAGAAAAAACAATCTTCAAGGAGGACTTGTTACTTCTTTAAATGCAGGTCCTTTAACTTCTGGATTGAAAAAATTTAATAATAATTTAGGATTTGGTATTAAATCTGATTCTTCCAGCTCATTTGAAGCACTTGCTGAATCAACATTAAATGAATACTTTAAGACTATAGTTTCTGTAATTATTCAAGAAACTTATCAAAATGGGAATTATTATATTAAAGGTTCAAAAGAGATGTTACTTGATGGTCAAAGACAAGAAATCAAAATATCAGGAGTAATCAGACCTTATGATATTAAAACTGATAATAGTATTGACTCAACTCAAATAGCAAATCTAAAAATACTTTATATTAAAGCTGGTGAAGAAGATAATGTAACACATATGCCATGGGGCACAAAAATACTTAATTTTATATGGCCATTTTAAAATAGCTTAAATACTCACTTAATCTAATTTTAAGAATTGTTTTGTAATAATCAATAAAGATAAAAGAAAGGAAATCTAATGTTATCATCACTAAGTACAGCATTATCAGGACTTAATGCTTCAAGAGCAGCAGTTGAAAATGTTTCTAATAATGTAGCAAATGAACATAATGCTGGATATAAAAAAAGAATTGTAAATACTAGTGAAATTGCTAATCTTAGTTCTAATATATATGGAAACGGTGTTAATATAGATGGTGTTTCTCGAACAGTAAGCCAATATATGTATGACAATATTATGGTAGAGTCTGCTAAAAAAAGTTATTATACAGCTATGTCCAATATGTTAGGCGACATAGAATCTGTATTTAAAGAAACTGATACTAGTGGATTTTCACATGACTTAAATAGATATTTTCAATCTGTAGAAAACCTTAGATCAAACCCTGATTCTCAAGTATATAAAACTGATTTAAGAAATCAAGGCTCGGTTGTTGTTGATACTTTAAATAGACTATATGATGGTGTAGAAGCTCAAGAAAAAGTTACTAAAAAATCTTTGGAAAGAGATGTACTTAGGGTAAATGAACTTTTAAGAGAAATGGGTAAAATTAATCAAACATTAGATGAACAACATATTGCTAGTAATGTTCTATTAGATAAAAGAGATTTACTAGAAAAAGAACTTGGTTTATATGTAGATATCGAAGTAGATAGAGGTATAAGTGATTATGAACTAAGAATAGGTGGTGAAGTTGCTTTAAGACTTGGTAGTAATGTTAGAACTTTTACTGTTTCCCAATCTGAAATTCTTCAAAGAGATGTGTATTTACAAGATGATGGACAAACTTCATCTTTAAAATTTACTACACCTATAGGTGCACCTGTTTTTGATCTTAATGATATTATTAGATATAAGTTCGATAATGATACTGAAGTTTCTGTTAAATTTGGAGAACATGTTGATTTAAATAATGATGGGAATGTTGATTTAGGAGAAACTGCTGGTAATGATAACTATATTAGGCTTTTAAAGCATAAAATAAATAATAATCCTTTAATGAACGAGAGAATTGTAGCTTATAATGGTACATATCAAGTTGATGCTAATGGAATCAAGGTTACAAATGATACTCACGATAACTATTTAGTAATTGAATCAAAAGAAGAAGGACCTGATGGAAGATTTAACGGTAGAATTGTAATTGAAGAATATGATAATGCTGCTGTTATTCCAATTGAAGACGTTGATAACCTAACTGCTAAAAAAACTATTTATAAAGATGATTATCAAAGTACTGAGGGTAGTATTGCTATTGATGTATTTTTATTTGATAGAAATGTTAAAATATCATCAGGTTCAATTAAAGCTTATATTGAAAACCTAAAAACGGATTCTGGAAAAAATCAATTTCAAAAGTATAAAGATTCTTTAGATCAATTTGCAAAAACTTTTAGTGATTTAACATCTCAATTTGTTAAAAATGATGATAATTCTTATTTATATGGACAAATGAGTATTGACAGTCATAAAGATGGTTCAAATAATGATATTACTAAAAATACTAAATATATTGGAAATGTAATTACTGGTTCTGATGAAAGACCAGATGGTTTATTTTCTGGCGCTACTGTTAGATCTTTAAGATTTAATAAAGATGTAGTTGCGTATTTAGATCAAACAAAACTTGATTATTTATCAAAACTACAATGGAAAGAAGATATTTCATTTAAAAATGGAACACAAGGTGTATTAAATGCTGGTGTTCTTGTTGATAGATCGGCTTCTTCATTTGCAGATTATTTTCAAAGATTAAACCTTGATGTATCTAGTGATAAAGAAAATAATGATTTTTTATTAGAAACACAAGAAGTAGTTATATTTTCACTTGAAGAATCATATAATAGAATTGTAAAAGTTGATAAAGATGAAGAAATGTTAGATTTAATTAAATTTCAAGCAGCATATGCGGCTAATGCTAAAGTTATTACTACATTAGACGAAATGATTAAAATTATGCTTGGATTAAAAAGATAAGGAGTAAGTTATGGCTGAAGGTGTATTAGGATTAGGAGCTGGAGCAGGTGGTTTAAATAGTTCAATAATTGAGAAATTAAAAAAAGCAGATAGAGCTTCGACTGTTAAACCAATTGAAATTTCATTAGAAAATATTGTAAAAGAAAAAGAAACAATAAAATCTATTCAGGAAAAAGTTGACCTATTTTTAGATTCTGTTAAAGTTTTTGATCTATTTGCAAAAGCTGGGTCTAATGCATTTAATCAGATTTCTGCTAATACTGCTGGTGATTCAGTACTTTTTGATGCAGAAGATATTAATGCTTTAAAAGAAGGTACAACAAATGTTGTGATTAACTCTTTAGCTCAAAAAGATATTATTCAAAGTAATACAATAACTACTGCTCAAAAAGATACTGCACTTACATCTGGATCAATTACAATTGGCGGAGCAAGTGGAACAACTTTTGATGCTGCAGGTAAAACATATGACGACTTAATTGATGAAATAAATTCTAGTGATTTAGCAATTGCAAGTCTTGAAAAAGTTGGTAATGATGAATATAGAATTATTATTAAAAGTAAAGAAGCAGGTGAATCTAATAAATTAGATATTACTAATACTGGATTTGATCTTAATTCAGGTTTAGTATCTGGTTTAGGTTTTTCAGAGTCTGTTAATAAAATGCAAGAAGCATCTGATTTAGATGCTGTAGTTGATGGTGTTAAATATAAATTATCAACTAATGAAATTAACTTATCTAATGGTTTAAAAATTACAGCTATGAAAGTTAATGTAGCTGGGGATTCTTCTTCAATTTCTATTGCAAGAGACAATTCAAAACTAGAAGGAAAACTTGGTGATTTTGTTAATGCATATAATGCTTTAGTTGCTGTTGTAGATTCAGAATTATATAATGCAGATTCAAATGTAGAAGATAAAGCGTCTTTACGAAGTATGATGACTAATATAAAAAATAAATTGTTTGAATCATATGGAACAACTCCTGATGGGTCCGGGTCTTATAAAAAAGATAAAAATATCTTTAACTATGGTTTTAATTTAGGTAAAGATGGATCTTTATCAATTGATTCTAAAGTTTTAAATAAAGCTATTTCAGATGATTTTCAAGGTTTAAAAGATTTATTTGTAGGAACTGCTGATACTGAAGCTAGAGGGCTAGGAACTGAACTTAAAGAATATATTGATTTTGGTATAAATTCTAGTTTAGGTGGTATTCTTAACTCTTATGAATCTGGTATGGATAATAGAGAAAAACAATTAAAAGAAGATAAAAAAGATGCTATAAAAGACTTAAATAGTAAGTATAAACAATTAGCAATGCAATTTGCTGCTTATGGTAGTGCTATTAATTCTTTCCAAGGTGCTTTTGGTGGACTTAAAATGATGATTCAACAATCAGTAGCATCAAATTAATAAGTAATTTTAAGTTAATATATAATATACTTTTTAAAACAAATATGGAGCGTAAATAAATGGGTATAGAAGCATACAATAAACAAAATGCTGTAAGTGATGATCCTTATGTATTGATTTTAAAATTATATGAGGGTTTATTAAAATACCTATCTTTTGTTAAAACAGCAATGGAGAGTGATGATATTGAACTTAAATTTAATTATATCAACAGATCAATTGCTATTTTCGATGAATTAAGATCAGTACTTGATTTTGATGGTGGTGAAGTAGCTCACTATTTAGATGGTTTATATTTATATCAAATAGAAACATTATTCTCGGCAGGTGTCGATGATAACGTTAATGCAGTGAATCAAGTAATGAAAGTAACTCAAGGATTAATGGAAGCATGGAAAGACGAAACAGGTCTTTAAAAGCCTTAAATGAACTTAAATTTATTACTTATTTAGAAGATGATGAAAAAGCACAAAGACTAGTTCTTTGGGCTAATGAATATTTAGAAGAAGGTGATATTCAAGATTTTGATTTAGAATTAAAAGATCTAGAATTTTTATCTGAACTTATTTATTCAAATTTAGAATTTCTAAATATAAAAAAAGATCAAACAAAAGATGAAATCGATCAAAGTAAAAAACTTAAAAAGTTTATGTTAAACTCATAAACTTTTCATATCTATATTTTCTTGGAATAAATATTCTCTAATATTTTTAGGGATATTTGTTTTTCTACACGCATCTTTAAACTTTTTATTCATAGTTATTGTTACTTTTGGAGCTATGAAAATATGCTCAGCATAAATAGAAATAGATATTTTATGTGAAACAACAATTTCTTTTTGTTCAATTATTTCTTTTCTTTGTTTTTGACTAATTAAAAAACCTCGTCTTTTTAAAGACTTATCAATAATTCTTATATTCAAATTATCATCATTTAAATTCTCAAATACTTCTAGTTCTTTAATCTCTAAGATAGCTTTTTCTTTTATATTTAAAGATTCTAAATCATTCTTTAAATATTTAAAACTTGACCTAACACCATTTTCATATTTTTCCATAAATTTATTTGCAAAATCTAATCTAAATTTATTTCTTGTATACAAAGGAAGTAAATTACTTTCATCCACAAAATATTTTATATCATTTTTTATTAAATATTCTTCTAGTGATTTTTTTGAACATTCTAGAAGTGGTCTTGTTAGAATATAATCATTTTTATTTTCTTCTGTATTTAAACCTAAAATTTCAAGTAATCCTGCACCTTTAGATAATTGCATTAAGAACCATTCTAATTTATCATTTAATTGATGAGCAGTAAAAAGTCTTTCATAATCATATTCAGAAATTAATTCATTAAAAAAATTGTATCTAATATCTCTTGCTTCTTTTTCAAAGTTTGAGATATTTTCACTTTTTACATCTTTAATAAAACATTTTTTATTATATTTTTTTGCTAAATCTTTAGCATATTGAACTTCTATTTTACTTTGTTCTCTTAAATTATAATTAACAATAGCTATATCGAATTCAATATTATTTTCTAGAAGAATAAAAAAGAGTGCAGTAGAATCAATACCAGCAGAAAATGCTAAAAGATTTTTGCTTGTATTGATCTTAAGATTAATCATTATTTTAAAATAGTAGCCAGTAATTTATCACCTGATAATTCTGTTATTTTAACTCTATATTTTTGACCAAATTTAATTTGTTCTTCTGTTTCATTATCATTAATATAAATCTCACCATCAATATCTGGAGCCCATAATATTTTTCTTGCAGATAATAAATATTCATGTTCATCACTTTCACCATCAACATAAACTTCATATTCTTGGCCAACTTCAGCTTCTAAAGATTCTTGAGTTTTTCTAGAAATAATATCACCTAAAATATCAGCTCTTTCATCAATTAGTTCTTGTTCAACTTTTTCAGTACTGTCATAAGCTTTTGTACCTTCTTCATCTGAATACGAGAATACATTTGATCTATCAAAACCAAATTCTTCTAAATATTCGCATAATTCTTCAAAGTCTTCTTGTGTTTCACCTGGGTGACCTACAATAAAAGTAGTTCTTACAAATGAATTTGGAGTATTTCTCATAGCTAACATTAATTCTCTTAATTTTTCAACACCTTTTCCTCTTTTCATTGTTTTCAATAATGAAGAAGAGATATGTTGTAAAGGCATATCAAAATAGTTCATAAAAGTTGTAGAATTTTCAATAGTTTTAATTAGAGATAATTCTGTAGTTGAAGGGTAAAGGTAAAGAATTCTACATGTAGAAACTCCTTCAATTTTATCAACTTCATTAATTAATTGTTCTAAACCATCTTTAATACCGATATCTCTTAGGAATGATGATGAATCTTGTGATACAAAAGAAAAATCTTTATATCCATTTTTAATTAAGTTTTTTACTTCTATTAATAATGATTCTAATGTTCTTGAGTGTAATTTACCTTTAAAAGATGGAATTGCACAGAATGATCATTACTGATTACAGCCTTCACTTAGTTTTACAT